>JAKLKR010000012.1 GCA_023150565.1 Planctomycetota bacterium
GCCTCGCGCACCTGGCCCCCCGGCCGCACCACCCACCAGGCGCCGTCCAGGGCCGGTTCCGCCGGTCCCTCGGGGGCGATCGCCAGCGCCGCCGGGGCGGCGGCAGGCTGGGGCCGCGCCAGGGCGGTGGGCACCACCCGCAGGTCGCCGCGCAGCCCGGCCACGTACAGCGCCCCCGGACCCACCGCCAGCCCGCCGGCGGGGTCGTCGGCGCCCGCCGCCACCCGGGCGACCGTGCGCGGGCGGGCGGGTTCGGCGACGTCGACCACCTCGACCCCGTTGAAGGTGTCGGTGAGGAAGGCCAGGCCGTGGTGCACCTCGACGCTCCACATGTCGGGGGTGCCGGCGTAGAAGGCGCGCGTCTTGTGGCGCGCGAGCAGGCGCGGCGCCGCCGGGTCGCGCACGTCCCACAGCTCCAGGCCATGGCCGCCGCCCCAGCCGGGCTCGCCCGCCCGTTCCTGCTGCCAGTGCTCGCCGGCGTAGGCGCGCGCGTGGTGGCCGGTGGCGGCGTAGAGCACCCCGTCGCGCACCGCCACCCCGTCGCCGTAGCCGTCCAGCGCCGCGCTGCCGACCTCGCGCGGGCGGCGCGGGTCGCGCACGTCGGCCACCACCACCTGGCGGTCGCCCCACATGCCGCCGTAGAGATGGCCGTCGGCGTAGGCCACCGACTGCACCTCGCGGCGGGCGAGCGCGGTGGCGAGGTGGCGCGGCCGCGCCGGCTCGCGCACGTCGATCAGCTCGACCCCGTGGAAGCGGCAGGCGACGAAGCACACCCCGCCTCCCAGCGCCAGGCCGGTGGCCTTCTCGAGGGTGTCGTAGCGCGCCAGCAGGCGCGGCGCGGCGGCGTCGCGCACATCGACGATGGCGAGGCCGTCCTCGCGCGCCGCCACATAGGCGATGCCGTCCTGCAGCACCACCTGGCGCGCCGCCCCCAGGCCGGCCAGACGGCCGCGGCGGCGCGGGGCGCGGGGGTCGGCGAGGTCGGCGGTGGTCAGCGCACCGTCGCCCACCGCCACCAGCAGGGCGCCCTCCACCGCGGCATCGTGGCTGGGGCCGAGGCCGAGGGCGGTGCCGCCGCCCAGCGCCTCCGGCTCGGCCGCCGCCAGCAGCGGGGCGAGCAGCGCGGCCAGCAGCGCCCTCACCGCCAGCGTTCCGTGGACGGCGACAGCGCGCCCAGCGCCAGACCCTCGACGTGGCCGTCGAAGAACGCCGCCTGGCAGCGGTTGCGGTGGCGGAAGGCGGGGGCGCCGAGGATGCGCGTCCCTTCCGGGGCGGGGGCGCCGTCGATCCAGGCGTCGTCGGCGCGGGTGCTGTCGATGGTGCCGCAGAGGCCGTCGGCGAAGGAGATCACCAGCTGGCTGCGCAGGCGCTGGGTGCGCACCGCGCCCACCGCCCACGCCGGCGGCGGCCAGGGCAGCGGGCTGGTGTTCATGCCCCAGCTCAGCTCCACATCCCAGAAGAGGTTGGGCTGGAGGTTGCGTGCCAGCGGGCAGAGCAGCTTGCGGTGCAGGCGCCAGGTGGCGCCGTTGACCGGGCCGAACTCGCCGCCGGCGAGCAGGTCGAGGAAGGTCCGGTTGCCCTGCCAGCCGAGGTTCCAGTTGGGGGTGCCGCTGCCGTCGGCGAGGTAGGCCGGCACCGACCAGCCGTCCCAGTCCATGGCATAGGCGGCGTTGGCCAGCTGGTACTGGCGCAGCAGGGAGGCGCAGCCGAGGCCCTTGGCGGCCTGGCGCACCGAGTTCAGGGCGGGCAGCAGCATGCCCGCCAGCACCGCCACGATGGCGATGACCACCAGCAGTTCGATGAGGGTGAAGGCGCGGGTGGCGGGGCGGGGGAAGGGTCGCATAGCGTGCCAGCCTAGCCGTCCGGGCCCTGGGGCTCCATGTGTCTAGCCTGCACGAACCGCGATTCTGGCAAACCAGGCACATGACGGCATGCTGCCGGGGTGGATTGCGACCGCCTGCGCGACCTCGACCTGGTGATGATCTGGCGGCAGTCGCGGCTGCAGCAGCCGATGCGCCGGATCATGGGCCCCGACCAGGAGGCGATCGAGCTGCTGCTCGCCGGCCGCGGCTGGCTGCGCGTCCCTGGCGGCTGGCGCGAGGTCGGCCCCGGCGACCTGCTCTGGCATGGCGGCGGCGAGGCCTGCATCGAGCGCAGCGACCCGCAGCATCCCTATGTGTGCCTGGCCCTGCGCGTGCGGGTCGACCCCGCCGCCGGGCGCCCGGCGCCGCGCTGGTCGCGCTGGGCCTCGCCGGTGCCGGCGCGCGCCTTCGCGCGCGAGGCGCTCGACCGCTTCGCCGATCCCGCCTGCGACCGCCGCACCCTGCTGCTCCAGCTCTACGCCGCCCTGCTGCTGGAGGCCACCCGCAGCGCCGACGGCCAGGACCAGCCGGGCGCCCTCACCGCCTTCCGCCGGCTGGCGGCGGCGCGTTGCGGCGACCGCTCGGTGTACGCCTTCCAGCTCGCCCGTCAGGCCGGCTGCTCGCAGTCGCAGATCCACCGCCTGTGCCGCCGCCACCTCGGCTGCACCCCGCAGGAGGTGCTGCGCCGCTGCCGGCTGGAGGCGGCGCGCACGCGCATCGCCGCCGGCGAACGGCCGCTGGCGGCGGTGGCCCAGGCCTGCGGGTTCTCCTCCGCCAGCACCCTCTGCCGGGCCTGGCGGACGGCCTACGGCTGCTCGCCGCTGGCGGCGGATTCCGGCCCCACCGGCACCAGCAGCCAGGCGAAGCCGTGACCGGCGCCGGGTTCGTCGACCTGGCGCGCGCGCTCCAGTTCGAGCGCGCGGATCTTGACCCGCGCCGCCACCGCCGGGTTCTCGGGCAGGCGCACCACCAGGGTGCGCAGGCGCGGGTGCTCGCCGTCCTCGTCGTACTCGCCCACCAGCACGTCGGGTGAACCGACCATGCGCAGGGCGCGCACCAGCTCGGTCAGCGCGTCGCGTTCGTTGCCCATCGGGTAGTGGCCGGCGACCCAGCCCACCGCATCGCCGGGCGAGCGGCGCAGCAGGCGCTTGGCGATGGTGTCGTTGGGGTGGTTCTTCATGCCCATGGTGGGCGGGGGTGTAGCGGGCGGCGCCGGGCGGGCCACCCGCGATTCCGCGCCGCCGTCCTTGGCGCAAACCGACGTCCGGGCTGGCGTGGACGGGCCCTGGCCGGGCGGCCGGCCCCGCGCTAGGATGGGCGCATGGACGACAGCCTCACCTCCCTGTCACTCGATGGCGCCTGGACCCTGCATGGCGGTCCCGGCGACACCGTGCCGGCGCAACCCGACGCCCTCGCCGGGGCCGGGCTGCGCTCCTTCGCGGTGGCGGTGCCGGGCAACGTCGAACTGGCCCTGCAGGCCGCCGGGCTCGCCCCGGATCCGCTGGTGGCGCCCGGGACCTGGGACTACGTGCGCTTCGAGACCTGGGCCTGGTGGTATGAGCGCAGCTTCGACTGCCCGGCGGGGCTGGCCGCCGGCGGCGGCGCCGAGCTGGTGCTCGACGGTCTCGACTGCCTGGGTTCGGTGTGGCTCAACGGTGTGCACCTGGGCGATACCGCCAACGCCCTGGTCGGCCACCGGCTGGCCGCCGCCCACGCCCTGCGCCCGGGCGCCAACCGCCTGCTCATCCGCGTCAGCTCCGGCCTGCGCGAGGCGCGCGCCGCCGCCGATGCGCCGGTGGGCGCCATCCACCTGACCTCGGGCTTCGAATCGCTGCGCCTGCGCAAGGCCGCGCACCAGTTCGGCTGGGACATCATGCCGCGCCTGCTGTCGGCCGGGCTGTGGCGTTCCGTGCGCATCGAGGCCCCGCCGCGCCACGCCGTGCGCGACGCCTACTGGACCACCCTCGCCACCGACCCGGTGCAGGGATCGGCGCGGGTGCTGGTGGACTGGTCCCTGCGCCTGCCCGACCAGGGCTGGGAGCGCTGGCGGGTGCGCGTGCTGGTCGACGGGGCGGTGGTGGCCGAGGAGGGGGTGAGCTCGTGGCGCGGCCGGCGCGTGCTCGAGCTGCGCGACGCCGGGCTGTGGTGGCCGCGCGGCTGGGGCGAGCCGCGCCTGCACCGCGCCGCGGTCGAGCTGGTGGACGCCGACGGCCGGGTCGCCGACCGCCGCGAGGAGCAGGTCGGCTTCCGCACTGTGCGCCTGCAGCGCAGCGAGGCGCTGGCTGCTGATGGCAGCGGCGACTTCGCCCTGGTGGTCAACGGCGAGCGCTACTGGGCCAAGGGCACCAACTGGGTGCCGCTCGACGCCCTGCACAGCCGCGATCCGCAGCACCTCGACGCCGCCCTCGCGCAGCTGTGGGACAGCGGCTGCAACACCGTGCGCATGTGGGGCGGCAACGTCTACGAGAGCGACGCGTTCTTCGCCTGGTGCGATGCCCACGGTCTGCTGGTGTGGCAGGACTTCGCGCTCGGCTGCGGCATCTACCCGCAGGACGACGCCTTCGCCGCCGCCATGGTCGCCGAGGCCGAAACGGTGATCCGCCGCCTGCGCAACCGCCCCAGCCTGGCGCTGTGGTGCGGCTCGAACGAGACCGACCAGGCCTTCCAGTGGAACTGGCCGGGGCGCACGCTCGATCCCAACGGCGACCGCGTCACCCGCCAGGTGCTGGCCCAGGCGGTGGCGGCGCACGATCCCATGCGCGACTACCTGCCCTCGTCGCCCTACCTGAGCGCGGCGGTGCTGGCCGGCGGCGGCCAGCCCGAGGACCACCTGTGGGGCCCGCGCGACGACTTCAAGGGCACCTACTACCGGCGTTCCCAGGCCTGCTTCGTCAGCGAGATCGGCTACCACGGCTGCCCGGAGCGCGCCAGCCTGGCGCGCATGGTGGCGCCCGGCACCCCGCTGTGGCCGGTGGCGGGCAACGACGCCCTGCTGCCGCTGTCGGTCAAGCCGCTGCCGGGCTGCACCGCGTACGACTACCGCAACGGCCTGATGGCGCGCCAGGCGGCGCAGCTGATCGGACGCGAGCCGCGCGACCTCGACGAGTTCGTGGCCGCCTCGCAGCTCAGCCAGGCCGAGGCCAAGAAGTCGTTCATCGAGACCTGGCGCGCGCGCAAGGGCCGCACCTGGGGCATGCTGTGGTGGAACCTGCGCGACGGCTGGCCGATCATCAGCGACGCGGTGGTGGACTGGTTCGGCCGGCCCAAGCTCGCCTTCGCCGCCATCCGCGCCAGCCAGCAGGAGGTGGTGGCGGTGGTCGAGGAGCCGGACGGCTGGCAGCACCGGGTGGTGGTGGTCAACGACCTGCGGCGTCTGCTGGCGCTGGAGCTGGCGATCGAGGACCTGGACAGCGGCGCCGAGCTGTGGCGCGGCGCGGTGCGCGTGCCGGCCAACGGCGCGGTCGAGGCCTGCCGGCTGCCCCAGGTGCTCGATGGGGTGCGCTGCTGGCGCCTGCGCTGGAGCGGCGATGCCGCCGGCAGCAACCACTACATCGCCGGGCCGCGGCCGTGGCCGCTGGAGCGCCTGCAGGCCTGGTACCGGGCGCTAGGCCTCACATGAAAAGCGCCACGCCATCTTGTCCATCCAGGTCAATGGCGTTTGGGAATCGCGCCAACCGCAAGCACAGGCAGACGCTCCCAGGGAAGACGATGAACGCCATGGTCGCCCTCGCCCTGGCGGGATAGCGCGGGCGCGGGTACCTTCCCGCATGCTGCGCTACGCCAGTCTCGGCTCCCGCACCTATGGCGACCAGCCGATGGAGCCGCACACCCGCTCCTCGTGGGAGTTCCAGGCCGTGCTCGACGGCCGCCTGGGGCTGTGGCTGCCGGGGCGCACGGTGTGGCGGGAACGCACGCTGTGGCTATTCCCGCCCTCCTGCAGCCACGGCTGGCGCGGGCGTCCTTGCTCGCCCTGCCGGGTGGCGGTGCTGCATGTGGCCGCGGTGGGCGACCTTCTCCAGGTGCTGGCGCGCGAGGACGGCCATCTGGAGGTGGCGCTCGACGACCCCGCCTGCCGGCGCGTCGAGCAGCTGGCCGCCGCCGCCGCCGGCCTCGAGCCCGGTGCGCCCCTGAGCGGGGTGCGCGGCGACGCCATCGCCGCCGAACTCGCCCTGCTGCTGGCGGAGCGCCTGCCGGCGGCGCGGCTGGAACGCTACCGCCCCAAGCCCGGGGCGGCGCAGCAGGTGGCGGCGGCGGTGGCCTGGTACGCCGCCAACCTCGACCTCCAGCCCGGGGTGGCGGCGGTGGCGCAGGCGCTGGGGGTGTCGGAGCCGCACCTGCGCCGGCTGTTCCAGCGCGTGCGCGGCTGCTCGCCGCGCACGGCGTTCGCCCAGATGCGCATCCAGCGCGCCGAGCAGCGCATCGGCGACCGCAGCCTGACCCTCGACGAGGTGGCGCGCAGCGCCGGCTTCGCCGACGCCACCACCCTTTCGCGCAGCTTCCGCCGCGCCCGCGGCCAGCCCCCCGGCCGCGCCGCCGGCCGCCGCCGCGCCCCAGGAGCGCTGGGGCCAAGTCCGGAGCGCTGAGCGCGTTTGCCGTGCGGCCGCATCCGGCGTAGACTGGGGCATGGTGCGCGCCTTCACCCTGATCGAACTGCTGGTGGTGATCGCCATCGTGGCGATTTTGGCGGGCATGCTGCTGCCGGCGGTGTCGGCGGTGCGCACCCAGGCGCGCAGCCTGCAGTGCGGCTCCAACCTGCGCCAGGTCGGGCTGCTGCTGGCGGTCTACCAGGCCGACAACGAGGGTCTGGCGCCGCCCCACTACCTGGTCGACCGCAGCACCGGGCTGGGGGTGAATTTCCAGAGCAGCATCGATGCCGGCCATCCGCGCTACTTCTGGTACGGGGCGGTGATGGGCATGGCCGAAGGCGGCAGCGCCAACCGGCCCAGCCCCATTTTCAGCTGCCCTGCGGGATGCTTCCCCAAACCCCCGGGATCGACCTGGGGGCTGAGCTACGCCTACAACGATTCCGCCTGGTTCTTCACCAAGGTGTTCAACCTGACCGACCGCCTCCAGCGCGGCTTCATGCCCGGCTCGTTCGGCAACCTGTCCGGTCTGGTGTGGGTGGCCGAGCACTGGGGCGCCAACGCCGCCGGGGTGATGGACGAGCAGTGGGGCACGGTGCCGCCCTATGACGCCACGCGCCCGCCCATGACCACCCCGCTCAAGAACGGCGGCAACGGCTTCTCGCTGCGCCTCAGCCATGGCGGCGGCTCCAACTACCTGTTCTTCGACGGCCACATCGAGCGCCTGACCCCCTGGGCCAAGGTCAACCAGGCCCAGGCGTCGGGATCGGAGTCGTTGATCAGTCCCAACATCTGGACCGGGGCGCAGTGAGCGGCCCTGGGGGGAGGCAGCTGAGCAAGGGCGCAGAAAGGCGGACGGCCGCTTCCGGAGCGTCGACGTCCACGTCGACGGAGCCTCTTCAGTGCCGACCTGGGACCATGGCGGCGTCACCGCGGCGTCGACGTGGACGTCGACGCTCCGTAAGAGCAGATAGCGGCAACTGCGGCAGGTGCCGCCGCACTCTTTCCATCCGAGGATCCTCCATGCTGAGCAAGACCCTGTCCGGCGGCCTCTGCCTGTCGCTCCTCCTGCTGGCCGGCTGCGGCGACGCCCCGGCCCAGCGTGGCGGCGCCGCCGCTCCGGCAGCTCCCGCCGCTCCGGTCGCCCAGGCGGCTCCGGCGGTTCCGGCGACGGCCACGCGCGAGGTGTACCGCTGGAAGCCAGCCGACGGCGCTCCCGATGGCCGTATGGGCGCCAAGGGCGACGGCTGGAACACCCTGCTCAGCGTGCCCAAGGTGCTGCAGGGCGGCCGCGACTACCACGCCGAGCTGGCCTATCGGGTGGTGGTGTCGCCGCCCTACCCCGGCAATCCGTTCTTCGGCTGCTTCCACATGTTCGCCCGCTCCAAGACCCTGGGCCAGGAGCGCGATGTGTGGGTCAACTGGCTGGGTGATCCCGGCGACAGCGGCATCGCCCGCCTGCCGATGGTTCTGGCCCCGGCCGATGACTGGACCTTCAACGTGGGCTGCAAGGGGGCGGGCGAACTCGTGGTCGAGAGCCTGGTGATCCGCGAGGGCAGCGGGTTCGCGTACCTGCCGGCCATCGCCGGGGCGACCACGCCGGCGGTGGCATCGGGGCCGGTCGCGACCGGCAGCCGCGCCTTCACCATCGACCAGCCCGCCGCCGGCCAGGGCCTCGAGGTGTCGGTGGCCGAGTTCGGCCTGGTCGCCGATGGCGCCGCCGGGCCGGTGACGCCGGAGGTCGCCGCCGCCAACGCCCTGGGACTGAGCCGCGCCCTGCGCGCCTGCGGTGCGCGTGGCGCCTCGCGCCTGGTCTTCCCTCCCGGCACCTACCGCATGATGCCCAAGGACCCGCTGATGGTCCAGGATCTGCACGACCTGACCATCGACGGCCAAGGCGCCGAACTGGTCTACGCCAAGCTCCTGCGCAACACCTCGGCGTGGAATATGGCCAACTGCCAGCGGCTGGTCATCCGCAACCTGGTCATCGACTGGGACTGGGCGCTCAATCCGATCGCCAGCGTGGCGCGGGTGGAGTCGCTGGCCGCGGACCGCACCGCCTGCGTGCTCTCATTCCCCGACCTGGATGCGGCGGTGGTCGAGCGCCTGAAGACGGCGGAATGGACCCACTTCACCGCCATCGACCCGGTGACCCTGAAAGGGACCGACGGGGTGCGCCTGAGCCCGAAGGTGACCGCCCGCGACAGTGATGCGCCGGGCAGGCTCACAGTCTCGTTCTCGACCCCCCAGCCGCTGGTCGCCGGATCGCACCTGCTGATCCGCCACCTCTATTACGAGATGGGGGCCTTCAAGCTCAACGACTGCAGCCACCTGCTGTTCGACCGCGTGAAGGTCTACTCGATGCCCGGCATGGGCTGGGTCGGGCGCGGCGACCTGCACCATCTGGGCCTGAGGAGCTGCGCGGTGCAGCGCCGGCCGGGCAGCCGCCGCCCTTTCAGCACCTCGGCCGACGGTTTCCACATCCTCGATTCGCAGGGTTCGATCCTGATCGAGGACAGCGAGATCACCGGCACCGGCGACGACTGCATCAACATCCACGACAACTGCGCCCAGGGCGTGCGCAAGACCGGCGCGAACACCCTGCTGCTGATCAACAACCCGAAGTGGCGGATGAAGGCCGCGCCCGGCGACCGGGTCGAGCTGTACCGCCCCGACTACGCCCCGATCGGCTTCACCGGCACGGTGAAGACCGTCGCCTATACCGGCAAGAACAACGGCGATGCGCTGCTGGAATTCGCCGAGGCCCTGCCCGAGACGGTGTCGCCGCTGTCGATCGTTTTCAACCACCGCTACGGCTCCAACGACGTGCGCATCGTCAACAACCGCTTCGACCACGGCCGGGTCCTGCTGTCGGGTCGGCGCGCGACCATCGCCGGCAACCAGTTCGACCATCCCGCCGCCAACGCCATCCAGCTCGCCACCGAGATCGCCGGCGCCCTGTGGTCGGAGGGCAACGGCTGCGAGGACATCGTCATCCGCGGCAACCTCATCCGCGGCGCCAACCGCATCCACAAGTTCGGCGGACCGGCGATCCATGCCGTGCCGGTGCTGCCGGCCGGGCGCACCGCCCATCCGCTGTTCCGTAACATCCTGATCGAGGACAACCGCATCATCGACAGCCATGGCCCGGCGCTCAGCCTGGGCGCCTGCGCGGGGGTGGTGGTGCGCGGCAACCGCATCGAGGCCGACGCCCCCGTCCCCGGCGCCAACGCCCTGGCCGGCTGCATCAAGGTCGAGTGCAGCAGCGACCTGCGCCTGGGCGGCAACACCTGGAAGGCGGGCGCCGGCCAGACCAGGCCCGGCGTGGTCCTGGACGCTGCGACCACCCGCAACGTGCAGACCGACGGCAACCGCATCGAGGAGGGCCGGCCAGGAAGCCGGTAACCGCGGGCGGGGGATCCCGATAGGTCCTCCATGACCACCCCCCGCACCCTCGTCCTGCTCGCCCTCGCCACGCTCTGCTGCACCGGCTGCGCGAGCTGGAACCGCATCGAGGCGAACTATTCCCGCTCCACCACCCTCGGCCGGGAACTCATCGACCTGTCCGAGGCCCGCAAACAGGGCGCGATCAGCGAAGGGGAGTACACCACCCTGCGCGCCCAGCTGATGGCCCAGGACCGCGCCTTCGCCCAGTGCTCCAGCAGCGCGGCGGCGGTGCGCGAGGCGGTGCCGGCGCAGTGAACGTGGGAATCAGCCAATAATCGGCGATTCCACCGCCACGACGCTACGACGCCACGGCCGGACCTGAGCTTGCATCGACCCACCCTCGCACCCAACGGGTGAACGAGCGGACCTCCATAAGTCTTTTCCTCGTGGCGTCGTGGCGTCGCCGCGGTGATCCGTCTGCTCTTTCCAGGATCAGTCGATCCCGTGCAGCTTCCTCACCTCGCGGATGCGGGCCAGCACCTGCGGGGATTCCAGCTTGCCTGAGGCCTGCTTGAACAGCGAGGAGAGCACGCGCTTCTCGTCGGCGGTGACGTTGCCGTCGGCGGTGGCGATGCCGAGCAGGTAGTTGAGCTCGTTCAGGTCCAGCCTGCCGTCATCGGTGAAGCAGCGGATCGAGTCGAGGGCGATGCGCAGGTGCGAGGGGGTGCCGGTCATGGCGGGCTCCTGGGTATTGGCACCAGGCTACGTAGTATCCCCGGGCAGCCGCTTCGCCATTCCCGTGGCCACCGCCGGCAATCACGGTGCGACGCGCGCCACCGCCGCCGCCAGCGCCGCTGCCGCCGGCAGGTCGCTGAACAGCAGGCCGTGGCGGGCGAAGGCCGGGTGGTCGGTGCAGCCGGCGGCGTCGGCCGACTTGGCCAGGGTGCGGTCGACCCCCACCACCAGGCGTTCCAGCGGCGCACGTCCGAGCTGGTCGAGGCGGCGGCGCAGGGCGGCGGCGTGCCAGCGGTGGAACAGCTCGATCGGCACCCCGTCGATGGCGAGGTCGGGCACCACCAGCTCGCCGCCGGGCAGCAGCAGCGGGTCCGGCGCCGGGTCGATGGTGCGGCCGGCCAGACGCTCGCCCAGCCTGGCCAGCCAGGCGGCCAGTTCCGCCGGCACATGGCCGGTGAAGCTGGCAGGGGCGCGCAGGCCGGTGTCCTGGTCCAGCTCGAGGGTCAGCGGTCCGGGCTCGCGCCGCGGGCCGTCGCATGCGGCCCGCGCCGACCAACGTCTTGTGGTGGCGAGCTCGGGCAGCAGCAGGGCGAACTGCAGGCCGTAGCTCTTGGCCTGGTCGAGCACCGCCGCCGGGCCGCTGATCACCAGGGTGGCGAGGGCCGGGGTGCGCCGCACCTCGGCCAGCAGCCGGCGCCAGCGCAGCGCCTTGGCCAGCCGGCGCAGGGCCCCGGCGTCGGCCCCCGGCAGCTCCACCACCAGGCTGCGCGCGCCCAGCAGCAGGCCCTGGCAGAGAGCCAGGTTGGCGCGCTCGATCAGCTCCTCGGCGCCCCAGGCGGGGGCGGCCTGCAGGCGGGCCAGGTGCGGCAGGTCGGCGTAGAGCGCCTCGCCCAGCGCCGCCGGGTCGAGGCCGAGGCGGGCCGCCACCGCGGCGCGGTGGCCGGCGGCGTCGGCGGCCGGGGCGGCGAGCAGCTCGGCCGAGGCGGCGAGGGCGCGGGAGCGCAGCTCCTCGGCGCTGGCCGGATCGGCGAAGGTGCAGGCGTCGAGCAGCAGCTTCTGCAGGCCTTTGCCCACCAGCGCCGAGCGCGATTCGTGGATGATCGGCAGGGCCGCCTCTTCCAGCTCGCCCAGGCGCTCGCCGATGCCGGCGCGCCAGTGCGCGAGCAGCCCCTCCGCCAGCGCCAGGTTGGCGGGAGTGGGCTTGAGCAGGCGCGGCAGCAGCTTGCCGTCGCGGCACTGGTAGCGCAGCAGGTCGCGGGTCAGCATGGCGGCCTCGCGGACACTGTGCGGGCAAACTGCCGGGCTGGAGCCCGGCGCTCCCAGGGAAGAGTCGCCAGCCTGTTCATGGCGTCTCCCCGGCGGCGGCGTCGAGGTCGAACACCTCCTCCTCGCCGAAGGCGGCGTGGCTGCGCCGGCGCTCGCTGACATAGGACTCGGCGGTGCCGGCCGAAAGGATCTCGTACAGCACCGCGACCTTGCCCGCCTGCGGGCGCAGGATGCGGCCCAGGCGCTGCACGTGCTCGCGCACGCTGCCGGAGCCGCTGACGATGATGCCCACGCTCGCCTCGGGCACGTCCACCCCCTCGTTGAGCACCTTGCTGGTCACCAGCAGCGGCAGGGTGCCGGCGCGGAAGCCGTCGAGCAGGCGGCGGCGCTCGGCGCCCTT
Source organism: Planctomycetota bacterium (assembly GCA_023150565.1). Lineage (GTDB taxonomy): Bacteria > Planctomycetota > UBA11346 > UBA11346 > UBA11346 > JAKLKR01. The sequence continues at coordinate 12,234 of JAKLKR010000012.1, forward strand.
GGTGTGGTGGGTGAGCACCGGGGCCACGAACTCGGCGCCGATGCGGTAGGCGGTGTCGTTGTCCTCGGTGAACACCAGCACGCGCTCGCCGGCGTGATCGCGCACCAGCTCCCACACCGTGCGCAGCTTGTTGCGCCCGGTGCGGCTGATGCGGCGCTGCTCGCGGTAGGCGCGCAGGGCGGCGCGCCCGCGCGCGTCGCGGGCGGCGGCGGCGAGGAAGCGCGCCCAGCCATCCGGCTTGCCGAAGTCGACCCAGGCGGCGCGGGCGAAGGCGAGGTACTCGCGGCGCTGCTCCTGGTAGGCGAGGGCCTCGTCGGGGTCGAGCGCCACCTCCAGCACCTCGGCCTGGTAGCTGGCGAGGAAGTTGCCCTCCAGCTCGCCGATGGCGGTGCGGTGGACCTCGGGCCCGAGCAGGTCGTCGAGGCGCTGGTGGCCGCCGTCGGCGCGCTCGGGGGTGGCGGTGAGTCCGAGGCGGAACGGCGCGATGCACTGCGCCACCGCGCCGGCGGTGGCGCCGGCGGGCACGTGGTGGCACTCGTCGCACACCAGCAGGCCGAAGCGGTCGCCGTAGTGCGGCATCACCAGCACCGCCGAGTCGTAGGTCATCACCGTCACCGGCAGCAGGCGCTTCTCGCCGCCGCCGTACTGGCCGACCTCGGTGCCCAGGCGGGCGGCCAGGTCGCCGGCCCACTGCTGCACCAGCTCGATGGTGGGGGCCAGCACCAGGGCGTCGCGGGCGCAGGCCAGGATCGCGCGCAGGGCGACGTAGCTCTTGCCGGCGCCGGTGGGCAGCACCACCACCCCGCGCCGGCGCGCCGATTCCCACGCCGCCAGCGCCGCCTGCTGGTAGGGGCGCAGGGCGCGCGGGGCGTGCTCGCGCAGGGCCAGCTCGCCGTAGCGGCGGGCCAGGTCGGCATAGGCGATGCGGCCATGCAGGCGGCGCAGCACCTCGGCGTAGCGGTGGGCGCTGGCGCGGTGCACGCCGACGCGGGCGTCGCGCACCGCCAGGCCCTCCAGCAGGGGGTCCTCGGCGGCCAGACCGCTGATCACCAGGGTGCCGTCGGAGAAGGTCACCTCGACCGGAGGGGGTGCTGCCACGGCCGCGGTCGTAGGGGCGAGGGCGGGTGGCGCCAGCTACTCGTCCATCTCCAGCACGCCTTCCGCCAGCATGTCGCGCGCCATCTTTTCGAGCGCGCGCGCCTTCTCGACCTGGGCCGGCTGCAGCGGCTTGTCCTGCAGCATGGCGAGGGCGTCGAGGGCCTTGGCCGGGCGCTTGTCGCGCAGCAGCACCTGGGCCTGGGCCAGGCGCAGGGCGAGGTTGCCGGGGTTTTCATCCAGGAAGCGGTTGAGCAGCGGCTTGGCCTCCCTGATCTTCTCGCTCGCCAGCAGGCCCTTGATCAGGCGTTCGCGCACCGCCGCCGGGACGTCGAGCTGATCGCCCTGGTTGACCTGCCACGACACCAGGGCGGCATCCCAGGCCTTGGCGTCGACCAGGGCGGTGATCGCCGCCACGTGCTCCTTGGCCAGGGCCTCGGCGTCGCCGCGGTTGCGGGTGCTGGAGGGCCCGGCCTGGACCACCTGCGGGCGGCCCTGGCCGAGCTTGCCGGCTTTGAGGCGGGTGACCAGGTCCCAGCCTGCGCAGTCGGCCCAGCGGATCTGCATCAGCAGCAGGCCGAGGCCGGCGCCCAGGGCCAGGCCGAGGGGGTGCAGCAGCACCAGGGCCCAGCTGTGGCCCTCGAGCGCGAGCAGGGCGGGTTCCAGCAGCAGGCGCAGGGCGGCGAAGGCGACCAGCGGCAGGGGCAGGACCTTCCCCCCCACCGTGCGGCGGGCGACGATGTGTTCCGGCTCCCACACCAGGGCCATGGCCATGAGCCCGAACAGCAGGCCGTCGGCGCCCTGGTCCCAGCCCTTGAGCCCGAACATCAGGCCGCCGGCATTGGTGAGCAGTCCGCCACCGATGCACAGCGCCAGCACCGCGGCCTGGAACTTCAGCTTGCCCAGGCGCTGCTCGACCTGGACGGCGAACAGCCACAGGAAGGGCAGGTTGACGATCAGCTGCCCCCAGCCGTCGTGGAAGAACACGCTGGTCACCCACTGCAGCGGGCTGAACTCGTCCAGCGGCAGCAGCAGCGGCTTGAGCACGTCCGGCTTGACCTCGATCAGCTCCATGCCCAGGAACTGCTGCAGCAGGGCGACCACGATCATCAGCAGCAGCAGCGAGATGGTGCCCAGGGGCGGGCGCGGGGCATGGTCGACGGGGGCGGGCGGGGTGGCCATGGCGCGGCAGGGTAGGGGGGATCGACAGCGAATGCGATCCGCCGACGGGGGTGGAGCGGGCGGGCCAGTCATCCTCCTGGGGCCCGCCCTGGTCCTGCGCCTGCCGGCCGCCATGCTGGCGCCGCGACGACGCAGGAGGGGGTTCATGGCACGGTCGGTCCTGTGTCTGCTGATCACCTCCGTGCTGGCCGCCGCCCAGCCCCCCGAGGTCCCCGTGCCCACCCAGCTCGTCTATGTCAGCGGTTACGATCCTTCCATCTCCTGGTTCGCGCTCGGCGCCGATGGCGGCCTGACCCCGCGCGGCAGCGTGCGCGCCGGCACGAAGCCGTCGTTCCTGGCCTGGTCGCCCGACCGCCGCTGCTGCTATGCCGTCGATGAGCTGGAGCAGGGCGGGGTGATCTCGCTGCGGGTGGGCGCCGACGGGGCGCTGACGGTGATCGGGCCGGCGGCCTCGTCCGGAGGCGGCATCCCCGCCCATGTTTCCGTGCATCCCGGCGGGCGCTGGGTCTATGCCGCCAACTACCGCACCGGCCACGTGGCGGTGCTGCCGGTGGGCGCCGACGGGCGCGCCGGCGAGCCGATCCAGGTGCTGCTGGCGGGCATCAAGGCGCATATGGCCATGCCCAGCGCCGACGGCCGCTTCCTGGTGGTGCCCTGCCTGGGTTCGGACCATGTGGCGGTGTACCGCATCGACCTGGCGGGCGGCCAGCTGGCCCTGCACGCCACCGTGCCCATGCCCGCCGGCCACGGCCCGCGCCACATCGCCTTCCATCCCAAGCTGCCCCTGGCCTATGTGATCAACGAGCTGGCCAGCACCCTCACCACCCTGGGCTGGGATGCCGCCGCCGGAACCCTGACCCCGGGCGCCACCATCCCGCTGCTGCCGGCCGGCTTCACCGGCAAGAGCACCACTGCGCACGTGCTGGTGAGCGCCGACGGCCGCTTCCTCTACGGTTCCAACCGCGGCCACGACAGCATCGCGGTGTGCCGGCTGGATGAACGCGGCACCGCCAGCGTGATCGCCCACGAGACCGGCGGTGGCGAACTCAAGGTGCCGCGCAACTTCAGCTTCGCCCCCGGCGAGGACCTGCTGCTGGCGGCCAGCCAGGGCGCGGCGCGGGTGACGGTGTTCCGCCGCGATCCCGCCAGCGGCCTGCTCAGCCGCCTGGGTTCGGTGGCGGTGGCCGACAAGCCCTCGTTCGTGGGGGTGATGGCGCTGCCCTGATCGACCCATCCGATCTTGACCACCACCGGCCGTGGGCCCAGGCTGGCGGCCAGGAGCTGCGTCCATGGGCACCATCCTGACCATACTCGGCATCGTGGTCCTGGCCCTGCTGGCCATCATCCTGGTGCTGGTGCTGTTCTTCGTCCTGCGCATCCGCCGCTTCATGGCCAAGATGCCGGGCGCGCTGCAGGCGATGCACGGATTCGCCGCCGCCTTCCAGCCGCAGCCGGCGCGCCTGCACCTCGACCGGCAGAAAGAGGCGGCGTGGACCTCGGCCCCCCATGCCGAGGCCGCCATCGCCGGGCTGGGCCGGCTCGGCTACCAGCCGGCGGGGATCTGGACCACCGAGCAGATCCCCGGCGCCACCTTCGCCGGCTTCGTCCACCCTGCCACCCAGGTGCGCGCGCTGGTGGGCGAGATGCTCGGCGCCGGGGTGTGGATCGACCTGGTGGCGCGCTTCCCCGATGGAGGCACCTTGACGGTGTCGAATTCGCCGGTGGCCGGCAGCCTCATCCGCCGCCCCGGCCATGACAAGGTGTCGGAGCCCGGGCTCGACGCCGAGGGCCTGCAGCTGCGCCTGGAGCGCGAACTGGCCGGGCGGGTGCCCGCCCCGCTCGCCGCCGACGGCTTCGCCGCCGAGGTCGAGCGCTTCTATGCCGACGAGATCGACGACCTCGCCCTGCGCGAGCCCACCCCCGAGGAGGTCGAGTCGATCGCCAGGCGCAGCGGCATCGCCACCGACCCGGCCGGGATGGCGCGCGCCCTCGACCTCGAACGCGGCAAGCGCAAGGCCCTGCTGAGCGCGGTGGTCAAGGAGCGCTGGCGCGAATCCGACCCCGTCGCCCAGGCCGGCTGGGAGTCGATGGAGGATCGCGTGGTGGCGGTGCATGAGCGGCTCGATGCCGGCGAGGTGCGCCAGCTGCTGCAGCCCATCGCCCCCACCCTGCCCCTGATCGAGGCCAAGGACGAGGGGGCGCTGGCCTACTTCCGCACCCTCAACCAGGCGCTGCCGGCGGAGCGCCAGTGCCGCCGCCTGGGCGCCATCGCCGTTCCGCTCGCCGCCGAGCTGTGGCTGGCGCCGGAGGAGGCGGAAGACGAGGGTTGACCGGCGGCCGCGCCGCCACCCGTGGATGCCCCATGGCCGGGGGGATGCGCAGGGCACCATCGATGTCCCTAGCCCACGCCCGAAAGGCCCTCCCATGGACCAGGGCATCAAGCAGTTGTGCGGCCACCACCTGGGCGGCTCCGATGGCGACATCGGCACGGTAAAGGACTTTTTTTCGACGATCAGCGCTGGGTGGTGCGCTATGTCATCGTCGACACCGGTTCGTGGCTGTCCAGCCGCCAGGTGCTGATCACCCCTCATGCCTTCACCACCCTCGAGCACACCGGCAAACGCCTGCTGAAACCTCGCCGCGGCCGAGGCTGGGCTGGCGCAAGCTCCGTTCCCGGTGTAGCCTCGCCTGATGGATGCGATCGGCACAAATATCCTGATGAAGCACACGATATAGCTATATGCTATCCCGGCAGGGGAACCTGGCGATGAACACGCAATGCGGTTTTGCCGGTCAGATGCAGCGGAGCCACCGCGGGTTCACCCTGATCGAACTGCTGGTGGTGATCGCCATCGTGGCGATCCTGGCCGGGATGCTCCTGCCGGCGGTCAATCTCGTGCGCAATGCTGCGCGCGGCACGGTGTGCAAATCCAACCTGCGCCAGATGGGCTTCGCCTTGAACACCTATGCCGATGAGGCCGAGGGCCTGTATCCGCCCTCCAACATCTATGCCATGGCCAGCGGGCTCACCGGTTCCAACTGGTGGACCAACCTGCTGGACCGGGGGGGCTACATCGAGGTGAACTGGGCGGCGCCTAACTCCATCGGCAGCGGCAGCATCACCAACGGGATCTTCCGCTGCCCGGAAGTGGCCACCAGCAGCCTCTACTGGGGTGGTGGCCTGGGGGTCATGGAGAACAATGCCCACGGCTTCGCGTACCCGGGCCTCGGCCTCTACAACGGCTCGATCCTGCGCACCCAGATCCCCCGGCCGAGCCAGACTGCCCTGGCCGGCGACGTGGAGCGCAACGACAACCCCGGCCGCCCCGGGGTGTACCTGTCGAGCTGGTCGATGAAATGCCCGGCAGACTGGAACTGGTCCCTGGCAACCACGCCGATGCGCGGCGCGCGGCGCCATGGCTCGCAGGGGATGATGAACCTGGTGTGGATGGACGGCCATGTCGAGGCGCGGTCGTGGACCTCGGTATCAGCTAACCAAGATGATATGTGGCATCATAATTGATTGCATGACGCATACTTGCGACATCGGCAGGAGTACTTCATAGATATATCATATATGATATATTGACCAACGAGAGTGGTTTGCTAGGGTGACCGGCATGACCATCCCCGTCGCCCTCGTCACCGGTGCTTCGCGCGGTCTCGGCCGCGGCATCGCGCTCGAACTCGCCCGTGCCGGCTGGAGCGTGGGCATCAACTATGCTGGCAACCGTGCCGCCGCCGAGGAATGCGCCGGGCTCTGCGCCGGGGTGGCCAGGTCTCCCGACCAGCGCTTCGTGCCGCTCCAGGGCGACATCGCCCAGGCCGACCAGCGCGCCGCCCTGGTGGCGGGCTGCCTGGCCCAGCTCGGGCGCATCGACAGCCTGGTCAACAACGCCGGGGTGGCGCCCACCGTGCGCGCCGACCTGCTCGAGGCGGGCGAGGAGAGCTTCGACCGCCTGATGGGCATCAACGCGCGCGGGCCGTACTTCCTCACCCAGGCGGTGGCGCGCCACTGGCTGGCGCAGCGGCCGGCGCCGGCGGCGAAGCACCTGTCGGTGGTGTTCGTGACCTCGATCAGCGTGCACACCGCCTCGACCGGGCGCGGCGACTACTGCATGTCGAAGGCGGCGGTGTCGATGGGCGCCCAGCTGTGGTCGGCGCGCCTGGCCGGCGAGGGCATCCCGGTGTACGAGGTGCGTCCGGGGATCATGAAGACCGACATGACCAGCGCGGTGACCGCCAAGTACGACGCCCTCATCGCCCAGGGCCTGGTGCCGCAGAACCGCTGGGGCACGCCCGAGGACGTCGGCCTGGCGGTGGCGGCGCTGGCGGGCGGCTCGTTCCCCTTCTCGACCGGGGCGGTGGTCGACGTCGACGGCGGCTTCCAGCTGCGCCGGCTGTGAGGGCGGGGCGATGATCCCCCAGGCCATCCTCGATTCCCTGACCAAGGTCGACATGCCGGCGATCCCGCCGGCGGCGGCGCCGGACGAGCACGTCGAGGTCGCGGGCGTGCGCGTGCCGGTGGTGCGCTGCGGCCTGCTGGTGGTCGGCTCCGGCGCCGCCGGCCTGCGCGCCGCGGTCGACGCGCGCCGCGCCGGGCTCGACGTGCTGGTGGCGACCATGAGCCCGTTCGGCGGCACCTCCGCCTGCTCCGGCTCCGACAAGCAGACCCTGCACACCGCCGGCACCTCGCGCCGCGGCGACGACTTCGAGCGCCTGGCGCGCGACCTCGGCGCCGGCGGCTGCATGGACGCCGACACCGCCTACATCGAGGCGGTGGGCTCGCTGGGGGCGATGGAGGGCCTGCGCTTCCTCGGCCTGCCCCTGCCCACCGACCGCTTCGGCGCCGTGCTGCGCTACCGCACCGACCACGACGACGTCGGGCGCGCCACCTCGTGCGGGCCGCGCACCTCGCGCCTGATGGTCAAGGTGCTGGCCGAGGAGGCGCTGCGCCTGGGCATCCCCGTCCGCCGCCGCTGCGAGGCGGTGCGCCTGGTGGTGGACGGCGGCGCGGTGCTGGGCTGCGTGGCGGTCGACCGCGAGACCGCCGCCAACCCCTGGGGCCTGGCCCTGGTGCTGGCCGGGCGCACGGTGCTGGCCACCGGGGGCCCCGGCGAGCTGTGGCGCGACAGCGTCTACCCCGCCCACTGCTACGGCTCCCTGGGCATGGCGCTCGAGGCCGGGGCCGAGGCCTGCAACCTGGGCGAGTGCCAGTTCGGCATCGGCACCCGCCGCCAGGAGTTCCCCTGGAACCTCTCCGGCACCTACGTGCAGGTGGTGCCGCGGGTGTTCAGCCGCGACGCCGCCGGGGTCGAGCGCGAGTTCCTCGGCGAGTGGTACCGCAGCACGCGCGAGATGGCCTCGAACGTGTTCCGCAAGGGCTACCAGTGGCCGTTCCACGCCACCCGCATGCTGCGCTTCGGCTCCTCGCTGGTCGACCTGGCGATCCACCACGAGAGCCGCCAGGGCCGCACCGTGTTCCTCGACTTCACGCGCAACCCCGCCGCGGTGCCGGGCGGGGCGCCGTTCTCGTGCGCCGACCTCGACGACGACGCGCGCGCCTACCTCGAGGCGGCCGGCGCCACCCAGGAGCTGCCCATCGAGCGCCTGCGGCGGATGAACCCGCTGGCGATCGAGCTGTACCGCATGCACGGCCACGACCTGGCACGCGAGCCGCTGCCCTTCAACGTCAACCACCAGCACCTCAACGGCGGGGTGGCGGTCGACGCCTGGAACCGCGCCAGCCTCGACCGCCTGTACGCGGTGGGCGAGGTCGCCGGCACGCACGGCGTCACCCGTCCCGGCGGCGCCGCGCTCACCGCCGGCCAGGTGGGCGGCATGCGCGTGGCGGTGCACGCCGCAGCGCACGGCGCCCCGCGCCCCGACGCCGCGCCCGGCCCGGCGGCGCTGGCCGCCCTGGGCGAGTCACTGGCCCTGGCGCGCGGCGGCGCCGGCCCGGCCGCCGCCCAGGTGCGCGACGAGATCCAGGCGCGCATGAGCGACCACGCCGGCTTCATCTGCCCGGTGGAAGGGGTGGCGCCGGCGCTGGCGGCGGCGCGCGTCCTGCGCCGGTCGCTGTGGCGCGCGCCGCTGGCGGTCGCCTCGCCCGAGCGCGCCGCCGAGGCCTTCCGCTGGCGCCATCTGGCGCTGCTCTCCGAGGCCACCCTCGCCACCCTCGACGCCTACGCCGCCGCCGGCGGCGGCAGCCGCGGGGCGCGCGCCTGGTGCGCCGCCGACGGCAGCGAGCAGCCGCAGGCGCGCGCGGTGGACACCGCCCGCTGGCGCTTCCGCCCCGAGGACCCCCGCCACCGCGCCGCCAAGCTGACCGTGCGCTGGGACGGTGCCGCCCTGGCGGTGCGCGAGCAGGCCCTGCGCCCGATCGAGGACCTGTCGGCGATCTTCTTCGAGAAGGACTGGGGCCGCTTCCTGGCCGGCGAGGTCACCGCCGACGGGTTCGTGCACCGGTAGCGCATCCCCAGGCATGGCACCGGGTTCGGCGCAACCTACCCTGGCGCGCATGTCCGACCCCATGCACGCCGCGCGCGGCGCGGTGATCCTCGCCGAGTACGTCCAGCCCATGCAGAGCGGGCGCTGGCTGATCGGCGGGACCCTGACCGGGGTGATCTGCACCCGCCAGGTGTGCGACTTCCCCGCCGGGCTGTCGGCCTACCTGCGCTTCCAGGTCGAGCGCGCCGGCAGCTATGCGGTCAGCACCGTGCTGGTGGTGCGCAACGCCCCGCCCAACGCCCCGCCGCTGGTCGACGTGCGCGCCGAGGTGCAGGTGCGCGATCCCAACGAGCCGGTGCAGATGGCGGTGCCGCTGCCGCCCTTCCGGGTCGAATGCCCCTGCCCCCAGGCCGGCATCGCCCCCGGCCAGGAGGCGGTGGTGCACCTGTCGGTATTGACCCTGGTCGCCGACCAGGCCCTGGCGGGATCGCCATTGCGCATCTCCTTCCGCGCCGCCCCCGTGTCCGAGGCGCCGCCGTCTGCCGGCCGTCCGCCCGGCGCCATCTGACCAGGGTCCTGGTGGGGCCATCTCTTGCCCCTTGCGCACCCCGCGGTGCGTGGGGTATGCTGGGCCTGGACACCATGCGCTTCATCCAGTGCCAACCGAGGCTTGCGTGACCACCACGATCACGCCGCGCCTGCCGGACACCTCGCTGTTCCACCGCCGCGCCAGCGACGGGCGGCGGCGGGTGCTGGTGGTCGACGACGACGCGGTGGCGCGTCGGCTGATGGTCACCGTGCTGGCGGTGCGCGGCTACGAGGTGCTCGAGGCCTGCGGCGGCGAGGAGGCGGTCGACATCATCGCCCGCCTGGCCACCGAACGCCTGTCGCTCGACTGCATGCTGCTCGACGTGCGCATGCCCGGGCTCGACGGCATGGGGGTGCTGGAACGGCTGACCGAGGCGGGGACCCCGGTGCCCACCGTGGCGGTGAGCGCGAGCAGCGACCGCGATACCGTCATCCAGCTCATGCGCCTGGGCTGCGACGAGTTCCTCGACAAGCCGGTGCGGCCGGAGGAGCTGCTGGCGCGCATCAACGGCTTCATCGAGCGCAGCCAGCGCTCCACCGCCCTGCGCCGCGGGCGCGAGGACCGCCTGCGCGAGGAGAAGGCCAAGCTCGAGCACGAGAGCGAGCGCCATCGCCGCACCGCCCAGCAGCTCGGCGAGCTGAGCCGCCAGGTCGAGTCGGCGCGCACCGTCTACCAGGACCTGATCGGCACCCCCGGGGTCATCGATGGGCTCGACCTGGTCTGGCGCAACCGCCCGCTGGCCGCCATGGGCGGCGACTTCCTGGGCGTGCGCGCCACCGACGTCGGCGGTCTGGTGCTGCTCGCCGATGTCGCCGGGCACGATCTCGGGGCCTCGCTGCACGGGGTGCTGATCAAGGCCTTCTTCGAGGAGAACTGCCGGCGCGGCCTGGGCGGCGAGGAGTTCCTGCGCCTGCTCAACCGCCAGCTGGTGGGCAGCGGCGCCCAGCGCCGCCTGGTCACCGCCCAGCTGCTCGACTTCGACCTCGCCCAGGGGCGGGTGACGGTGATCTCGGCCGGGCACCCCCAGGTGGTGGCGCTGCACGGCGGCGACGAGCCGGCGGTGATGCCGGGGGTGGGCAGCGTGCTGGGCATGAGCGAGGAGGTGTCGTTCATCCCCGCCCGGCTCGAGCTCGAGCCGGGCGACCGCCTGCTGCTGTGCACCGACGGGGTGGTCGACGCCACCCGCGTCGACGGCCCCAGCGGCCGCCGCCAGCGTTTCGGCCTCGATGGCCTGCGCGCCGCCGCCGCCGGCCCCGGCCTGGCCGAGCTGGTGGCCGCGGCCTGGAAGGCGGCCCTCGACCATTGCCGGGGCAAGCCCAGCGACGACATGCTGCTGGTCGGCCTCGAGGTGCGCCAGCGCGACACCCGCGACTACGAGCCGCAGGCCATCCCCGACCAGGGCAGCGCCACCGTGCGCCGCAGCGACCAGCATCCGTCGACCCCGCCAGCGAAAGGCTGACCATGTTCCAGGCCACCGAGAATCCCGGCGTGCTCCAGTTCACCATCTCGTCGGAGATGCCGCTGGTCGACCGCGTGGTCGGCCAGGCCAAGGACTACCTCACCGCCAACGGCACCACCCACCACACCGAGTTCGCGGTGGTGATGCGCGAACTGCTGATCAACGCCATCGAGCACGGCAACGGCAAGGACATCACCAAGAAGGTGCAGTGCGTGGTGGCGCATCTGGGCGGCACCCGCTGGCAGGTCACCGTCATCGACGAGGGCCCGGGCTTCGACTGGATGAACACCAGCCACGAGATGCCCGCCGACGGCGCCCAGCCGCGCAGCCGCGGCCTGGCCCTGGTGCACGCCTTCACCGACCAGGTGGAATACCAGGGCACCGGCAGCCACGTCGACGCCTTCATGACCATCATCAGCCCGACCACCTTCGCGGTGGTCAAGGACGGCGGCTGGGTCCAGGTCACCCCCTCGGGCGACCTCACCGCCTCGTGCGCCGACGTCTTCCGCCAGCAGCTGCTGCACCTGGCCGAGACCAATGCCCGCCAGGTGCGCCTCGATCTGCGCCACGTGCAGGATCTCGACTCGGTCAGCCTGAGCGTGCTGATCGCCTTCGCCGGCATGCTCGCCAAGGGCGGGGACTACCGCATCGAGGTGGTCAACAGCTCGGCCGACCTCGCCAACCTCTTCCATCTCACCCGCGTGGACCAGGACTTCCGCATCGCCGTGCGTGCGGCGGAATGACCCGATAAAGGACAGCGCCATGGACCAGTCCCTCGCCGACGAGTTCGTCATCGAATCGAAGGAGCACCTCGACACCATCGAGGAGGACCTGCTTGCACTCGAGCGCCAGGCCGACAACCCGCCGCGGCCGCTGGTCGACAAGCTGTTCCGCGCCATGCACTCGATCAAAGGCGGCGCCGGCTTCATCGGCCTGAAGAACATCAACGCCCTCGCCCACCGCATGGAGACCCTGCTCTCGATGGTGCGTTCGGGCGATCTCAAGCCGCAGAAGCCGGTGATCGAGGTGCTGCTCGAAGGTTCCGACCGCATCGCGGTGATGCTCGACGATCTCAAGGCCAGCGACCGTGCCGAGGTCGGCGGGGTGATGGCCAAGCTCGACGGCCTGCTCGACGCCAAGGCCGCCCCGCAGGTGCAGAAGCAGATCGCCACCCCGGCCAAGATCCAGGTGCGCGAGACCAAGAAGCCGTTCGCCTTCCGCGTCAGCCAGTACGCCCTGCGCAGCCGCAAGGCCGAGAACTGCTTCCTGTTCGTGCTGCGCTTCGACCTCGACCAGGTGGCCAAGGCGGGCGGGATGTCGCCGGTGGCGCTGGTGCGCGACCTGATGCGCGCCGGCGAGGTCATCGACGGCCATCTCTCCCCGCCGGAAAGCGACCTGCGCCAGGGGGTGCCGGGCAAACTCACCTATGACGTGCTGTTCGCCACCCCCATCCCCCAGGAGGTGATGGGCCAGCTGCTGCTCGACCGCATGAACGTGCCCGACCTCAAGGTGGTGGCGGTCGAGGAGGCCGACGTGGTGGAGTCCGCATCGGCGGCCCCGGTGGCCCCGGTGGCCCCGGTGGCAGCGCCGGTTCCCGCCCCGGCCCCGGTCCAGAAGGCGGCGGCTCCGCCTCCGCCTCCGTCCCCGGTTCCGGCGCCGGTCCCCGTCGAATCCGCGGCTGCCGGCGGCACCACGGCGTTCAAGCCCGCGGCCGAGGCGGAGACCAAGGGTGCGGCCCAGGCCCAGGCCCAGTCCTCCTCCGATGGCGGCGGCAAGGAGACCGTGCGCATCGGCGTCGACCTGCTCGACGAGCTGATGAACCTCGCCGGCGAGCTGGTGCTGGTGCGCAACCAGCAGCTGATGGTCGCGGACAAGGCCGACAGCACCCTGCGCGCGGCGGTGCAGCGCCTCAACCTGGTCGCCAGCGAGATGCAGGGCGCGATCATGCGCACGCGCATGCAGCCGATGGGCAACCTGTTCAACCGCTTCCCGCGCGTGGTGCGCGACCTCGGCGGCAAGCTCGGCAAGCAGATCGAGCTCAAGATCAACGGCAACGATGTCGAGGTCGACAAGACCATCCTGGAGTCGCTCGCCGACCCGCTCAAGCACCTGGTGCGCAATTCCTGCGACCACGGGGTCGAGACCCCGGACGTGCGCCAGGCGGCGGGCAAGAGCGCGGCCGGCACCGTGCATCTGCGCGCCTACCACGAGGGTGGTCAGATCAATATCGAGGTCGCCGACGACGGCCGCGGGGTCAACTACGAGCGCGTGAAGAAGAAGGCGTTGGAGAACCGCCTCAAGACCGAGGCCGAACTTGCGCGCATGAGCGACAAGGAGCTGGTCCAGCTGCTCTTCGCCCCCGGCTTCTCGACCGCCGAGCAGGTCACCGACGTGAGCGGCCGCGGGGTCGGCCTCGACGTGGTCAAGACCGCGATCGAGAAGCTCGGCGGCCAGCTCGAGGTCGAGACCGAGCCGGGCAAGGGCACCACCTTCCACCTGCGCCTGCCCCTGACCCTGGCGATCATCCCCTGCCTGGTGGTGGGGATGGGCGAATGGCGCTATGCCGTGCCCCAGGTCAACCTCGAGGAGCTGGTCTGCCTCTACGACGAGGAGGTGTCCTCCAAGGTCGAGGTGGCGCGCGACCAGGAGGTCTACCGCCTGCGCAACCACCTGCTGCCGCTGGTGCGCCTGGACGAGCTGCTGGCGCAGTCGAAGCCCTTCGACCACCGCGCCCGCGCCGCCATCGCCGAGCGCCATGTGGCCAAGCGCAAGGAGCTGGCGGCCAAGGGCGGCACCCTCTCCTTCGTGGTGGTGAAGGTCGGGCTCAAGCGCTTCGGCCTGATCGTCGACCGCGTGATCGGCACCGAGGAGATCGTGGTCAAGCCGATGCACCCGGCGGTCAAGCACCTCGGGGTGTATTCCGGCGCCACCGTGATGGGCGACGGGCGGGTGGCGCTGATCCTCGACATCGAAGGGGTGGCGCGCCACGCCGGGCTCGGCCTCGAGGGCGGCCGCGGCCCGCAGACCGAGGAGAAGTCCACCCACGAGATGGTCGCGGACGCGCACCAGATGCTGCTCTTCCGCTACGGCGAGCGCGAGCAGTACGCGGTGGCGCTGCCCTTGATCAAGCGCATCGAGCGCATCCTGGCCAAGGACATCGAACGGGTGGGCGAAAAGGAGTTCATCACCGTCGACGGCATCCCCACCGCCATCCTGCGCCTCGACCGCCTGCTCAGCGTGACCAAGGCGGCCGACAACGAGCGCATGTTCCTGCTCCTGCCCAAGCACACCACCAAGCCCTGCGGGCTGCTGGTGTCGCAGCTGATCGACATCGAGCAGACCATGGTCGAGCTGAACACCAGCAGCCACAAGGAGGACGGCGTGCTCGGGACCGCGGTGGTGCGCAAGCACCTCACCCTGTTCCCGGACATCTACCGCCTGATCGAGAAGTCGGACCCGAGCGAGAAGCCCAAGCAGCGCGAGGAGAAGCTGCGCGTGCTGCTGGCCGAGGACACCTCCTTCTTCCGCCAGCTGGTGCGCGGCTACCTGGAATCGGGCGGCTTCGAGGTGATGGCTGCCGAGAACGGCGCCATCGCCCTCGACCTGTGGAACCAGCACGACTTCGACCTGCTGGTATCCGACCTCGAGATGCCGGTGATGCACGGCTGGGACCTGCTCAAGAACATCCGCAAGGGCACCCGCAACCCGCGGGTGCCGGCCCTGGCCCTGACCTCGCTGTCGAGCGAGGATTCGATCAGCCGCGCCCAGGCGGTGGGCTACGACCGCTACGAGATCAAGATGGATCGCGGGCGCTTCCTGACCACCATCAACGAGATGCTGGACCGTGCCGGCAAGCGGCGCGGTTCCCTGATCGGAGCCGGCACATGAGCAGCGTCGACGCCACCCTCACCGAGGCCGCCAAGGCCCGCGCCGCCGCCACCGCCGAGGCGGTGCAGGTGCGCCGCTACTGCTCGTTCTGGGTGGGCGGGCATCTCTTCGGCATAGACATCCTCGAGGTCAAGGAGATCAACGCCGAGATCGCCTTCACCCCCATCTTCCACGCCCCCGGCCAGGTGCGCGGCTACGTCAACATCCGCGGCCAGATCCATCTGGTGATCGACCCGCGCGAGCCCCTCGGCCTGCCGCCCGAGGAGAAGACCGACGGCAAGATGCTGCTGATCTTCAAGCCGTCGGTGGCCGAGGCCTCGGCCATGCTGGTGGACCGGGTCGGCGACATCATCGAGGTGCCCGAGGACCGCATCGAGGACGATGCCGACCAGAAGGTCCCCGGCCAGGGCGGCGAGCTGGCGACCGGCGTTTGCAAGCTCGACGGGCAGCTCATGGTGGTGCTCAACCCGCGCGGCTTCCTGTCGGTGGCGCGCTGAGCCGGGTTCTCCTCTGATCTCCGCCTTCCGGGTGCGGCCCACCCCCGTCCGAGACGACCATGCCCGACCAGCCCATCCGCGTCCTGATCGTCGACGACAGCCGGGTGTTCCGCACCGCGGTGCGCGACTCCCTCTCAGGCGACCCCGAGATCCAGGTGGTGGGCTCGGAGCGCAACGGCGCCAAGGCGATCGAGTGGCTGCGCGCCAACCCCGCCGACGTCATCACCCTCGACGTCGAGATGCCGGAGATGGACGGCATCGCCACCCTCAAGGCGCTGTCCGAGGCGGGCATCGACGCTGGGGTGATCATGCTCAGCGCGCTCACCCGCGAGGGCGCCGAGCTGACCATCCAGGCGCTCACCCTGGGGGCGTTCGACTTCATCACCAAGCCCACCACCGAGGGCTACGACGAGAACGTCGCCGCCTTGCGCCAGCAGCTTGGCACCCGTATCCGCGCCTGCGCGGCACGGCGCCGCATCGGCCGCGGCTCATCCTTCCTGCCGCCATTGCGCCCGGGCTCCACCCCGCCGGCCCGCCCGGCGGTCCAGCCGGTCCCGGCGGTTCCGGCGCGGCCGGTCTCTGCCGTGCCGGCCCCGCCTCCGGCCCGGCCTGCCGCCGTCCCGGCCCGCACCGGCGCCGCCCAGGCGATCCTGGTCGGGGTCTCGACCGGCGGCCCCAAGGCGCTGATGCAGATGCTGCCGGCGCTGTGCCGGCGCACCCGCCTGCCCATACTCATCGTCCAGCACATGCCGCCCAAGTTCACCGCCAGCCTGGCGGAATCGCTGGCGCGCGCCTGCACCCACAAGGTGGTCGAGGCCCAGGACGGCATGGCGGTCGAGGACGGCTGGGCCTTCATCGCCCCCGGCGGCCGGCACATGGTGGTGCGGCGCAACGCCGGCGGGAAGGCCGAGGTGGGGATCAACGACCAGCCGCCGGAATGCGGCCTGCGTCCCGCCGCCGACCTGCTCTTCCGCTCCGCCGCCCCGGTGTTCGGCGCCAACGCGGTGGCGGTGGTGCTGACCGGCATGGGTTCCGACGGCACCAAGGGCCTGGCGCCGCTCAAGCGCGCCGGGGTGCCGGTGATCGTGCAGGACGAAGCCACCAGCGTGGTGTGGGGCATGCCCGGTTCGGTGGTCGCCGCCGGGCTCGCCGACCAGGTGCTGCCGCTCGACCAGATCCCCGAGGCGGTGGCGCGCGCCGCCGGACGCTGACCGCGACCATGGCCGCCGCCCGGTCCCCGGCGCGCAAGGACGAGGAGGCCTGGCGCGAGGCCGCCACGTGGGAGCGGCAGCCGCTCGATGAGGCGCTGCGCGCGCGCATCGCCGCCGCCTTTGCCCATCGCAGCAACCTGGTGGTCGCCGCCGCCGCGCGCGCCGCGCGTACGCACGGCCTGGCCGGGCTGCTGCCGGCGCTGCTGGAGGCCTGGGAGCGCCTGTTCCACGAACCGGTGCGGCGCGATCCCCGTTGTGAGGGCAAGCTCGCCCTGGCCGAGGCCCTGGCCGCGCTCGGGCACGCATCCCCCGCGACCTGGTTGCGCGGGGTGCGCCATGTGCAGGCCGAACCGGTGTGGGGCGGATCGGAGGACACCGCCGGACGCCTGCGCGTGCGCTGCGCCGAGGCCCTGGCCGGGCAGGGCAGCGGCGAGGCGTGGCCGGCCCTGGCGGATCTGCTCGCCGACCCCTTGCCGACGGTGCGAGCTGGCGCCGCCCAGGTGCTTGCCCAGGTCGGCGGCGAGCGCGCCGAGCTGCTGCTGCGCCTGCGCCTGCGCATCGGCGAACCGGAACGCGGCGAACTGGTGGGCGACTACGCCTCGGCGCTGGTAGCGGCGGCCGGCGAACGCGCGCTGCCGGTGGTGGCCGAACTGCTTGCCGGCCATGACCCCGTGGAGGCCGACGCCGCCGCCCTGGCGCTGGGCGAGCACCGCGGTGCCGCCGCCCTGACCTTCCTCGAGGCGGCCTGGCGGCAGCCGCTCTATGCCGGCGACCGCCTCACCCTGCTCGCCGCCATCGCCCAGCTGCGCTGCGCCGGCGCCGCCGCCCTGCTGCTGGAGGTGCTGGCGGACGCCACGGCGGACCAGGCGCGCGCCGCCCTCGCTGGCCTGCGCCTGCACCGCGACCGCCCCGAGGTGGTCGCGGGGGTCGAGCGGATCCTGGCGGAAAGCCCGGATCCCGCCCGCGATCGCGCCTGGCGCGAACCCGGATGAACGATCGCCTGCGCTTGTGGCCGGCAGTGGCCGGACCATGATCGCATGGGGGGTCGGGCATGGGCAAGAAGGTGCTGATCGCGGACGACTCGGCGATGATGCGCAAGATCATCATGCGCGACCTCAAGGCCGCCGGCATGGTGGCCGAGGTGGTCGAGGCCAGTGACGGCGAGGAGGCCCTCGCCCTGTTTCAGGCCGGCGGCTTCCACCTCGTGCTCACCGACTGGAACATGCCGGCCATGGATGGCCTGACCCTGGTCAAACGCATCCGTGCCAGCGACAAGGCGGTGGGCATCGTGATGATCACCACCAACGGCTCGCCTGAGAAGGCCAAGGAGGCCGCGCTCGCGGGCGCCAACAACCTGCTCGCCAAGCCGTTCAGCCCGCAGGCGCTCAAGGACAAGCTGGGAAAGTTCCTGGTTTGAGAGAGAAGGAAGGAGTCGCATCTACTGAGCGTACAACTAGAGGTTGGTCCAAGCACGGTCCGCCCCGCCAGAAAGCCATCCAGAGGGGATGGTCGCTCGGCGGATGCGCTCGGCCCCCTGGCCCGGCTGCGGTTTCGGCATCCATGATGCGTTCGGCGTAGAAGTTGGCGATCTTGCTGCTTTTTGAGATCGGCCCAGAAGCATTCGGCTGGGATGAGCTGAGGTGCGAACGGCAGGTCCGGCCGGCCCCTTGGCCGACGCCGATCTACCTGGGAATGGTCCCTGACGGGTGCGTGAGCAGCCCCCAAGGACGCCCGTGTGTATGCACAGTGGTGATTGGTGCACAAGGGGTTGCGATATCGTCTGCGTTCATCCGCCGGGTGAATCGATGAACGGTGCTCGAGCTGTTGGCGTTGACCTGACGGACCATCAACTGTGCCCGCAAGACTCACTGGCCACTGCGGTTGATCAACCCTCGGGTTGTCACCTATGAAAAATAGGTAGTATCACCTATCCAACCACCCCGAGTGCCTCATGTCCGCGTCCGCCGCCTCCCCGTCCGCCAATCCCGCCCCGCTCGGCCTGATGGGCTTCGGCATGACCACCGTCCTGCTCAACATCCACAACGCCGGCTTCTTCCCCATCAGTTCGATGATCCTGGCCATGGGCGCCTTCTATGGCGGCATCGCCCAGATCATCGCCGGCCTGATGGAGTACAAGAAAGGCAACACCTTCGCCTTCACCGCCTTCACCAGCTACGGTTCCTTCTGGCTGGTGCTGGTGGGGCTGATCCTGGCCCCGCGCTTCGGCCTGGCGGACAAGACCCCCGAGGCCTTCATGGGCTGGTTCCTGGTCATGTGGGGGGTGTTCACCCTCTTCCTGTTCATCGGCACCCTGCGCAAGAACCGCGCCCTGCAGGTCGTCTTCGGCTCGCTGGTGGTGCTGTTCGCCCTGCTCGCCGCCCGTGATTTCACCGGTTCCGAGCTGATCGGCCACATCGCCGGCTACGAAGGCATCTTCTGCGGCTGCTCGGCGATCTACCTGGCGATGGCCGAGGTGCTCAACGAGACCTATGGTCGCGAGGTCATGCCGATCGGGGCGATGGGTTGACCGCGGCCGCGCGGCGTTAGCTTTCGCCTCCCTTCTGCCTGGCGGCGGAACAGCGGATGGTCCGCTGTCCCTGCCCGGTGGAACCCAGGCCCCGGTGGGGCCGCAACCCCCCGGCCCGCGCCGCCCCTTCCGTGGGCATCAGGTGCGCGGACCGGGTACCGGCGCCTTCCGGCGCCAGGAAAGCAGGAAATCCAATGGCAAAACGTCTTGAGCAGATCGTCGCGATCGACGATGTCGCCCTCGCCACCGAGATGGAGCTGTGCCTCGGCGGCGACGCCGAGAAGCTCCTCCTCGCGTCCCTCGACGGCAACAACCGCAACGCCTTCGCCCCCCGCACCATCGTGACCGGCTTCGTGGTCGGCCGCCACAACGACGACGTGGTCGTCGACATCGGCTACAAGTCCGAAGGCGTGGTCGCGGCCGAGGAGTTCAGCGAGGCCGAGCAGGGCGTCGGCTCCAAGGTCCAGGTGATGATCGTCGAGATCAAGCCGGCCGGCGACCTCGTCCTGTCCAAGCGCCAGGCCGACCTCCAGATCGGCTGGAACCAGGTCCTGGGCAACAACAAGGAAGGCGACCGCGTGCGCGGCCGCGTGGTGCGCAAGATCAAGGGCGGCCTGCTGGTCGACATCGGCGTGCCGGTGTTCCTGCCCGCGTCCCAGGTCGACCTGCGCCGCGCCCCCGACGTCGGCGAGTACATCGGCCAGGAGGTCGAGGCGGAAATCATCAAGATCGACGCCGAGCGCAAGAATATCGTGGTTTCGCGCCGCAAGGTGCTCGAAGAGGAGCGCAAGAAGAACCGCGAGAACCTGGTCAAGGAGCTGCACGTCGGCGATCTGCGCGAAGGCCAGGTCAAGAACATCACCGACTTCGGCGCGTTCATCGACCTCGGCGGCCTGGACGGCCTGCTGCACATCACCGACATGTCGTGGGGCCGCGTGAACCACCCCAGCGAGGTGGTCAGCATCGGTCAGAAGATCGAGGTGGTGGTGCTCGACTACGACGCCGAGCGCAACCGCATCAGCCTCGGCCTCAAGCAGAAGACCCGCAACCCGTGGGAAGACATCGGCGAGCGCTACCCGATCGGTTCGGTGCACGAAGGCACCGTGGTCAACCTGATGACCTACGGCGCGTTCGTGAAGCTCGAGGACGGCATCGAAGGCCTGGTCCACATCAGCGAGATGTCGTGGACCCGCCAGGTGGCCCACCCCAACGAGGTGCTCAAGGCCGGCGAGCGCGCCAAGGTCATGGTGCTCGAGATCGACCACGAGAAGCAGGAGATCAGCCTGGGCATGAAGCAGGCCGACTCCAACCCCTGGGACACCATCAAGGACAAGTACCCGGTCGGCGCCAAGGTGAAGGGCAAGGTCAAGAACCTGACCAACTACGGCGCCTTCATCGAGATCGAGGCCGGCATCGAGGGCCTGCTGCATGTCAACGACATCAGCTGGACCAAGAAGCTGACCCACCCCTCGTCCGAGCTGCAGAAGGACCAGGAGATCGACGCGGTGGTCATGGAGATCGACCGCGAGCGCCAGCGCATCAGCCTGGGCATGAAGCAGCTGACCCAGGACCCCTGGCTCGACGAGATCCCGAAGAAGCTCAAGAAGGGCACCGTCATCGACGGCAAGGTCACCAAGGTGACCAACTTCGGCGTGTTCATCGAGATCCTCGACGGGCTCGAAGGCCTGCTGCACGTCACCGAGATGGACGACGGCCAGAAGGCCGAAGACCTCCAGCCCGAGCAGGCGGTCAAGGTCAAGGTCCTGAACCTCGACGTCGAGACCCGCAAGATCGGGCTCTCGATGAAGGGCACCAAGTAATCCCATCCGGGCCGAGGACCCCGGTGCAGCAGCGCTGCGCCGGGGTTTTCCGTTTCAAGGAACCATCGCCATGCGCATCAAGTCCGCCCTCCGCCTGCTGGCGCGCGATCCCGCGCTGTTCGCCTACTGGATGTCGACCGAATCGGCCGAGGACGTGATGCTGCGCAAGGCGGTGCTGGCCAAGGCCGGCGCCGATCCCAGCCCGGCGGCGGTGCGCAAGGCGATCGCGGTGCTGGCGGCGCGCTACCCCTACCGCCACCGCTGAGGGGAAGCCCGACCCACGCCCGGCGCATGCCGGGGTGCGTGGCTTGTGGATTCCAGCCCGGAGCGGCCGGCGCCATGATGGCAGCATGTACCCTCCCGAGATCGTCGACCCCATCCGCGCCGATGTGCGCGCCATCGGCCTCACCGAGCTGACCACCCCGGCCGAGGTCGATGCCGCCCTGGCCCAGCCCGGCACCGCGCTGGTGCTGGTCAACAGCGTCTGCGGCTGCGCCGCCGGCGGCGCCCGCCCCGGCCTGCAGCGCGCCCTGCAGGGTGCAGCCGTGCGCCCGACGCGCAGCGTGACCGTGTTCGCCGGCGTCGACCGCGAGGCGACCGCGCGCGCACGCAGCCATTTCGCCGAATTCCCGCCCTCCAGCCCGAGCGCCGCCCTGATCAAGGACGGCGAGGTGGTGTGGTTCCTGCACCGCCACCAGATCGAGGGCCGCACCCCCGAGCAGATCGCGGAGTCGTTCCGCCAGGCCTTCGCCGCCCACTGCTGAGGGCGCCGGGGGCCGGCAGGGCCCTGATCCGCCCGCTGATCCCTATCCACGCACCCCGAGCCGTTGCGCTAGGCGCTGCAGGTTGCTGGGGGTGAGTCCGAGGGCGCGCGCCGCCGCCGCCCAGCGTCCGTCGTGCTGGTGCAGAGCGGCGGTCACCTGGGCGCGGGCGAAGGCGTCCATGCGTGCGCGCAGGGGGCCTTCCGCCAGCACCGTTGCCGGCGCCACCCCGGGCGCCGGCGCCAGTGTCTCGACAGCGCCGTCCAGGCCGAGATGGGCGCTGGTCACTACCACCGCCTGGTCGCGGGCGGCCCCGCCGGCGGCGCGCACCAGGGCGCGCATCAGCACATGCTCCAGTTCGCGCACGTTGCCCGGCGGCGGCATCGAGGCGGGCGGGGCCGCAGCCCAGGTGCGGAGCCTCGCGGTCGAGCACATGGCCGGCGAGCAGGGGGATGTCCTCGCGCCGGTCGCGCAGGGGCGGGATGTGCAGGGGGTAGACCGAGAGCCGGTGGTAGAGGTCGGAGCGGAAGCGCCCGCCGCTCTGCTCGGCGGCGAGGTCGCGGTTGGTGGCGGCGATGATGCGCACATCGACCTTGAGCACGCGGTCGGCGCCCAGGCGCTGGATCTCGCCCTGCTGCAGGGCGCGCAGCAGCTTGGGCTGCACCGCCAGCGGCAGCTCGCCGACCTCGTCGAGGAACAGGGTGCCGCCGTCGGCGACCTCGAACTTGCCGGCGCGGTCGGCGGTGGCGCCGGTGAAGGCCCCGCGCAGGTGGCCGAACAGCTCGCTCTCGGCCAGCGCCTCCGGCAGCGCCGCGCCGTTCACCTGCACCAGCGGTTCGTCGCGCCGGCGCGAGGCGGCGTGGATGGCGCCCGCCACCAGCTCCTTGCCCACCCCGGTCTCGCCGGTGATCAGCACGGTCAGTTCCGAGGCCGCCACCAGGTCGATTTCGCGGCGCAGCTTCTGCATCGCCGGGCTGGTGCCGAGCAGCTGGCTGCCGCGGCGTTCGCGCTCGTCGCGCACCAGCTGGCGCAGAACGGTGTCGCGGCGCTGCGCGGTGCGCTCGAGGGTCCCGATCAGGGTGGCGGTGTGCAGGCCGGCGGCGGCGATGGCGGCGAAGGTGGCGATGGTGGCGTCGTCGAGGTGGTCGAAGGCGTGCGGATCGCGGGCGTCGACGGTGAGCACGCCGATGACCTCGCCGCCGACCATCAGCGGACAGCCCATGCAGGCGTGGATGCGCGCGCAGGCGTGCGCGTCCGCCAGCATCAGGCCGTCGTAGGGATCGGCGAGCGGGCTGTCGGGCGGGAAGCGCAGCGGGGTTGAGCCGCGCTGGCGCCGGATGAGGTCGAGGCGCGGGTGGTCGCGCAGGACGAAGCGGCGGCCGGCGAGTTCGGGCACCAGGCCGCTGAAGGCCACCGGCACCAGGGCCTCGCCTTCCAGCCGCAGCAGGGCGGCGGCCTCGCAGGGGATCACCCGCTCGACCGCCGCGATCAGGCGGCGTGAGCGGTCCTCGGCGGCCAGGCCGGCGGTCAGATCGCAGGCCAGGGTGAGCAGGTCGGTGCTGGTGAGCATGGGGTATAATCGAAAAGAGCCGATAAACTCAATATGAATATCAATCGGACCTAATCATTATGAATATATAAGCTGTAAGTGCTTGATGGGAAATGTTGTCAAGTCGGGCATGGGATGTGCCTTGTCCTCGGCCAACTCCCCCAGCCGAGGTTCCCATGCCGTCCTGCCACGACCATCTTCCCCCTGTCGACTGCGACCGCGTCAGCGCGGTCAGCATCCTCTCCGGCGAGCACCGGGTGATCCTGCAGGTCCTTGCCGCCCTGGAGGCGATGGCGGTGCGCAGCGCCGCCGGCGACCTGCCGGCCGCCGATGCCCGCGATGCCCTGGAGGTGCTGCGCACCTTCGCCGACAAATGCCACCACGGGAAGGAGGAGGACATCCTCTTCCCCGCCCTCGAGGCCCAGGTCCCCGGCTTCGGCCCGACCCAGGTGATGCGCGCCGAGCATGTCGAGGGCCGCGCCCTGATCCGCGCCATGGGCGAGGCGCTGGCCGCCGGCGGCGCCGCCACCTTCGCCGATGCGGCACGTGGCTACGTCGACCTGCTGCGCGCCCACATCGGCAAGGAGGACGACATCCTCTTCCGCATCGCCCAGGAGATGCTCGGTCCCGAGCAGGATGCCGCCATCCTCGACGCCTACCGCCGCATCGAGCACGACGACATGGGCGACGGCACCCATTTCCGCATGCTCGCCATCGCCGATCGCCTGGCCGGCACCTACGGCGTGGCGCGCGCCAGCGACGATGCGCAGACCATGGCCCTGCTCACCGCGGTGTGCGGCTGCAGGCACGGCGCCAACCCCATCCATGCCTGAACGGAGCCATGCCATGACCACCACCGCATCCCCCGTCTGGCGCGACCAGCTCGCGCCGCTGCGCTACCTCGCCGCCAAGGTCGCCCGCGTGCACGGCGGCAGCCATCCCGCCATGGCCACCCTGGCCGAGGTCGTCGCCACCCTGGCCGACAGCCAGGCCGGCGACCACGCCGCGCATGCCGCCCTCGGCCGCCGGCTGGGCGAGCTGACCGGCGGCTTCCGGCCGTGGAGCGGCGCCTGCGCCTCGGTCCACCAGCTCTTCCTCGGCCTGGCGGCGGTGGCCGCGGCCCTGCCGGCCGCCGGCGCGGAGCAGGCATGAACCGCAACCTGTGGCTGTTCCTCCTCCTCACCGTGGGGGCGACCTTCCTGCTGCTGGGGTTCTTCGGCCGCGAGGTCTACCGCCAGGCGCCGCCGCTGCCCAACCGGGTGGTCACCCCCGACGGCCGCGTGCTGTTCACCCAGGACGACATCCTCACCGGCCAGCAGGTCTACCAGTCGATCGGCGGCCAGCAGGTGGGCACGGTATGGGGCCACGGCGCCTACGTCGCCCCCGACTGGTCCGCCGACCAGCTGCACCGCGAGATCACCGGTCTGCTCGACCTGTGGGCGCAGCGCGAGGCGCAGCGGCCCTATGCCGGCCTCGACGGTGAGCGCCAGGCCGCCCTGCGCGAGCGGGTCACGCGCGCCATGCGCACCAACACCTGGGATGCCGCCAGCGGCGATGTCACCGTGTCCGCCGACCGCGCGCTGGTGATGGCCCAGGTCGCCGGCCACTACGACGCCCTGTTCGGCGCCAGCGACGAGCCGGCGGTGATCAAGCTGCGCGACGCCTACGCCCTGCAGGATCGCGCCATACCCGACCCCAGGCGCCGCATCCAGCTCACCGCGTTCTTCTGGTGGACGGCGTGGAGCTGCGGCACGGAGCGTCCGGGCAACACCGTCACCTACACCAACAACTGGCCGCATGAGCCGCTGATCGGCAACCTGCCGTCGAGCGCCAACCTGCTGTGGTCGATCATCTCGGTGGTGGTGCTGATCGCCGCCATCGGCGCCCTGGTGTACTGGCAGTCCTACCACCAGGAGGAGGAGCGCCTGGCGGCGCCGACGCGCGATCCGCTCGACGGCACCGCCCTCACCCCCTCGATGAAGGCCACCCTCGCCTACGGAGGGGCGGTGATCGCCCTGTTCCTGGCCCAGATCGGCTTCGGCATCCTGACCGCCCACTACGGGGTCGAAGGACGGGGGTTCTACGGCTTCGACCTGTCGGTCTGGCTGCCCTACGCCGTCACCCGCACCTGGCACATCCAGCTCGGCATCTTCTGGATCGCCACCGCCTTCCTCGCCGCCGGCCTGTTCCTCGCCCCGGTGGTGGGCGGGCGCGAGCCGCGCTTCCAGGCCGCCGGGGTGTGGTTCCTGCTCGTCGCACTGGTGGTGATCGTGGTCGGATCGCTGGCCGGCGAATGGTCGTCGATCATGCAGCGCATGGGCCTGGACGCCGGCTTCTGGTTCGGCCACCAGGGCTACGAATATGTCGACCTGGGGCGCTTCTGGCAGCTCTTCCTCATCGTCGGCCTGGTGCTGTGGCTGGGCCTGATGGTGCGCGGGCTGTGGCCGGCGCTGACCGCCCCGGTGGCGGCCGGCGATCCCGAAGGCCAGAGCCGCAAGCAGCTGCTCGCGCTGTTCGTGGGATCCTCGGTGGCGATCGGGCTGTTCTACGGCGCCGGCCTGATGTACGGCGCCCGCACCCACATGTCGGTGATGGAATACTGGCGCTGGTGGGTGGTCCATCTCTGGGTCGAAGGCTTCTTCGAGGTCTTCGCCACGGTGGCGATCAGCTTCATCTTCACCCGCCTGGGGCTGGTGAGCGCCCGCTCGGCCACCCGCGCGGTGCTGTTCGCCACCGCCATCTTCCTGCTCGGCGGCATCCCCGGCACCTTCCACCACCTCTATTTCAGCGGCACCCCGGTGTCGATCATGGCCATCGGTGCGGTGTTCTCGGCCCTGGAGGTGGTGCCGCTGGTGCTGGTCGGGCATGAGGCGTGGAAGAACCGCCAGCTCGGCCAGGCGGCGCCCTGGGCGGCCGCCTACCGCTGGCCGATCGCCTGCTTCCTGGCAGTGGCGTTCTGGAACCTGGTCGGCGCCGGGGTGTTCGGCTTCCTGATCAACCCGCCGATCGCGCTCTACTACCTGCAGGGCCTCAACACCACGCCGGTGCATGGCCATACCGCCCTCTTCGGGGTCTACGGCATGCTCTCGATCGGCATGGTGCTGTTCATCTTCCGCCGGGCGACCGCGGGCCGGGAATGGAAGGACGGCGCCCTCCGCCTGGCCTTCTGGTCGCTCAACATCGGCCTGGCGCTGATGGTGCTGCTGTCGCTGCTCCCGGTCGGGCTGTGGCAGGCGCACGAGAGCATCGAGCGTGGCCTGTGGTCGGCTCGCTCGGCGGAATTCATGCAGCAGGACGCCATGCAGACCCTGCGCTGGCTGCGGGCGGTGGGCGACACCATCTTCGCCGTCGGCGGCGCCGCCCTGGCCTGGTTCGCGCTCGGGCTGTGGACGGGCTGGTCGATCCGCAAGGGGTGAAGCGCCTGGCGCCCGGGCCTACAGCTCGGGCGGCAGGCGGGCGATCTCGGCGGCGGTGAACACCGGGCCCTCCTTGCACACGTACACCGGGCCGACGTTGCAGCGGCCGCACTTGCCGATGCCGCACTTCATGCGGTTTTCCAGGGTGGTGTAGACGTCGTCGGGGGCGAAGCCGACCTTCTTGAGCACCTGCATGGTGAAGTTGATCATCACCGGCGGACCGCACAGCACCGCCACCGTGTCGGCCGGGCTGGGCTTCACCGCCTCGACCAGCTGGGGCACGAAGGCGGTACGGCGGCGCTGGGCGGGGTCGAGCACGGTGGCGCCCGGCTCAGCCTGGTTGATCGCCGGCCAGCCCTCGGCCGCGGCCTGGTCGCTCAGGTCCTTGCCGTCCGCGCGTGGCTTCCAGTCGATGCCCAGCCACAGGTTGACGTCGTCGCGGCGCTCCCATTCCGCCAGCTCGTCCTGGTAGACCAGGTCGCGCGGGGTGCGGGCGCCGTAGACGATGGTGATGTCGCGGTAGTCGGCCCGGTGGTCGAGGCACCACTGGATGACGCAGCGCATCGGAGGCAGGGCGATGCCGCCGGCGATGAACAGCAGGTGCTTGCCCTTCCAGCGCTCGACCGGGAAGCGGTTGCCGTAGGGGCCGCGGAAGCCCATCAGGTCGCCGACATCCAGCCGGCGCAGGGCGCGGGTGACGCGTCCGGCCTGGCGGAAGGTGCATTCGATGTAGCCGCTGCGCGAGGGCGACGAGGCGATGCAGAAGGTGCTCTCGCCCTCACCGAAGGCGCTGTACAGGCCGAACTGCCCGACCTGGAACGAGAAGCCGGTGGCCTGCTCGGGATCGGCGAACTCCAGGCGCAGGGTGCGCACGTCGGGGGTCTCGTCGCGCACCTGGACGATGCGCATGCGGTACGGGCGGTAGGGGTTGTCCTGCGCCTGGGTCACCGCCACCGCCGGGCCGGCGGTGGGCATCGGCACGGTCGGTCCGGCCGCGGCCTGGGCCCCCTCGGCCACCACCTGGAGGTCGGCGAGCATGTCCATGCCGGCCGGGCACAGGCGCAGGCAGCGCCCGCAGCCGGTGCACAGGGTGCGGTCGAACTTCTCGGGGAAGTAGCGGAACTTGTGGTTGAGGCGCTGGCGCCAGCGGGTGCCCTGGTCGGGGCGCGGGTTGTGGCCGGAGGTGTGCAGGGTGAAGTGCGGGAAGGCGCAGGCGTCCCAGTTCTTCTGCCGCACCCCCTGGCAGCCGCACATCTCCTCCTGGATGTCGAAGCAGTGGCACACCGGGCACGAGAAGGCGCAGGTGCCGCAGGCCAGGCACGAGCGCGAGACCTTCTCCCACAGCTTGTCGCCGAAGCGCGCGGCGAGGCCGGCGCGCGCCTGTTCGGGGTCGAAGCGCACCGGCACCGCCGCCCGCGCGTCGGCGCGGGTGCGGGCGAGCGCCGCCGGATCGGCGGGCGCGCCGGCGGCGCCGGCGAGGGCGAGCAGGCGTTCGCCCTCGTCGCTGTTGGCCTCGGCGGCGAAGCTGCCCTCCGCCAGCGGGGTGAGGGTCACGTCGCCGATGCCGGTGCCGGAGGGGTCGGTGCCCACCGAGGTGCAGAAGCACGCTTCGTCCACCGCCTTGGTGCAGCCCAGCACCACCAGGGCGAGACGGGCGCGGCGATTCTCGAAGAAGGGGTCGTGCCAGTCCCAGCCGAACAGCGGGGCGAGGATCTCGGGCGCCAGGGCGTCGCAGGCGCGCACCCCGAACAGCACGGTCCGGGTCTGGTCGGCGTCGGGATCGCTGACCGTCCACTCCTGGCCCTTGCGCTCGAGCCTGAGGATCGGCTCGGTGCGCGGGAACCAGGTGGCCTTGGGGCTCTGGTGCGGCAGGCCCTCGCCCAGCCCGGAGGGGATGCCGCCGGCGGCGAGTTCCTGGTAGTCGACTCCGGTGGCGCCGGCCACCGGGGCGACCACCCGCCGGCCATCGGCGATCAGGGCGGCACACCAGGTGTCGAGGGCGGCGCGGGAGAGGATGGTCGCGGGACGGGAGGCGGTGGTGGCGGTCATTTGATGAACGATTCGCGATCGTCGGTGCGGAAGGCGGCCTGCAGGGGGAGGTCCTGGTGGCTGGCGCCGGCGTGGTGGCCGAAATGGCCGGCGGCGGAGCGCGCCAGGGCGGCGCCGAGCAGGTTCACCGCCACCCCGGCCGGGCAGGCGGCCTGGCAGGCGCCGCAGCCGACGCAGCGGCCGGCGAGGTGGAAGGCGCGGATGACGTGCCAGGCGAAGTTGCCGGGGCCGTCGGCGGCGGTGGGGAACCACTGCGGCTGGTTCTTGTCCGCCAGGCAGACCTCGCAGCCGCACATCGGGCAGGAGTTGCGGCAGGCGTAGCATTTTATGCAGCGGGCGAACTGCGTGCGCCAGTAGTCCCAGCGCTCCGCCGACGGCAGCGCCAGCACGCGGCTGACCTCGGCCTCGACCTCGGGGGAGAAGCCGTTGACCCGGCCCTCGGCGTCGGCGGCCAGCGCCGCCACCGCCGCGTCCCAGTCCAGGCGGCCGAGGAAGCGGCCGTCGCGCGCCACCGCGAACAGCACCACGTCCTGCTCGGCGACCTGGGATTCCTGGCGCAGCACGTTGAGAGCCTGCATCTCGGCGTGGCGCACCACCATGCCGAGCGGGCGCACGGTGAGCTGGGGGTGCTTGAGCAGCCGCGCCAGGTTGCCGTCGGAGTCGCCGGGCAGCCCCAGGCGGTCCGCCTCCTCGGGCGCGGTGATCCACAGCGGGCGTGGCCGGCGCAGGGTCGGGCTGAGGGTCCAGCCCACCGCGGCGGCGATGCTCTTGTCGGTCAGGGCCGCGGCGATGGCGCCTGCCAGCGCCTCGCTGCGGGCGCGGGTGGCGGGGTCGGCGCTTGGCTCCGGCTCCCGGCGGGCCGGCCGCCCGTGCCATACCGCTGCGCGCGGAGCGACCGGCGCCCCGCGCTCGCCGGCCAGCTGGCGCATCGCGGTGTACGGCCCGAGGGCGCGCATCTCCTCGGTGAAGTCGCGGATGGTGGCCGCCCACTTGGTGCCCTCGGCGGCGCTGATCCAGGCGCACTGGAAGCGGCGCAGGTCGAAGCCGAGGATGTCGAGCAGGTCGCGGAACAGGGTCCAGCGCCGGCGGGCGCGGAAGTTGCCCGCGCTGTAGTGGCAGTCGCCGGGATGGCAGCCGCTGACGATCACGCCGTCGGCGCCCTGGCTGAAGGCGCGGATGATGAAGGCGATGTCGATGCGCCCGGTGCAGGGCAGCTTGATCACCCGCACGTTGGGCGGGTAGAGCATGCGGCTGGTGCCGGCGAGGTCGGCGCCGGCATAGGTGCACCACTTGCAGACGAAGGCCACCAGGCGCGGCTCGAAGACGGTGTTGGCGGAGGCGGCCGCATCGGCGGCGGCGGGGGCGGCGACGGTCATCAGTTGGCTCCCAGCGCGGCGATCTCGGCGAACACCTGGTCGTCGGTGTAGCCGTCGAGGTCGACGGCCTTGTTGCGGCAGGTGGCGACGCAGGTGCCGCAGCCCTGGCACAGGCCGGGGTTGACCCGCGCCACCGTCTTGATCACCTGGCCGCGGCGGTCCTTCAGCTCCTCGTGCTCGATCGCCTGGTAGGGGCAGGCGCCGGCGCAGGCGAAGCAGCCCTGGCAGATGGAATAGAGCGGCGGCGCGGCGCGGTGCACCCGCGCCACCGTCGGCTCTCGCTCCAGTTCCGACTTCGAGAACAGGATCTGCACCTTGCTCGCGGCCGCGCTGGCCTGGGCCACGCTCTCGGGGATGTCCTTGGGCGCCTGGCAGGCGCCGGCGAGGAACACCCCGGCGGCGGCGGTCTCGACCGGGCGCAGCTTGGGGTGGGCCTCGTTGAGGAAGCCGCTGGCGTCATAGCCGACGCTGAACAGCTGCGCGGTTGTGCGCGCATCTGGCTGCGGACGCACCGCGGTGGCGAGCACCACCAGGTCGGCGCGCAGTTCGACGTTCCTGCCCGAGAGGGTGTCGACCCCGCTCACCACCACCTGGCCGCCGTCCTGGTACAGGCGCGAGACGCGGCCGCGCAGGTAGAGCGCGCCGTCGTCCTCGATCGCGCGGCGGGTGAACTCGTCGTAGCCCTTGCCGGCGGCACGGATGTCCATGTAGAACACCACCGCCTTGCCGTCGTGCACCTTGTGCTTGTAGAGGATGGTGTGCTTGGCGGTGTACATGCAGCAGATCTTCGAGCAGTAGCTGATGCCCTTGGCGGGATCGCGGCTGCCGACGCACTGCAGGAACACCACCGTCTTGGGCACGGTGCCGTCCGACGGCCGGCGGATCTCGCCCGCTGTCGGGCCCGAGGCCGAGGCCAGGCGCTCGAACTGCATGCCGTCGATCACGTCCTTGATGTGGCCGTGGCCGTATTCGGGGTAGCCCTTCAGCATTTTTTCAGACTGCTCGCCGATGCCGTAGAGCTGGAAGCCGGTGGCCAGCACCACCGCGCCGACCTTCTCCTCGACCAGCTCGTCCTGCTGCTCGAAGTCGATCGCGCCCGGGCCGCACACCTTCTGGCACACCCCGCACCGTCCGGTTGTGAAGCGGGTGCAGTTGGCGCGGTCGATCACCGGCTTGTTGGGCACCGCCTGGGGGAAGGGCACATAGATCGCGGTGCGCTGGCCGAGCCCGGCGTCGAAGCTGCTGGGCAGCTTCTTCTGCGGGCACTTCTGCATGCAGGTGCCGCAGCCGGTGCACTTCTTGAGGTCGACCGAGCGCGCCTTCTTGCGCACCGTGACGGTGAAGTTGCCGATGTAGCCGTCGACCTTCTCGATCTCGCTGTAGGTGTGCAGGGTGATGAGCGGATGCTGCGCCACCTCGACCATGCGCGGGGTCATGATGCACTGCGAGCAGTCGAGGGTGGGGAAGGTCTCGGAGAGCTGGGCCATGTGTCCGCCGATCGAGGGCTCGCGCTCGACCAGCGCCACCGGGATGCCGGCGTTGGCGAGGTCGAGGGCGGACTGGATGCCCGAGATGCCGCCGCCCACCACCAGGGCGCGGCGGGTGATCGGCACCTTGATCGGCTTCAGCTCCTGGTTGCGCTTGACCTTCTCGACCATGATGCGGATCAGGTCGAGCGACTTGGCGGTGGCCGCCGGCTTGTCGTCGTGCACCCACGAGCAGTGCTCGCGGATGTTGGCGACCTCGCACAGGTAGGGGTTGAGCCCGGCGATCATCGCCGCCTTGCGGAAGGTGGCCTCGTGCATCGACGGGCTGCAGGCCGCCACCACGATGCCGTCGAGGCGCTGCTCCCTGATCGCCGCCAGGATCATCTGCTGGCCGGGGTCCGAGCAGGTGTACTTGTAGTCGACCGCGAAGCGCACCCCGGGGA
Organism: Planctomycetota bacterium; assembly: GCA_023150565.1. Classification (GTDB taxonomy): domain Bacteria; phylum Planctomycetota; class UBA11346; order UBA11346; family UBA11346; genus JAKLKR01. The sequence goes on from JAKLKR010000012.1 coordinate 44,033, forward strand.
TGCCGAGCACCGCCTTGGCGAGCGAGCTGCAGTCGACGGTGCGGGCGATGTTCTCGCCGCAGTGGCAGATGAAGACGCCGATCCTGGCCATGTCAGGCTCCCACCAACGCAGGGACGTCGACGAAATGGCGCTGCAGCCCCAGCTGCCGCGCTTCCAGCCCGAGCGCCAGCCCGACCAGCTGGGTCAGGTAGAGCACCGGGATCTCGCCCTGGGCGCCGACCGCCTGCATCGCCGCCACCTGCTGGAAGTCGAGGTTGCTGTGGCACAGCGGGCAGGCCACCACCAGCGCCTGGGCGCCGCGCGCCTGGGCCATCGCCAGCAGGCGGCCGGAGCGGCGGTGCACGATGTCGGGGCGCGCCAGCGCCAGCGAGGCGCCGCAGCAGTCGAGGCGCAGCGGGAAGTCGATCGCGGTGGCGCCGAGCAGGCCGGCGAGGTCCTCGAGCAGGCGCGGGTTCTCGGCGTCGTCGATGGCGTCGGGGCCGGCCGGGCGGGTGAGCAGGCAGCCGTAATAGCAGGCCACCTTCACCCCGGTGAGCGGGCGCACCACCGCCGCCTTGAGCCGTTCACGCATCGCCGGCTCGCCCAGCACCTGGGCGATGTGCAGGATGCGCTGGTCGGAGCCGGCGTGGGCGCGCGCCGAGCGCAGGCGGGCGAAGCACGAGGCGCAGCCGGTCATCACCGGCACGTCGCCGCACTTGGCGGCCTGGCCGAGGTTCCACCGCCCGAGCGCGCGGTCGGCGGCGGGGTCGATGGCGTGCGCAGGGGTGGCGCCGCAGCAGGCCCACTCCGGGATCTCGTCGAGCTGGAGGTCGAGGCGGCCGGCGATGGCGCGGATCGACTCGTCGAACTCGCGCCCGGTGCCGTGCTGGGAGCAGCCGGGGAAATAGGCGAGGCGCGTGCTCATGGCTGCTGGGGCTCCTTGCGCGTGCGCATGGCTTCGACCGCGCCGGCGATGCTGCCGCCGGGCGGACGCATCTTGCCGCGCACAAGCATGCCGGGCAGGGCGGTGAGGTTCTTGAAGGGGGCGTGGACGCGCAGGTTGAAGTGGGCGCCGAGTTCGCCCTCGTTGAGGCGGCCGCGGGCGGCGACGCGCTCGACGAACACCTGGTTGAATGCCACCACCTCGCGGGCGGCGGCGGGGGCGGTGCCGCGCTCGATCGCCTCGACGCGCAGGGCGTCCATGATCGCCGAGAGGTCGACCTGCTGCGGGCAGCGGGTGGCGCAGGTATTGCAGGACACGCACAGCCAGGGCTGGAGGGCGTGCAGCGCCGCCTCGTCGTCGAGCTGGACCAGGCGCAGCACCTGGTGCGGCTGGCAGTCGCCCTCGTCGGCCACCGGGCAGCCGGCCGAGCAGCGCCCGCACTGGTAGCAGCGCGCCGGATTCTCGCCCGAGGCGGCGGCGATGCGCTCGTGCAATGGGGATGCAGCCGTTGCACCGGCTGGGGGGGTATGGCTCATGGGTGTCCAGTTCCGGGGCCTGCCGCCCCGCGTCCGAGGCGACGTCGGGACCGCAGCCCCGCCTGGCTGGTACCAGGCGTCGATTCGACAGATGCGTACATTGGTATGCACCGAGGCTATGACCTCAGCGGTGGGGGCAACCCGATATTAGGATACTAAATTATTAGTTATAGCGGACCGGAGTCTTTATCACCACAGGCGTAGTACGCGGTCAGTGGATAAAGGTGTGAGCATCAATGGCTCGATGTGTATGAGAAAAGCGAAAGATATACAACTGTGACTTTAATTGTTCGATTCTGTGCTGGTCGCCGTGCATCAATCCAAGGTTGGGACCGCCGGAAGCCCACCACGCGCAGCACCTGGTCACGGGTTGCATCGTCATCCGCCACAGGCGGCATTATTCCTGGCTTACCAGAAAAGACCGGCGGTACCTGTTTGTGTTCGATGCAAAAATCGCATTTAGTTCCATGCTGGTGGCCGAGGGTGCCGTCGCGCCCTGGCCGATCGGGCCGCCTGATCACCGCTCCGGCACCGCGATGCCGGCGGCGATTTGCCGGGTGGTGCGGCCCGGCCAAGGTTCAATCGCCGGCGGTGATGGTCCACAGGCCCTTGGCGGCGGTGGGCCATCCGGCCAGGGTCCCGCTGGGGCCCAGGGTCTGGGCCTGGGTGCGCGACTCCACATGGCCGTCGACGAACACCATATTGTCGCGCTTGCCGGAATGGCCGGCGGTCATGCGGTTGGGATCGCCGTTCACCGCTCCCGACCAGTTGCCGATCATGTTGATCGGGATGCCGCCGTTGAGCCCCGGGGTGTTGTCCCAGCGGTCCATCCACGCCACCGTCCCGCTGGCGTCGATGCGATTGAGATTGGCGCTGCCGGTGGGATCGCCGGCATTCCATCCGGCGTACCACCCCACCACCTGGGCCTGATCCGCGGCATTGGTGGTGTTCATGGCGATCATGCTGTACGAGCGCGGGGCGCGCAGCAGCGCGGGGCCGCCGAAGGCGCTGAAGTCGTTGTTGTAGGTCTTGTTCGCCAGCGTGTTGGCCGGGCAGAACAGGATCTTCGCATCCTGGTACAGCGGATAGAGCAGCTTGTCCCAGCAGGTGTTGGGCGTGGGCTGGATCCACGGGGCGACATACAGGCCCTCGTTGTCGCCAGCGTAGGCCATGGCCGCCAGACCGAGCTGGCGCAGGTTCGAGCGGCAAGAGGTGGCCTGGGCCGCGGCCTTCACCGCGCCCACCGCCGGCAGCAGCATGCCGGCGAGGACGGCGACGATGGCGATGACCACCAGCAGTTCGATGAGGGTGAAGGCGCGCTGGGCCATACCGCAGTATACCCCGATCCCGCCAGGTTTCCCAATCGGTTTCCTTGCTCAGGCGGAAGCGGCGGATCGCTCAGCGCACCTGCCGGAGCAGGGGAGGTTCCCGTCGCTGCAACAGCCCTCCCGGCCGGCCTGGTCTTGGAGCGGCGATGCGGGCTCCATAGTCGCGGGGCATGCCGGATCCCCTGCTCGACAGCCTGCGTGCCGCCCTTGCCGCCACCCCCGACAACCTTCCCCTGCGCCTGCTGCTCGCCCGGTCGCTGCTTGAACGCGGTCAGTCGGTCGAGGCCGAGGCTGCGTTCCGCGCGGCGCTGGAGCGTGCGCCACGCGATGCCGAGGCCCGCGCCGGGCTCGCCGCCGCCTTCGCCGCCCAGGGCAAGGACGGCCCCGCCCTGGTGGTGTGCGAGGAGTTGATCGCCGAGGGCCAAGCCGGTGCGGCGGTGCTGGCGCTGGCGGCGCGCGCCCAGCTGCGCACCGGCGACCAGGCCAAGGCCGGGCGGCTGTGGAAGTCGGCCAAGGAGCGCGATCCCGCCCTGAGCGATTCAGAACTCGACGGGCTGCTGCCGCGCCCGCTGCGCAGCGACGGCTCGGATGGCGACGAGACGGGGCGCGGGCGCTGGGATGGCGCCTTCGAGCGGCCGCGCACCAGCTTCGCCGAGGTCGGGGGGATGGAGGCGGTGAAGGAGGAGATCCGCATGAAGATCATCCTCCCGCTTGAAAAGCCCGAGCTGTTCAAGGCCTATGGCCAGCGGGTGGGTGGCGGCATCCTGCTCTATGGCCCGCCCGGGTGCGGCAAGACCCTGCTCGCGCGCGCCACCGCCGGCCAGGTCAGCGCCGGCTTCCTGTCGGTGGCGATCAGCGATGTGCTCGACATGTACATCGGCCAGAGCGAGCGGAACCTGCGCGACCTCTTCGCCAGCGCGCGCGCCAACAAGCCGTGCGTGCTGTTCTTCGACGAGGTCGACGCCCTCGCCTCCAGCCGGCGCGACGCCCGCCACAGCGCCGGGCGCCAGGTCATCAACCAGTTCCTGGCCGAGCTCGATGGCGTCGATGGCGGCAATGACGGTCTGCTGGTGCTGGCCGCCACCAACGCCCCCTGGCACCTCGACGGGGCCTTCCGCCGGCCCGGGCGCTTCGACCGCATCCTCTTCGTGCCCCCGCCCGACCAGCCGGCGCGCGCCGCCATCGTGCGCGTGCTGCTGGCCGGCCGGCCCGCCGCCGGGGTTGACCACGAGGCGGTGGCCAAGCGCACCGAGGGCTTTTCGGGCGCCGACCTCAAGGCGGTGGTCGAGCAGGCGGTGGCGGCACGCATGCGCGCCGCTCTCGCCGCGGGCGCGATCGAGCCGATCACCACCCGCGACCTGACCGATGCCGCCAAGGGGGTGAAGCCCAGCACCCGCGACTGGTTCGCCACCGCGCGCAACCACGCCCTCTACGCCAACGAGGGTGGACACTACGACGACGTGCTGCGCTGGCTGGGAGAGAAGCGGTGAGCGCCTTCGCCGAGCGCGCCCGCCTGCTGCTCGGCCAGCAGCGCGCCGACCTCGCCCTGGAACAGGTGCGCAAGGGCTTGGCCGAGGCGCCCGACGACGGCGACCTGCATTTCCTCCACGCCCTCTGCCTGCACCACCTCGACCGCGAGCAGGAGGCGCTCGACGCCCTCGCCCCGGCCCTGGCGGCCGACCCCGACTCCTCGCCCCGCCACTGGCTCAAGGGCATGTGCCTGCTCGCGCTGGACCGCTACGACCAGGCCCGCGCTGCGCTCGAGGAGGCGCGCCGGCTCGATCCCGAGGATGCCGACGTGCCCGCCGGCCTGGCGGCCCTGCATGCCGCCTGCGGACGCTGGCAGGAAGCCCTGGATGCGGCCGAGACCGGCCTGCGCCTCGATGCGGAGCACACCCAGTGCTCCAACCTGCGCGCCTTCGCCCTGTCCCAGCTCGGACGCTCGGCCGAGGCGGCGGGGCAGGCCGAGGCCGAGCTGGCGCGCGATCCCGAGAACGGCTGGACCCACGCCCAGCGCGGCTGGGCGCTGCTCAACGCCGGCCGCCACCGCGAGGCGGCGGAGTCGTTCCGCGAGGCCCTGCGCCTGGAGCCCGGGCTGGAGTTCGCGCGCAACGGCCTGGTCGAGGCGCTGCGCGCGCGCAGCCCGGTCTACGCCCTGTTCCTGCGCTACTTCCTGCTCATGGGCCGGCTCGGCAAGCATGCCTGGCTGGTGGTGGTGGCGCTGTTCATCGGCCAGAACCTGCTGCGCAATCTGGCGCAGTCGTTGCCGGCCTGGGCCTGGCTGTTCTGGACCCTGTACGGCCTGCTGGTGGCCTTCGTGGTGATGACCTGGATCGTCCAGCCGCTGGTCAACTTCACCCTCTGGCTGCACCCGCTCGGGCGCATCGCCCTGCAGCCGGCCGAGAAGCGCCAGTCGCTGGTGCTGGCGGGCGCGCTGCTGGCGACCGCCGGCCTGGCCGCGGCGGTGCTGGCCGGCGCCCTGGGCGGGTCCTGGATGCCGGTGCTGGTGGCCGCCACCTTCGTCCTGCCCCTGACCTTCTTCGCGGAACCCGGCCTGGGCCGGCGCTGGCGCCTGGCGGTGGCGGGGGTGCTGGTCCTGCTCGTCGCGCTCGCCGGCCACTGGGGCTGGTGCTGGCGCGAAACCCAGGCGCTGCGGCGCGAGGCGATGACGGTGGCGCGCGAGCACGGCATCGCCGAGGGCGAGGACTTCTCCGGCCGGCTGGTCGAGCAGATGGCGCGCAGCGTGCGCAAACGTGGCAGCGAGAGCCAGGCCCCGGCGGGCGAGGATCCGCTGCCGGCGGCGGTGTGGGAGCGGGTCGAGCCGTGGCTCAAGGCGCTCCGGCGCGAGCGCCAGGCCTTCGACCGCTATGTGCTGGTGTGGGTGCTCGGCTCCATCGCCTGCGTATTCATCGGGCGCCGGCGGGACTAGCCCGCGCTCAGCGCCCCAGCGCCTCGATGCCGGCGGCGAGGGCGAACATGCGGCCGTCGGCCCACAGCGGGGCCTGCAGCTGCAGGCCGATGGGCAGGCCGTTGCGGTCGGCGCCGAAGGGCACCGACACCGCCGGCACCCCGGCGAGGTTGGCGGCGATGGTGAAGATGTCGGACAGGTACATCTGCAGCGGGTCCGAGAGCTTCTCGCCGGCCTTGAAGGCGGTGGTCGGGCTGACCGGGCCGAGGATGGCGTCGCAGGCGGCGAAGGCGCCGGCGAAGTCGTCGCAGATGCGCCGCCGCACCTGCTGCGCCTTCTTGTAGTAGGCGTCGTAGTACCCGGTCGAGAGCACGTAGGTGCCGAGCATGATGCGCCGCTGCACCTCGGGGCCGAAGCCTTCGACGCGCGAGCGGGCGTAGACCTCGCCGAGGTCCTTGGCGCCCTCGGCGCGGTGGCCGTAGCGCACCCCGTCGAAGCGCGCCAGGTTCGAGGCCGCCTCGCCGGTGGCGATGACGTAGTACACCGCCACCGCGTAGCGTTCGTGCGGCAGGGTCACCGGCACCAGGGTGGCGCCGGCCTCGACCAGGCGGCGCTTGGCCAGTTCCAGGCGGGCGCGCACGTCCTCGGCCAGGCCCGCCTCGTGGGCGGCGACGTAGCCGATGCGCGCCCCGCGCAGGGCGGCGAGGGGATCGGCGGGCAGTTCGGCGGAGTCGACCGGGCGCTGGGCGCTGGTGCTGTCGTTGCCGTCGTGCCCGGCCATCACCGCCAGCGCCAGAGCGGCGTCGGCGACATCGGCGGCGAAGGGCCCGATCTGGTCGAGCGACGAACCGAAGGCGATGGCGCCATAGCGGCTGACCCGGCCGTAGCTCGGCTTCATCCCCACCACCCCGCACAGGCTGGCGGGCTGGCGGATCGAGCCGCCGGTGTCGGTGCCCAGCGCCAGGGGGGCGATGCCGGCCGCCACCGCGGCGGCGCTGCCGCCCGAGGAGCCGCCGGGGATGCGCGTCGGGTCCTTGGGGTGCTTCACCGGGCCGTGGCACGAGGTCTCGTTGGATGAGCCCATGGCGAACTCGTCCATGTTGGCGGTCGCCACCACCACCGCCCCGGCGGATTCCAGCCGCGCCACCGCGGTGGCGGTGTAGGGCGAACGGAAGCCGGCGAGGATGCGCGAGCAGGCGCTGGATTCGGCCCCCGCCAGCAGCAGGTTGTCCTTGATCACCAGCGGCACGCCGGCCAGCGGCAGGCGTTCGCCGGCGCGCACGCGTGCGTCGACGCTGGCGGCCTGGGCGCGGGCGTGGTCGGCGTGCACGCGGATGATGGCGTTGAGGGTGTCGCCCTGGGCGCGGGCGAGGGACTGCTCGACCGCGGCGGCGGCGGAGGCGCCGGCGTTGACCTGGGCGGCGAGGGCACGGGCGGTGGTCATGTCAGCGCTCCACCACTTTGGGCACCAGGATGGCGTTCTGGTTGCGCGCCGGGGCGTTGGCCAGCACCGCGTCGATGGCGAGCATGGGCCCGGCGGCGTCGGGGCGGGTGACGTTGGCCAGCCCGCTGACGTTGGCCACCGGCTCGACCCCGGTGGTGTCGACCTCGGACAGCTGGTTGACGTAGCCGACGATGGCCTCCAGTTCGCGGGCCATGCGCGCCACGCCGGCATCGTCCAGCCCCAGGCTGGCGAGCTTGGCGAGGTGGCGGACATCCTTCTCGGTGATCGCCATACGTCCTCCGGGGCGGGGCAGTGTGGGTGCCCGCCCGGGTGGGCAACCGGGTGTCAGCGGGCGGCCGCCAGCAGCGCCGCGGCCAGCGCCAGGTCGTCGGGGGTGGTGATCTTGAGGTTGCGCGCGTCGCCGGGCACCAGTTCGACCCGGTAGCCGGCCCGCTCCAGCACCTCGGCGTCGTCGGTCACCTGCCAGCCCGCGGCGGCGCAGCGCGCGAAGGCGTCGTTGCCGGCGGCGCGGCGGAAGCCCTGCGGGGTCTGGGCCAGCCACAACCCGGCGCGCGGCACCGTCTCGGCCACCAGGCGGCCGGCGTCGGCGCGCTTGACCGTGGCCGCGCACGGCACCGCCACCAGGGCGGCATGGTGGCGGTCGAGCGCGGCCAGGCAGGCGGCGATGCAGGCGCGCGGCACGCACGGGCGCACCGCGTCGTGGACCAGGATGCGCGAGCAGGCGGGGGCGACGGCGGCCAGGGCCAGGCGCACGGATTCCTGGCGCTCGGCCCCGCCCGCCACCACCGTCACCGGCAGCGGCGCGGCGCGGGCGATGGCCTCGGCCTCGTCGCGCCAGGCGTCGTTGACCGCCACCACCGCCTGTTCGCACAGCCCGGCGAAGGCAGCCAGCGACCACGCCAGCACCGGGCGGCCGGCGCAGTCGAGGAACTGCTTGGGGCGTTCGCCGCCGAAGCGCGCGCCGGAGCCGGCGGCGGGGATGATGACGCAGGCGGTCACGGCGCTCAGGGCTTGCGGCGTTCCAGCGCCCCGCCGGCGTTCTTCTGGATGGTCGGCTTGAGGGTGGCCTCGGCGGCGCTGTTGCCGTCGTTGGCGGGGGTATGGAGCCCCGACTTGGGCCGCAGCTGGCCGGCGGGCGGGGTGGGCAGGGTGGCGGGCCG
>JAKLKR010000130.1:0-13633 GCA_023150565.1 Planctomycetota bacterium
AGACCGCTCCCGCGACTGCGATGGTGACGACGGCATTTCCGGTCCCGCTGCCATTGGTGGCGCTGATGGTCACCGGGAAGGTGCCGGTCACGGTCGGGGTGCCGCTGATCAGGCCGGTGGCGGTGTTGACCGACAGGCCCGCCGGCAGGCCGCTGGCGTTGTAGGACGTCGGCGTGCTGGTGGCGGTGATGGAGTAATTGAAGGCACTGCCCTTGATCGCCGCAGCGGTCGCAGGGCTGGTGATCGCAGGTGCCGCCGGCTGGATGGTCAGGGTGCCGGAGGCGGGAGCCCCGAGCGTGAACCCGGCCCCAGCATCGATGGTGATGGTGATGGTCCGGCCCGCGGTCGCCCCACCGAGCGCCGTCACCAGGATGTTGCCGACGCTGGACCCGCTCAGCACCACCACGGACGTGGACAGGGGACTGACATCCACGCCGCTGACCGCGGTCCCGCTGATGATCAGTGGGATGGTGAGGTCGGTGGCCGTGGGCGAGGACAGGTTGACGATGAACACCCCGGCTGATCCGCCGATCACCGGATGCGGACCGAGGGCCATGGTGGCGACCGGCAGGGCCGCATTCACGGTAATGGTCAGGGTGGTCGAGCCGGTGCCGTTAGCATTGGTGGCGCTGATGGTGACCGGGAAAGAACCGCTGGCGGAAGGCGTGCCGCTGATCAGGCCGGTGCCGGCATCGACCGACAACCCGGCGGGCAGGCCGCTGGCGCCATAGGAGGTCGGGGTGTTGCTGGCGGTGATGGTGTAGCTGAAGGCGCTGCCCACGGTGCCGCTGGCAACCGTGGAACTGGTGATCGCCGGTGCAGCCGGGCCGGTCAGGAAGCGCGCAACCATCAGGTCGGGCGTGTCGTTGGCACCCACCACCGACAGCACTCCCGCAGATTGCCAGGCGTAGGCCACCCGGGTCATGCCCGGCACGGTGAGCACGCCGCCCGCGGCGATGCCGGTATCGGGCTGGCCATTGGCATCGAAGCAGCGTAGACCGCCCAGGGACTCGCCGGGACGCAGCAGGAAGGCATGCTCCCAGGTCTCCCGCATCACGCGCAGGGTGCCATCAGCCCAGAAATCGGCCTTCAGGGCCCGGTTGCTTCCCTCAAGCGTGGGAGCGGGAAGGCGGGTTGTACCGAGATCAATGAAGCCTGCCGTGCCATACGCGGTGTCGATGGCGCCAGTGGCGGTGAAACGTACCACCATGTTGCGCGTCAGCCGGTTCCCCAGATCCACGGCATAGGTCAACGTCAACTTGCCGTCCCCAGAGCGCTCGAACTCGTCGATCTGCCACGGCAGCGTGCCGATGGCGAGATCATGGCTTGCCATACCGCCACTGCCAAAGCCGGCGTCGGGAAGACCGCTGGCCAGCATGTGGCCGATCGTCACCGCACCCGTGGCAGGCCCGCGAATGACATAATGGAAGGCTCCCGTGTCCTCCCAACGCACCTTGGCCATGTGCCAGGCGTCGTTGGCCGAACCGCTACCGGCGACCAGGACCCCTCCGCTGCCGAAACCGGTATCGACGCTGCCGTCGGCATTGAGTTTGACCACCCGCGCCTCGGCGACCTGGTCGGGGTAGGTCCCGCTCATCAGCAGGCCGGACAAGCGGTAGGTCCCGTCCTGGCAGCGCACCATGTCCATCACATCGGTGACTTGCGGGTAGCTGGCATAGCCGGTGCCGGCGAACCCGCTGTCGAACGCTCCGCTGGCGGTGATGCGTGCAACGGCACCGGCCATCGTCGCGCTGCCATACTGACCCCAGACCAGAAGCTTCCCGTCGCTCTGGACCAGGGCCATTTCGTCCAACCTGTAGTCCAGCGGGAAGGAAATCAGGCCATCGACCCCGAAGGCGACCTGCCCATCGGCGTTGTACCAGACGATGCCGTCCTTCTGCCCGGAGCCGTAGACCGCGGGGAAATGGTCGTACAGGAAGCCATCCACCCCGCCGGTGCCACGGTTGAGCATGACCTCGAAGCTGGGCGCACGCTGGTTGGCATCGGTAGCCGTCACCAACTGGCCGCCACTGCCGAAACTGGGATCGAGAGCGCCGGCGACGGTATACCGGCGCAGGACCTGCTTACTGGCATTGAATTCATCGTCCGCCACCACGTCGGTCAGCACCTGGGCCGCCACCAGCATGCGACCATCAGGGAGGCCGATGCAGAAGTCGGGGAGATCGGCGCCATTGGTCGCCAACCCGGCGATGGTGAGTTCGCCCAGGGTGGCGAAGGCGGAGATGGGAGCGCCGGTGGCGTCGAAGCGCGCCACCACCCCGGCCGCCGGCGAATTGTGGGCGCCGAAGGCAGAGAGGATCCCATATCCATCGACCGCCACCCCGAACGGGATCACCGCCGAGGATAAGGTCGGAGCGAGGGCCAACCCACCATTGAAGGAGCTGTCGATGCCGCCGGTGGCGAGCACGCGGCGCACCTCGGTCTGGCTGGGGGTGACGATGCCGTTGTTCTCGATCGCCTCAGCAGCACGCAGCACGTAGACGCCGGCCGAACTCACCACGATGCGCGCCAGACCCGGATCGCCAGCCGTCGTCCACAGCAAGGTGGTGGCGAAGGAACTGTCGAGGGTGCCATCGGCGTTGAGACGCGCGAGATGGACCTCCCAGTTGCCGGTCATCTGCTTGCCCACCACGTACTTCTTGCCGCCGGTGGTGGCCGCCTGGCCGACCGCATCCTCGACGATGGCCAGGGGCGTGACCATGATGCCGGTCAGTGCGGCCTCGGCATTGGCGCGGAAACCGGAGTCGAGGGAGCCGTCAGACAGCACCCGGTATGGGGCCGGCGCCTGCGCCACCAGGGCGGTGCCGTCGCTGGCGGAAACCATGTGCTGCAGGTCGTTGAAATCGTAGGAGGAGGTCAGGGCCAGGGTGGCCTGGCCGGCGGTGCCGAAGGACGTGTCGGTGGCACCTTCGGCGTCCCAGCGGCGCATGAGGTGGGAGCACGTCGCGACCGGCCCGGTGGTGACCACCACGCGCTGCACCGCCGCCTCGACCACGCCGTCGCTGCGCAGGTGGATCCGGCCGGTCTCGGATTCGGCGTTGGTGATGAAGTCCTGCCAGGCCTGGATGGCCCCGTCGAGTCCGTAGGTGCCGTCACGGCTGCCATCGGCATTGAAGCGATACACCGCCGGCCCCACCCGCAGCATCGGCTTGCCGGCGACGATGCGGAACTGGTTTGACGGATTGGTCGGGGGGCTTGCCCGCCGCGCCAGGTAGAGCGCGTGGCGCGGGTCGATCCCGGCCAGGCGGATCTGGCCGGACGGCCACACCAGGGTGCGGGTGGCCCCGGTGCCCTTCTCGACATTGCGGACATACATGCCATCGGGGGCGGCGATGAGCAGGAACAGGGAATCGTCGCTGTGCACATGGCAGCCCACCACCGCGGTGGTGAGGTTGGTGTCATCCAGCGAGGCTGCCACCACCCCGGTGCCGCCGAATCCGGTGTCGGGAGTGGCAGCGGCGGACGCGGTCGCGGCCAGGGCGAGCAGCAGCAGAGGAGCGAGGATGCGGTTCATGATGGAGGTCCTCACTGCGGGAATCCGGGAGCATCGCCCAGGACCTGGGCGGGCGGGGTGACCGGCGGCACTACCACGGGCGGCGGCGTCGGCGGCTGGACCAGGGTGGTCACCACGTTGTTCACCACCTGGTTCACCCCGGCGGTGTCGATGGTGGTGGTGGGCAGGGTGGTCACGGTGGTCGGGATGGTGGTACCGGACAGCCCACCGGAGACCTGGCCGTTGGCGTCGATCGCCACCCCGGCCGCGCCGCTGCCGCTCAGGGTATCCAGGGTGGTGGCGCCGCCGGAGGAGCCCGATGAGCCCGAACCTGCGCCACCGCTCGTGGCGCCGCCACCTGCGGCTCCACCGCCACCTGCGGCTCCACCGCCACCTGCGGCCGGGGCTCCACCGGCTCCCGCCCGGTCGCCGGCCGCGCCACCGGCGCCGCCGGCCGGCGCCGCCAGTTCAGCCGGCACCGGCGCTGTCCAACTCGCCCCGCCCGCCGCCGCCGCGCCGCTGGCGAGCAGCGCCTGCGGCGCCGCCAGCGCCTGGGCGCGCAGGTCCATGCTGGCATAGACGCCCGAGGACAGGTCGGGGCGGTTGATCAGCGATTCGACCGAGCCCAGGCCGGCGCTGCCGATCTCGAGGCCCTGGCGGGCGTAGAGGTTCACCCAGTCGTCGCCCACCGCCCCGCGCCGGCGCACCTTCACGTTGCCACGCACCTGCACGATGTAGTCCTTCTCGCCCACATCGGCAGCCTCGCCGGCCTTGGGCTGCACGCGCTGGACCATGAACAGGGTGCCGGTCACCACCACGTCGCTGGTGGCGCCGCGCAGGCGCACCTTGGCGTACTGGCCGAGATCGTTGATGTCCGCCTGCACCGTGCCCTGGTGCAGGTCGATCACCAAGTGGGTCGAACCGTCGGCCTGGGCCTCGTCCACCAGGGTCACCGCGGTGCCCGCCGCCAGCACCAGGCTGCTGTCGTGCAGGGTAGCCAGGCTCAGGCGCGCCGGGCGCTTGGGACCGGTCTCGATGCGCTGGCCGAGGGCGATCGCGGCCCCCGGCTTGAGCGCGGCGCCGGCGGCGGTGCCTTCGCCGAAGGCCCAGGTCGCCACCCCGCCGCTGCGCGCCCGTGCCAGTTCGGCGATGCGCGCCTTGGCCCACACCGCCAGGCGGTCGAGGCGGGTGCGGCGGTCGTCATCCAGGCCGTACCAGGCCCGGTAGGCCACCGTCGGGGTGGGCAGGAAGGTCCAGGCGCCGCCCTGGCGCTGGGCGAAGAACGCCACCGTGCTGCGGGTGCCGGCCGCGGTCAGGTCCACCAGGACCACACCGGCGTCGCCATCCTCCTTGACCTCGATCTGCTTCAGGTCGATCCGCCCCGCCTTGCCGTCGGCGGCAAGGTTCGCCACATAGGAGGTCACCTGGGCCTTCCAGGCAGGGTCTGCCACCGGCAGCAGGGCCTGGGCGCCGGCGGCATCCCCGGCTTTGAGCAGACGGTCGAGTTCGACCAGGGAGCCGGGGAGCGTGCCGTCAGCCGCCCAGGCGGGGGCGACGGCGCCGCAGGCGCAGATGAGGAGCAGGGTCGGGGCGAGGCGCATGGCTGGGGCCTTCCTGGGCTCAGAACGCGATGGTGGCGCGGGCGCCGGCTTCGATCCGGCTGTAGCTCGGCTCGGTCGCCTGGCTGCCGCTGTTCTGGTTGGTCATGGCGGCATAGGGGCCGACCGCGACATTGCGCAGCAGCCACCAGTCCGCCGCCAGGTTGAGTTCGTGGATGCCGACCACCGGTTCGCTCTCGTCGCCGAAAGCGAAGGTGCGGTTGGTCTTGTAGCGCCGCCATTCCCAGCCGTAGTCCAGCGACAGGTCGATGGAACCCAGCCCGTCGGGCACCGGCACCCGCCACGAGGCGCCGATGCCGGGGCGCAGGTGCAGGTAGGTGTAGTACTCGGCGTTGGCCCAGTAGTAGCCGCCGCGCATACCGACGTCGATCATGCAGCCGTCGCCGAACAGGACGGAATCCCCCAGGCGCAGGCTGGCATTGGTACCGGTGCGGTCGCGGGGGGTGCCGGCGCCAGGATAGAATTCGCGGAACACCCCGGCGCGGGCGTTGAGCAGGTGCTGGCCCTGCAGGTACCCGAGGTCGAACCGACCGCCGAACACGTCGGCGGCGTAGTTCGGGTAGAGGTACAGCTGGCGCTGGTCCTGGTTCCAGAACTGCATGCCATAGGCGGTGATGCCGGAGAACCACTTGTCCTTGGCGTACTGCCAGCCGGCATTGGCGCCGAGCATGCCCAGGCGGTAGTTCTCGTTGCCCGGGTATTCCCACCAGCGGCCCTGGATCCCGCCGCGCAGGCTGTGGCCGCCACCGAGGTCGAGGCTGCCCTGCAGCAGGCCCTGGATGGTGAGCAGCGGGCCGCCGGGGGTGCCGGCTGACGAACGCGGGATGTTGTCGTCGTGGGCGTAGCCGACGATGACCTTGAAGGTCGACGGGCGCACCACCTCGGGCGAGCCGGCCAGGCGGTCCCATGAGGCGGCGCCCAGCAGCTTGAGCACCTCCTCGTCGCTCCAGCCGGTGCCGCCGCCGGCAGGTGCCGGCGCGGGGGTCTCGCCGGTGGTCGGCTTCCATTCCGTCTCGCCCCGCGCGAGGGTCGGGCGGGCGGCGACCGCGGTCGCCAGTTCGAGGCCGCTAGTGCGGCGCGCCTGCACCACCTGGCGCGGGGCCAGATCCAGGCGTTCGCCGGCCCGCTGCCAGGGATCGGATTTGCCCGCCAGCAGCGCCACCGCCACCGTGCCGCCGCCCAGCGCCACCACCCGGTCGCCGCCTTCGCCTTCATCGACCGAGAGCAGGGCGCCGCCGCCCTGCACCACCGCTTCGGCGACCTGGCCGCGCAGACGCACCGCCGGCAGGGGCGCCTTGGCCTCGGCGCCCTCGACCGAGACCGCCCCGCGCAGCACCGTCACCAGCAGTTCCCGCCGGCCATCCGCCTGCTCCTGCACCGCGACGGTGCAGGCGGTACCGGGCCGCAGCACCAGTTCACCCCGCCCCAGGCCGGGCACCAGCAGGCGGCAGGGCAGGTCGGCAGCGGCTTCGACCGCCTGGTTGAGCCGGACCACATCGCCGACGGCCAGCGCCCTGCCAGCGATGGTGGCCTTGCCGGCATCGAGCACCGCCACCGCCGAGGCTTCGGCCGGCGCCGGCGCCGAGTTCACCGCTGCCGCCGTCGCTCCTGGCGTTGGCGCCCCACCGCTCGGGACTTCCGCCCCCACAAGTCCGGTGGCCAGGCACAGCATGCTCGCGGTCAGGGTCAGCTTCATGGGGATCCTCGACGGGGACGCCTGTGAAGCCTCTCTATGAGGGCATCAAAGGCGGTGAGCTATTAGCCGCACCGCCGACAAAAACAAGCCACTATAAATGCAGCAGAGGGATTTGCATCGGTCCGAGGGAAAAACCGCTGCCTAGCATTAATTAATGATATAATTACCAGGCGTCCTCAAGTGTTTCCGATGTCGCCGCCAGTCGGAACTCGACCCGAAGAGGAGCTGCGGTGATCTGTCACCAGATCGCCGATCAGGGCATCTCGATCAGCACACGGAAGCCGATCGCCGGGCTAACAACCTCCTTTTCGAGGTTTTCCACGTACGACCCGGCAAATACCGCAGGGTTGTCGTCCCCAAAGCCACCAGCGGCGATCTGCGCGCCCTGGCGCCCTTCGTTCGAGATCCATTCGCGCAGGTTGCCCGCCAGATCATAGTGGCCGAACGGACCCTGGTCGCTGACCAGCGAGCCGCCGGCAAGCGGGTGGTCCGGTTTGCTGGCAAAGGCGGCGACGGTGAACGAGCCATCGAACACCGGGCCCCAGGGCCAGCGGCGCTGGGGATCGCCGCCGGTGGCCGCCCACTGGAATTCGGCGGCGGTGGGCAGGCGGACCTTGAGCCGGTGCTTCCCGCCCAGCCAGGCGCAGTAGGCCGCGGCATCGTCGCGGTCGATGCCGGACACCGGCTGGTCGGCGGGAATGTCCTTGAGGGTGAAGCGGGTGATCGGCGCCCCCAACGCCGGACGGTCGATGCCCCACTTGATGCTGGCGGCGTTGGTGCGCAGGTCGCGCGGCAGGTGCACCAGTTCGGTCTGCTTCTTGGCATCGGCGACCACGGTGTCGTACTGCATCGCCACCATCGGCAGCACCTTGGGGTCGTTGACGAAGGCCAGGTACTGGCCGTGGCTGACCTCGGTGCGGCCGAGCAGGAAGGCCTTGCCGCCGGGCGGCGGCGGCACCCAGCGCAGGTCGGTGCCGGGCAGGGCGGGCAGGGTGCCGGGCCAGGCCACATCGAGCCGCTGACCGGGTTCCGCCACCAGCGCCACCTGCACCCCGCGCTGGTCGAGCAGCTGCCAACGCCCGGCCGGCAGCGGCCGGTCTACGGGCAGGGCGAGGGACTCGGCGGGGCCTTCGGCCACCAGCCGGGTATCCCGGCCGGGGGCGACCTTGCGCAGTTCGACCGTGCCCGCGCCCACCAGCACCAGGCGCGCAGGCTGGGTGCGGCTGGCTGCCCAGGTGCCGTCGTCGACCTGGGCGATCAGGCGGCGGAAGGCCTCGGTGCCGGCGGCATCGCCGGCGATGCGGGCGGCCTCGAAGCGCTCCTGGTAATAGCGCGAAAGCAGGCCGCGGGCCTCGGTGCGCAGCGGGTGGTCGGGGAATTCCGCGAGCGCGGCGGCGGCGGACGAAGCGCCGGTCTCGACCGCGCTCTGGGCGGTGGCGAGGGCGGTCTCGGCCTCGCGCACGCGGGCGTGGGCATCCCACAGCGCCGCCTTCTGGTCGGCGGGCTTGCGCTCCAGTTCCAGCGACAGGGTTTCGACCCTGCGCCGGGCGGCGTCGAGCACTCCGCCGAGGTCGGCGAGCCGGCCGTAGGCCGAGCGCGCCTGGTCCATGCCGGACTGGGCCTTGGCCACCAGCTCGCTCTTGCCGGCGGCCTTGGCCTTGGCCTCCTCGGCCTTGGCCAGGCGGTCGCGCGCGGCCAGGCGGGTGGCGTCGGCGGCGGTGTTCCTGGGATCGAGCCCGAGGGCCTGCTCGGCCAGGGTGCGGGCGCGGTCGTCCTGGCCGGCCTCCAGGGCCTGCCTGGCCTGGGCGGCGAGGTCGGCGGCCTGGGCGCGGTCGGCGGCGAGCTTCTTGGCCAGATCGACCTTGTCGGACAGCAGGGCGAGGTCGGCGGCGACGGCGGCGGCGTCGGCGGGCGACAGGCCGTCCTTGCCCGCCAGGTTCAGCTCCTTGCGCGCCTCGTCGAGGCGGTCGAGGAGGGCCTTGTCGGCGAGGTCGATGGTCTTCGCCGAGGCCAGGGCGCGCTTGGCGGCGGCGAGGTGCTCGGCCGCCTCGGCCTCCAGCTTGCGCCGCTGGCTGTCGGCCAGGCGGCCGGCGATGGTCTGGAGCGCCTCCATCGCCTCACGCTGTTCCGGCGAATCGGCGGGCAGCCCCTTGAGCGCGGAGGTGAAGGCCACCTTGGCCTCCTCGAGCCGGCCCTCCTTGAAGGCGGAGCGCGCCTTGTCGAGCCAGTCGGCCACCGCGGCGCGCTCCTTCTGCGCCTTCTCCTCGATCGCGATCAGGGTCTGGGCCTGCGCCAGCAGGGCGAGCACGCGCTCGTCGCGGCCGTCGATGCCCTTGGCTTCGCGCGCCGCCGCCTCGGCGCGGCGCAGCTGGTCGAGACTGTGGGCGGACTTGCCGCCCTCGAACTCGCGCTGGCCCTCGGCCAGCAGGGCGTCGACCTTGATGCGGTTCTGCCAGGTGATGTACCCGTACACCGAACCGGCCACCAGCACCACTCCGGCGGCGGCCACCCCGCCCAGGATCAGCTCCCTGCGGTGGGCCGCGACCCAGGCGCGCAGGGCCTCGGCCAGGGAGCGCTGGCGCGCCGCCACCGCCTGCCCGGCGAGCAGGCTGCGGATGTCGGCCGCCATCGCGCCGCAGGTCTGGTAGCGGTCGGCGGGCTCGCGCCGCATCGCCTTGGTGATGATCGCGGCCAGGTCGGGATCGATGTCGGGCTTGGCGGTGGTGACCGGGATGATGTCGCCCACCATCACCTTGTTGAGCAGGGCCTGGAGGTTGTTCGCCTCGACCGAGCGCTTGAGGGTGATCAGTTCGTAGAGGGTTGCGCCGAGGGCGTAGATGTCGCTGCGCCCGTCGATCGCCGCCAGGTCGCCGCGCGCCTGCTCCGGCGGCATGTACATCGGCGTGCCCATCGCCTGCCCGTCCATGGTCAGGCTGCCGTCATCCTGCTCCTGCCAGTCGGCGGCCTGGACCAGGGTCTTGGCCTGCTTGACCAGTTCGGCGTCGACCTGGCGCTGGGCCGACTGGTCGAGCATCTTGGCGATGCCCCAGTCGACCACCAGCACCTCGCCGTGGGCGCCGATCATGATGTTGTCGGGCTTGATGTCGCGGTGCACCACCTGCTGGGCGTGGGCGAAACCGACCCCGTCGAGCACCTTGAGGAAGCCCATCAGCAGTGCGGTCTCGTTCCATTCGGCGCGCACCGCCGCATCGCCCTCCTTCAGCGCCTTCACCACCTGGCCGAACGAGCGGCCGCGGATGAACTTCATGGTGAAGAACAGGGTGCCGTCGCCCATCGCCCCCAGGTCGTGGATGGGGACGATGTTGGGGTGCTCGAGCTGGGCGGTGACGCGGGCCTCGGCGAGGAAGCGCACCAGCGCGTCGGGGTGGTTGCGCGCCTCGGGCTTGATCACCTTCATCGCGGTGTTGCGCCCGAAATCGCGGTCGGCGATCTCGAGCACGGCGCCCATGCCGCCGGCGGCGAGCTTGCGCTTGATCGAGAAGCGGCCGGCGTCGGCCGAGCCGCCTTCGATGCGCAGGGTGCGCACCAGGCGCTGCTGGTCGACGGCATCGCCGCCGGTGGTGATGGTGTTGAACACCGAGCGGCGCGAGAGCTGCAGGCCGTGGTTGAGGGTGTCGACCAGCGGGTCGCCGGTCAGGTTCTGCGGCGGCAGGCTGGTGGCGCGCGGATTGATGGTGGTGTCGGCACCCAGCTGCGGACGGGGTCCGACCGAGGTGGGCACGGTGGTGGCGCCCGAGTGGGGGACGCCAGGGGTATCCACGATGGTTGCCGCGTCGTTCGCGCCCACCACCCCGGGGGGCAAGGCCCCGCGCCCGGGGGCGACCAGGGTGGCGGCGTCGGGGGCGGCGGGAGGCGCCGGGGTGCGCATCCGCGAGGGCGGCGGCAGGGTGGCGGCATCGGAGGCCGGCAGCGGCGACGAGGCCGGCAGGGTGGCGGCATCGCTGCTCGCCGGGGCGGGAGCGGGGGTGGCCGAACCGCCCAGCCAGGCAGGTGGCGCCTTCGCCATCGGCGACACCGGCGGGGTCGGCAGCGGCGTGCGCAGACGCGATGGCGGTGCGATGGTCATCTCGCCCGAGCCGCCCGGTGCAGGCGGAGCGGCGGGGGTCGGCAGCGGCGTGCGCAGGCGCGACGGCGGCGCGATGGTCATCTCGCCGCCGGGCGGGTTCCCCACCGGCTGGCGGCTGGCGCCGGCGCCATCCGCCGCCGGCGGGACCTGACGCGGATCGCTGGGCTTGGCATCGCTCATGGCGGCGCTTTCCTGTACGGGATCGGGTCGGCGGTCAGGCGGCGTCGAGCGCCTGCTGGATGCTGAGCAGCTCGCTGTGCAGGGAACGCACGCGCACCACCCGCACCATCAGGTCGGTGACACCGTAGAGCGAGCCGCGGCCCTGGCGGTTGATCAGGTCGAGGCTGTCGGAGATGCCCTTTTCGGCCGCCTCGAGTTCGGCGATGATGGCATCCAGGCGCAGGCGCAGGACCTTGCCCACCCGCGAGGACAGCGCCTGGGCGAGGGCGAGGTCGGCGGCGAAGTCGGGGGCCTCGACGCTGGTGACGAAGTCGAGCCCGGCCTCGTAGCGGTCGACCAGCGCGCGCAGGCGGGCGACCTCCTGCTCCATGCGCGCCAGCTGCTGGCGCACGTCGTCGCGCGCCAGCGCCTCCTCCAGCTCCTTGATGCGCTGGTCGCAGGCGCCGCGCACCTTGGCCACCTCCGACTCGCCGAGCTGGCGCGCCGCCAGCAGATCGCCTTCGAGCTGCCTGATGCGCGCCTCGTACTCGTTGCGCTGCTTGGCCAGCTCGGCGGCATGGGCGGCGGCGAGGTCGCGCTGGAGCGCCGCGAGGGCGCCGCCGATCTCGGCCCGCGACAGCACCCGCACGGTGCCCTTGAGGTTGTTGCCGGTCACCGTGCGCGCGGTCTTGACCAGGGTGTCGAGCGGGGCGGTGGGCTGTTCGGTGGTGCTCATGGGGTCTTCTTCTGGCGTTCGGTGTGGATCTGGACGGTGGCCGGCTCGAGGCGGTCGTCGAGGCGTGCGCACAGGCCGGCGACCGCCGGCGCGGAGGGGTCGGCGAGCACGCGCTGGAGCTCATCGAGCATGCCCACGCTGATCGCGAGCGGACGCCAGCGCGCCAGCGCGGCGCGCACCTGGGCGGTGGCGCCGGCGGCGGCGAGGGCGGCGAGCAGCGCCGGCGAGCGGTGGTCGTCGGGCTCGACCGCCAGCGAGCCGTCGGCCGCGAGCGGCGGCCATTCGGGTTCCAGCGCCGAGCCGAGCGCGGCGCGCACCCCCGGCGCGGCGAGCGCGCCGGCGAGCGGGGCGAGCAGCATGGCCAGGCGGTCGGCCCAGGCGCTGCGCCGGACCTGATCGACGACCCAGGCCCCGGCACCGCCCGGCGGCGCTGCGGCGGCGGGTCCGGGCACCAGGCGCAGCCCGCAACCGGCGGGCACGGGCGCGGGCAGGGGCTGGGCCCAGGTGCCGATCCAGCAGCCGGGACGCGCCGCCAGGGCCAGCCCGCTGCCGGCGACCACGGCGTCGAACTGCTCGGGCGGCACCGCCAGCGCCGTCCAGCCGCCGCCGGCGACCGTCTCGACCGCGCGCGCCAGCACCGCGGCCGCTCCGCCGCAGGCCGCCACCAGGCCCTCCGGCCCGGGCAGCACCGCATCGGGGGCGTCGGCTCCCGCCAGTTCGCTGGCGAGATGGCGGTCGAGGAAGGGGTCGTCGTATTCCAGCCGCGGCAGCAGCAGCGGCAGGGCCAGCAGCGGAGTGGCGGCCGACACCGCGCAGGGCGAGGCGATCACCAGCTGGTGCACCAGGCTGCGCGGGCGGCCGACGTGGTCGCGGCCGTTGGCCACCGCCGCGGTCAGGCACCAGCCGCCCGGCCAGGGTGCGGCCTCGAAGCCGGGCTCGGCGCCGTAGGCGGCGGCGGCGCGCTCCTCCAGCAGCGTGCCCCAGCCCGCCAGGGAGGGGCTGAGATGGACGGTGCGCTGGCCCCCGAAGGAGGTGTAGACGTGGTGCCCGACCGCGATCATGCCGGCGCCTCGGGGGCGAGCATGTCGAGCACCGGCTCGACGATGTTGACCGGGGTGAAGCTGTTGCCCGGCCCCGGCTGGTAGCGTCCGCCGCGCGGCACCGCGTAGCCGATGGCGGTGGCGTTGTAGCAGCGCAGGTGGCCACCGGCGAGGGTCAGCCAGGTCTGCAGCCGTTCGAGGTGGGCGTGGCTGGCGGGCAGCTTGAACTTGGGGTAGTCCGAGGGCGGGTAGACGATCGGGTAGCGGTCGGCCTTGGTCACCACCGCCGCCAGGTAGCGCAGCCGCGCCAGGCGGCGGCCGGGGTCGCGGTCGCGCCAACGCGCCAGGAAGGCCTCGTGCAGCGGCTCGCGGATGCCGCGCTCCTGGCAGATGCGGGCGATCACCGCGGCGGTGTCGCGGCTGCGCGCGTCCTCCAGCTCGATGCGCTGGCGCACCGCGGCGGTGAAGGAGTCCTCCTGCCGCAGCAGTCCGAGCACGCCCTCGTAGTAGAGCAGGTAGTTGGCGGCGGTGCGGCCGTGGATGCGGAAGTTCTCGGCCGAGCGCGCCTGGAAGGCCGGGTCTATGCGCCCGATCAGCAGCTCGAGCTCGGCCAGCAGCGGGCGCCAGCGCATGGCCAGCGCCGACATGCGCGGCGCGCTGTGCGAGGACTACCGGCGAGGCCGCCAGGTCCTGTCGCGCGTCAGCCGCAAGGGAGGTGAGCTGTGAACACCCCCCAGAAGCCGATCCGCTCGATTCGCCGGCCGGCCCGGCTCGAGCTCAAC
>JAKLKR010000130.1:13643-14834 GCA_023150565.1 Planctomycetota bacterium
GGTGCGCTCGGCCTGCTCCCGCGCGCGCGCCGCCTCGGCGGCGCGTTCGCGCGCCAGGGCGTCGTCGATCGAGGCCACCTCGGGCTGGGCCTGGGCGGCGGCCTCGGACAGGCGGTGGTCGACCGCGGCGGCGAGGGCGTGCGCGGCACGGCCCTCGACCGACTCCTCGAGCACGCGCAGGAAGGCGGTGTAGACCTGGTCGTTGTCCGCCGCCGCCGGATCGAGCAGCAGGATGATGCCGGTGGCGGCATCGAGCAGGCGGTGCAGCACCCGGTGCAGCGGCGAGGGCAGCTCGGCGGGATCGCGCACCGAACCCATGCGCGCCAGCACCGCGGCGTAGTCCTCGCCGCTGGTCTCGATGGTGACGATGCGGCCGAAGGGGGCGTTGTTGCGCACCAGCTCGGTGACCAGGAAGAACGAGTGCGCCTCGCCCGCGCTGCCGGTCTCGCGCACGGTGGCCGGCACCCAGGCGCCGTTGGCGAGGTAGTCGCGGTGGTGCCGCTCGGCGAAGTCGTAGGTCAGGTCGCGGATGCGCCGCTGCAGCATCGCCCGTTCGCTGGGGTCGATGCCGGGCCGGTGCTGGTCGATGAGCTCGTCGAGGCGCAGCGAACGCACCGATACGCCGGGGCACGGGAAGTGGTACTTGCCCTCGCCCTGCGAGAGGATCTCGCCGAGCATGGTCAGGTAGGTGGACTTGCCCGAGCCGGCCAGGCCGAAGACCAGGAACACCGGCGCCGGCACCCCGCCGGCGCCGCACAGGATGGCGTCCTGGACGAAGGCGAAGGCGCGCTCGATCTCGGCATCGGCCACCACCGGCCTGGCCGGGGCGGCGGGCGCCGCCGGGGCGCCGCTGCCGAACTGGAACAGGCGGGGCGGCTGGTGCGCCGGGGCGGGCGGAGCGGACGGAGCCACGGGACGCGCCGCGGCGGGGGCTGGCGCGGGAGCCGGGGCCGCCGGTGGAACAACCGGGGCCGCGGGGGCCGGAGGAACGACCGGGGCCGGGACGATGGCAGGCGCGGGAGCCGGCGGAGCCAACCTGGTCGGTTCCTCTGCCGCAACCGGAGCCGGGGAAGGTGCCGGAGCTGGCGCGGGAACCGGCTTCGGGGCGGGGGCGGGCGCAGGCTTCGGTGCAGGAGCCGGGGCGGGCGCAGGTGCGGGGGCGGGCGCAGGCTGCGGTGCAGGAGCCGGGGC
>JAKLKR010000131.1 GCA_023150565.1 Planctomycetota bacterium
CTGCGCAAGCTGGCCGAGGGCTGAACCTCAGGTGACAGGGCCCGGCGGGCGGGGTATGCTCCCGCATGCTCACCGGTTCCGTGGTCTATTTCAGCGCATTCGACGTCTCCTACGACGTGCAGCGCGAGCGTCTGCGCACCGTGCTGGGCATCCCGCTGGTGCCGTTCGTGCTCGAGCGCAACCGCCGCCTGCCCGCCACCCAGCTCACCGAGGGGGTGTGGGTGGCCAACCTGCCGCCCTTCGCGGTGCAGACCCCGGCCGGCGAGGTCGCCGCCACCTGCGCGCTCAAGGTCTTCGCGGTGGGGGCGCTGAGCATCACCGTGCGGGTGCCGTTCGCGGCCGCCGGCCTGGCCGACCTGGTGGGCTGGCACAGCCCGACCATCAACGGCCGGCCGTTGCACGGTCACCTGCACGAGCTGGCGCGCAGTGCCTTCGCCGACCTCCAGCCGCTGCTGCTCAAGCCCGCCGCCGACCTCGTCCCCGACGAGCCCTACACCCTGTTCCAGCTCGACGCGGCGGGCGAGGACGCCGAGGGCTGGTTCCTGGAGCAGCGCCGGGCGGTGGCCGCGCTGCTGACCCAGGAGGAGGACCCGGAGGCGCTCAGCGAGCGCGAGGTCGAGGAATCGACCACCCACCGCCTGTCCTACTACCGCCGTGACCTGATGGTGGTGGACTGGGACGCGGCCCTGGCGGTCGAGGATCCCCAGCACCTCGACGAGGTGATCTACCCGGTCGAGCTGGCCAACGTCCAGCTCGCCGAGCTGGAGTGCTACGACCGCCAGTTCGACGCCGTCATCGCGCGCTCCTACAACGATGTGCAGAGCCGCCGGCACTCGGTCTCGCTGCACGATCTCGAAAGCGCGGCGATCGACCTCGCACGCTCGCAGGAGCTGCTCGCCAACACCGGCAAGCTGTTCGGCGACTGGCATCTGGCGCGGGTGTACCGGCTGGTGGCGGAACGCTTCCATCTCGACGACTGGTACCGCGCCCTGGAGGCCAAGCGGGCGACCATCGACGCCATCCAGCAGTCGATCAAGAACGACCGCAACCACCGCCTGATGGTCATCCTCGAGGTCGCCATCGTGGTGCTCTTCATCATCGACCTGATCCCCCTGTTCCAGAGCTTCCTCGGCCTGGGGACAGGCCACTGACGCGCCGGCGGTGGCGGGGCCGGCCTGCGGCTTGGCCGCGCCGCCGTCCCCGCCAGCATGCCGCCCCATGTCCCTGACCCTTGCCGCCGCCCGTGCCGCCGTCTGCCGTCCGGGCGGGATGACCGCCGACGAGACCCGCTCGCTGTTCGCCCTGCTGATGGGCGGCAATCTCCCCGCCGGCGATGGCGCCCAGCTGCTGGAATCCTGGTCGACGCGCGGCGAGACCGCCGCCGAACTGGTGGCGGTGGTGCAGGAGCTGCTCGGGCGGGCGCTGCGGCCCGCGACCACGGTGCGCTGCCTGGACGTGGTCGGCACCGGCGGCAGCGGGCTCGACCGCTACAACGTCTCGACCACCGCCGCCTTCGTCGCCGCCGCCGCCGGGGTGCCGGTGGCCAAGCACGGCAACAAGGGCAGCCAGCGCCCCAACGGCAGCTTCGACCTGCTCGAGGCCCTGGGGGTGCCCTACCAGCTGCCGGTCGCCGCCCTCGAGCGCCTGCTCGCGCGCACCGGCATCTGCTTCCTGTTTGCGCGCAGCATGCATCCGGCGATGGCGGCGGTGGCGCCGATGCGCCGCCTGTGCCCGCGCCGCACCATCTTCAACCTCGCCGGCCCGCTCGCCAACCCCTGGCGGCCGGTGCGCCAGCTCACCGGCTGCGCCCGCACCCATTACGGCGCGGTGATGGCCGCCACCCTCAGCGGG
Organism: Planctomycetota bacterium; assembly: GCA_023150565.1. Classification (GTDB taxonomy): domain Bacteria; phylum Planctomycetota; class UBA11346; order UBA11346; family UBA11346; genus JAKLKR01. The sequence continues at coordinate 1,852 of JAKLKR010000131.1, forward strand.
CTGGGGATGGAACGCGCGGCGGTGGTGGTGGGCCATCCAGGCATCGACGAGATCTCGGTCACCGGCCCCACCGAGCTGTGGGAGGTCGATCGCGCCGGCATCCGCCACCGCATCGAGGCCGGCTGCCTCCGCCCCGACTGCGATTACGCCGCCCTGCCCGGCGGTGAAGGTCCGGCCAACGCGGTGGTGTTTCGCCGCCTGCTCACCGGCGACGAGACCGGCCCGCTGCGCGACATGGTGGCGGTCAACGCCGGGGTGGTGCTCGACCTGTGGCGGGATCGCGCCCTGGGGTCGGCCGAGGGTCTGGCCGAGGCGCGCGAGCTGATCGCCAGCGGCACCGCCTGGCGGCTGTTCGAGCGCCATCGCGAAGCCGCGCTCGCAGAGGCGTCGCAGGTGTCTTGACGACGTTTCGATAGGCCGATTACCACGGCAGTAAACCGGTTGCGGACAGGTTTGACCTGGTCTGGCGTCTCCCTCTATAGCCTGTGGCGTCCCATGGGACCCCCACAAGCCCTAGGGTGCGCATTGCAATGGTGTGGCCAACAAGAGTTTAGGGGCATGTGTGAAGCCTGATCTTGAGCTTTGAAATTTTATGATATAATATTATGGCCGCTGAGTGCGGAGTTTACAACTTCGCCCTTCTCGACGCCATCTCTTTCCTGCCTTCCTTCGCTCTTTCCCAATACCAAACCCCTGCAAGGAGACTCAATGCGCCTCTCCATCCGTGCCACCGAGGAATCCATCATCAAGTTGCTCAAGGCCGGGCACCCCCTGCCAGGCGACGTGGTGGACCGCGAGCTCGAAACCCGGCTCCCGGTATTCCAGAGTGTCGAGGCTGTGCCGGTCAAGAACTACGGCATCGAAAGCCCTGGACGCATCGTCGTGGCCCGTGGTCGTAAGGACGTGTGGTTCGTGGACATCAAGCGCCGCGACAACAAGGTCGCGGTCAAGGACGGTGAGCAGTTCATCGACATGCGCGACAAGCTCCAGGCCCGCTACCCCGGCCAGAAGGTCACCGGCTGGCTGGTGACCACCTCGGACGTGGACACCAAGGCCAAGACCTTCATCGCCGAAAAGGGCTGCTTCGCCACCGCCGGTGCCGCCAAGCGCTGATTTCCGACCGCTGTCCGCCCTGATTGGTTCCCGACCCCCAGGATCACCTCCTGGGGGTCATTTGTTTGCCAGGATGCCATGACCGAACCCAGCTTCACCGTCTTCACCGCGATCGTGCCCGCCGAGCGCCAGGAGGCCCTCGAGGAGGCCCTGGGCGCCACCGGCTTCACCGCCTGGTCGCTCGCCTCGCGCCTCGACGGCGGCCACGACCTCACCTTGTATGGCGACCAGGCCGGGCTGCCGCCGGCGGTGGCGGCGGCCCTGGCCGGGCTCGGCCTGGCGGCGGCCGCGGCCGGCGGCGGCACCGCCGAGGAGCTGGTGCGCGGCTACCTGCCCGACCTGCCCTGCGAGCTGTGCCCGGGGGTGTGGATCGACCCGCTCGGCACCCTCGCCGACCAGCCCGGCCGCACCCGCCTGCGCCTGGCGCCCTCGCTCGCCTTCGGCGACGGCCACCATCCCTCCACGCGCATGGCCGCCGGCCTGATCGCCGGCCTGCCGCTGGAGGGGGCGGCGCTGCTCGACCTCGGCTGCGGCACCGGGGTGCTCGGCCTGCTCGCCCTGCTGCGCGGTGCCGCCGCCGGCGACTTCACCGACATCGATCCCGCCGCCCTCGACGCCACCCGTGCAGCCCTGGCCCTCCACGGCTGCCGGGGGCGGGTGTTCAGCGCCGACCTGCTCGACGGGGTGGGCGGGCCCTACCGCCTGGTGATCGCCAACCTCTATGCCGACCTGGTGCTGGCGGTGCTCGCCGATGCGCGCCTGGCCACGGTGCTGCCGCAGGGCTGGCTGGTGCTGTCGGGCATACACGCCCGGCATCGCGAGGCGGTGCGCAGCGCGCTTGCCGCCGCCGGCTTCACCGTCGACGCTGAGCGCGAGGAGGCCTGGTGGTGCGCATTCCTGGCCAGCCGCTGATCGCCGCCATCACCATCGCCCTGCCGCGGGTGGGGCGCATCGCCCTGGGTGCTAGCGCCGCCGGCCTGGCGCGCCTGGGGTTCCTCGACCATGGCGACGGGGTGGCGATGGCGGCCGTGACCGGGTCAGACCATCCCCACCTGCGCCAGGCCGCCGCCGAGCTGCGCGCCTGGGCGGCGGGCGGCCGCGACGGGTTCCGGGTGCCGCTCGACCTCGCCGGCCTGCCGCCGTTCGCGCGCCGGGTGCTGGAGGAGCTGCGCCGCCAGCCGCACGGCACCACCGTCAGCTACGGCGCGCTGGCGGCGCGCTGCGGCAGCCCGCGCGCGGCGCGCGCGGTGGGCGGCGCGATGGCGCGCAACCCGCTGCCGATCATCATCCCCTGCCACCGGGTGGTGGCCTGCGCCGGCATCGGCGGCTTCTCGCCCGGGCTGGCGGTGAAGCGCCTGCTGTGGGCGGTCGAAGGCATCACCCGTTGAGGGTGCCGCAGGGCTCCTCCTGGAGCGCCGCCTCGATGCTTTCGACCAGCGCCAGCCAGCTCGCCTCGATGATGTTCTCGCTCACCCCCACGGTGCCGATGCTGCGCCCGTGCCAGTGGCTCTCGATCAGCACGCGCACCTTGGCGGCGGTGCCGTCGGCGCTGTCCACCACCCGCACCTTGTAGTCGATCAGCTGCAGGTCCTTGAGCTGCGGCCAGGCCGGGCGCAGGCATTCGTGCAGGGCGTGGGCGAGGGCGTCGACCGGGCCATGGCCCTCGGCCGCGCACAGGCGGGTCTGCTCGCCGACCGTGACCTTCACCGCCGCCTCGACCAGGTCGACCTGGCTGCCGGGGGTGCCGAGCCCGTGAATGCGGTAGTGGTGCAGCTGGAACGACGGCTTCCACGCCCCCACCTGGCGGCGCACCAGCAGGTCGAAGCTGGCCTCGGCCGCCTCGTAGCTGTAGCCGGCGTTCTCCTTCGCCACCACCTCGTCGAGCACCGCCTTGACCACGTCCGCGTCCTTGAGCTGCGGGTAGCGGCTGGCCAGCTTGGCCTGCACGTTGGCGCGGCCGGACAGCTCGCTGATCAGGATGCGGCGGGTGTTGCCCACCTGCTCCGGGCGCACGTGCTCGTAGGTGGTGCTGTTGCGCTGCACCGCGCTGACGTGGATGCCGCCCTTGTGCGCGAAGGCGGCGCGGCCGACGTAGGGCTGGTTGGCGGGGGGCGCCAGGTTGATGCGCTCCCACACCAGGCGCGACAGCTCCGTCAGGCGCTCGATGCGCCCGGCCGGCAGGCAGCGCCGCCCGAGCTTGAGCTCGGCGTTGGCGATCACGGTGGTGAGGTCGACGTTGCCGCAGCGTTCGCCCACCCCGTTGATGGTGCCCTGCACCTGCACGCAGCCGGCGGCGACCGCGGCGAGGGTGTTGGCCACCGCCAGCCCGCCGTCGTTGTGCACGTGGATGCCCAGCACCGCGCCCGGCAGGCGTGCGCGCACCGCCGCCACCGCCTCGGCCACCTGCCCGGGCAGCGAGCCGCCGTTGGTGTCGCACAGCACCAGGCGCAGGGCGCCGGCCTCGTGCGCCGCCTGGAGGGTGTCGAGGGCGTAGGCGCGGTTGGCGCGGAAGCCGTCGAAGAAGTGCTCGGCGTCGTAGAACACCGGCCGGCCGCTGGCTTCGCGCAGCCAGGCCACCGACGACGAGATCATCGCCAGATTGTCCTCCAGGCGCACGCGCAGGGCCTCGGTGACGTGCAGGTCCCAGGTCTTGCCGAAGATGGTGATGACGTCGGCCTTGGCCGCGACCAGCTTCTGGAGATTGGCGTCCTGCGCGGGCTCGTTGCGGTGATGGCGGGTGGAGCCGAAGGCGGCGACCTTGGCGGTGGCCAGCCCGAGCCCCTGCACCTGGGCGAAGTACTCCTCGTCCTTGGGGTTGGAGCCCGGCCAGCCGCCCTCGATGTAGGCCATCCCGGCCCAGTCGAGCGCCTGGGTGAGTGCGAGCTTGTCGGCCAGGCTGAGGTTGACGCCCTCGCCCTGGGAGCCGTCGCGGAGGGTGGTGTCGTATATTTCGAGGTCGGTCATGGGGTCACGCAGGCTGATGAATGAAATGGTGGGGTGCGGGCGGCAGGCCAAGAAAGAATAAGGCCACCTGCCAAGTCGCAGGTGGCCTGAAGCCGTGGCGACTCGGGGGTGCGATCAGATACCGACGCTAATTCGCCCACGAAGCATGGGCGGCACTATGGAGCATGTCCGGCGCTGGCAACCGGCTGATCGGCCGGGCGGCGGGCGTGGCGTTCGACCCAGGCCACCTCGTCGGGATGGGTGGCGCCCCAGTCCGCCAGCAGGCGCTCCTGTAGCGCCAGCTCGGCCTCGAGCCCGGCGGGGTCGAGCGCCACCCCGAAGCCTGCGGGGCCGTCGCCGGCGAGCAGCCGGCGCAGCACCAGGTCGCCGAGTTCGACGGTGTAGTGGCCGCCGTCGCGCCACCAGCGCATGGTGCCGGGGCCAGCGGGCGGGATCTCCTCGGCGGTCTCGGCGCACACCCGGCTGAAATCCCACAGCGGCAGCGCGTGCTGGGCCAGGGTGGCGGTGGCGGCCTGCTTGAAGCGGCGGTAGTCGTCCCAGCGCCCGCAGGCGCGCAGGGCCCAGGTCTGGCGCGCGTGCTCGGGGGTGATGAAGGCGCGCAGGTCGATGCCACGCGCGCGGCACAGGCGGGCGATGGCGTCCAGGCGCGCGATCTGCGGCCAGCGCCCGGCGGCGTCGGCGCCCTTCCAGGCCGGATAGGCGACGGTGAGGAAGCGCAGGCCGTTGGCGTCGAAGGTTTCGCGCCGGCTGCGCGGAGTGCCGTCCGGGTTCACGCTGAGCACGAACGCGGGGTTGTTGCGCCCGTACAGGTAGATCAGTTCCAGCGGCGTGCCGGGGCCGAGGTCGCCGCGCCGGGTCTGCCAGGCGGCGGCGCAGGATTCCAGCGACCAGGCGGTGTCGGCGAGGTCGGCCAGGCGCCAGGGCGGGCGCGCCTCGCCGGCGGGCGACACCGCCAGGCGCGCCTCGCTGAAGCCGGCCTCGTGCTCGTTGCCGTCGTTGACGAAGGAGAAGAACGCCACCTCGAGCAGCACCCGCTTCACCGGCGCCACCGCGCAGGCGTGCTCGAGCTGGCGCAGCAGCTCGTAGGGTCGCGCCCCCGGCACCGCCAGGTTGTAGGCGCGGCCCTCGAGCAGGGGGTTGAGCGGGTCGAGCGCCTGCTCGACCCGCGAGGTGCCCAGCAGCAGGGTCTCGGGCCGGTGGCGCGCCACGTCGTGGGGCTTGAACAGCCGCGGCTGGTACATCACGAAGGCCGGCACCCGCGGCCCCTGGTCGCGCCACACCCCGTAGGGATCGATGGCGAGCAGGCCGCCCACCACCGCGCAGGCGCCCGCCGCCAGCGCGCCCAGCAGGGTGGCGAGATAGCCGCCCGGGCCGCTCACCGCTTCCCCACCGCCGCGACCTCGGCCGCCAGCTCGGGATTGGTCGCGGCCCAGGCCGCCAGGCGGGTGCGCTGCGCCGCCAGCTCGGCCTCGATGGTGGCCGGGGTCAGGCGCACCCCGAAGCCCTCGCGCGGCTCGCCCGCCAGCAGGCTGTCGAGCACCCGCCGCCCGAGCACCGGGGTGTAGTGGCCGGCGTCCATGTAGAGGGTCATGTCGATGGTGCTGCCGGTGGGCGGCACCGGTTCGGTGGTCCAGGGGTGGACCCCGGCGAAGTCCCACACCGGCACGTCGTCGCCGGCCAGGCGCAGCACCAGGCGCTTGGCGTCCTCGTAGGGGCCCTCCACCCCCCACAGGTGGTTGCCCCAGGCGAGGTAGGCGTGCTCGGGGGCGAAGAACACGGTCAGGGCGATGCCCTGGGCGCGGCAGAAGGCGAACAGCGCCGCCAGGTCGTCGCAGGCCGGGGCGCGCCCGGCCTTGTCGGCGAGGGCGAAGTCGCGGTAGCAGGCCGCCCACAGCGCCCCGGCGTTGATGCGGAAGAGCTCGCGCGAATGGCTCAGCTCCTTGAGCAGCAGGGCCTGGTCGGCCATGCCGCGCATGAAGATGCGGTCGATCGGTGCGCGCTGGCCGGAGCCGCTGGTGCGCAGGCAGCGCAGGGCGGCCTCGAAGGCCTCGAGCGCCCACAGGGTCTCGGCCACGTCGGTGCCGGCGCGCAGGGGCTGCGGCCGCCCGTCCGGCGACACCGCCAGGCGCGCCTCGTTGAAGCCGATGTTGAGGCGCGGGCGGTCGGCGCCGAACATGAACGGCGCCAGCTCGAGCCACACTTGGCGCACGCCGTGCACCGCGTGCGCGTGCTGGATCATGCGCAGCTCCTCGTAGATCGAGGCGCCGGGCAGGGCGACGTTGTAGGCCTTCCAGCCCCCGGCGGCGATAGCCGGGTGGGCGGGGTCGAGCGCCTGCTCGACCCGCGAGGTGCCGGCGAGCAGGGCGTCGCTGGGCTGGCGTTCGCAGTCGTGGGCCTTGAACAGGCGGGCCTTGGACTGCACCAGCGAGGTGACCTTGATGCCCTTCCCGTGGTGGATGCCGTAGGGGTCGGACCACCAGCAGAAGGCCATCACCGCCGCCGCCAGCAGGGCGAGGGCGCCGAGCAGCACCGCGAGGTAGGCGGTCGCCGCGGAAACGGGTGCGGGCGCGGGCGCGGCGGTGTCCATGGCTCAGAACTGGAAGTAGAGGAAGTGGCTGATGCGGGTCATCGACATCAGCGACACCAGCGCGAGCAGGGCGGTGAGCAGGGCCCAGCGCCGGCGCATGCTCCAGGCCAGCCACGAGCCCTCGATGTGCTTGTGGTCGAGCGCCGGCTCGGCGTTGCGCAGGATGCGCATGGTGTTGGGCATGGCGAAGGCCAGCACCATCGCCCCCAGCACCACCACCACCTCCGAGCTGCGGAAGTGCTGGCTGGCGGTGGTGGTGAACTCGACCCCCAGCGGCTTGAGCAGGTTGCGCAGCCAGTGCGCGGTGCTGACGTTGACCACCACCCCGTTGAACCCGGCCATGGCCTTGAGCACGGCGAAGGCGCCGGCGAAGGAGTCGGCGCGGAAGAACACCCAGCTCACCAGCACCGCCAGGAAGGTGGTGGCCACCCCCAGCACCCGCGCCAGGCGTCCCGGGCTGGTCCAGCCCAGGCGTTCGCGCACGCCCTTCCAGGCGTGGCAGATGCAGGTGTAGAGGCCGTGCAGCGCGCCCCAGGCGATGAAGGTCCAGTTGGCGCCATGCCATAGGCCGCCGATGAGGAAGGTCAGGAACAGGTTGACGTAGCGCCTGGTCTCGCCCTTGCGGTTGCCGCCCAGGGGGATGTAGAGGTAGTCGCGCAGGAAGCGCGACAGGGTCATGTGCCAGCGCCGCCAGAACTCGATGATGTCGCCGGCCTGGTAGGGCGAATAGAAGTTCATCGGCAGGCGGATCGAGAACAGCCGCGCCAGGCCGATGGCCATGTCGCTGTAGCCCGAGAAGTCGAAGTAGAGCTGGCCGGAATAGGCCAGCGAGCCCATCCACGCCTCGGCGAAGGTGAGGGTGGCGGGGTGGTCGCCGGCCACCGCCGCGAACACGTGGTTGGCGGGGGTGGCGAGGTTGTCGGCGATCACCACCTTCTTGAACAGCCCGAACACGAAGATGGTGGCGCCCACCGCCAGGTCGTGGGTCTTCAGCCGCCCGGTCATGGCCTTGAACTGGTGGATGACGTCGTGGTGGTGGACGATCGGCCCGGCGATCAGCTGGGGGAAGAAGGTCACGAACAGGCAGTAGTCGAGGAAGTCGAACTCGCGCGTCTTGCCCTGGTAGGCGTCGGCGATGAAGGCGATCTTCTGGAAGGTGTAGAACGAGATGCCCAGCGGCAGCACGATGTGCTGCAAGGGGATGGAGGTCCCCGCCAGGGCGTTGGTGGTGATCAGCGCGAGGTCGGTGTACTTGAAGTAGCCGAGGATGGCGAGGTCGGCGACGATGCCGAAGATCAGCGCCGGCTTGTGCCCGCACCCGTTGCGCTCCCACCAGCGGTTCTGCCACACCCCCAGGCCGTAGTTGAAGAAGGTCAGCACCAGGATCAGCGCCAGGTCGGTGACCGACCAGTAGGCGTAGAACACCAGCGACATCAGCACCAGCCAGGCGATGCCGGCGCGCGCCGAGCCGAGCAGGCGTGGCAGCAGCAGCAGCCCGGCCTGGATGCAGGGGAAGGCCACCGCCAGCCGCCGGCCGACCTCGGCCGGGTTGCCGGCGTCGGCGCCGATCAGCGCCACCAGCAGCGCGGTGAGGGCGCCGAACAGCCAGGTGAGCGGCGATCCAGGCCGCGAGCCGCGGCTCAGCAGCCAGTAGCCCAGCAGGGTCGCCGGCAGGAACAGCAGGATGAAGGTGAAGGAGTTGAACAGCATGAGGAAGGCGCGGAGGGTAGGACGACCCCCGAGCGGGCAATCGCGGGATTCTGCCTGCGGCTGTTGATGGTTGGCGGTTGGCGGTTGGGTCTCCCACCATCAACCACCGACAAGGCCCCCGATCAATGCGCCAGCGCCTCGACCTCGGCGGCGTCGGCGGGGTGGTCGGCGGCCCAGGCCCGGAGCAGGGCGCCCTGGCGCTCCAGCTCCGCCGCCAGGGTGGCGGCGCGCAGGCGCACCCCGAAGCCGTCCTCGGCGGCGCCCGCCGCCAGGGTGGCGATCATGCGCCGGCCGACCGCGGTGGTGAAGTGCCCGGCGTCGTTGTAGTTCACCATGGTGCGGCCGGGCCGGTCGGCGGGCGGGATGGGTTCGGCGGTCACCGCCCCCACCGCGCTGAAGTCCCACACCGGCACGTCGTCGCCGGCCAGCTCCAGCACCCGCTGCTTGAAGGCGGCGGCCGCCGGCCACAGCCCGCTGCGCGTCAGCAGCCAGCCGTAATAGGCGTGCTCGGGCGAATAGAACAGGGTCACGGCGATGCGGTTGGCGCGGCAGAAGGCGAGCAGGGCGGCGAGGTCGTCGAGGTGGCGGTTGCCGCCGCCGGCGTCGCTGGCGACGAAGCGGCGGTAGTGCTCGGCGTGCAGCTTGCGCGCCCCGAGCACGAACGAGGTGCGGCTGTTGCCGGCGAAGTCGAGGTTTTTGGGCAGGAAGTGGCCGCGGTCGAAGGTCTCGGCCAGGGTCCGGCGCGGCGACGAGCCGGAGCGGATGGTGCGCCAGGCCGCGCCCTGGCCGTCGAGCGACAGCAGCAGGGGCAGGTCGGCGAGGCCGTGCAGCGGCTGCGGCCGCCCGGCGGCGTCCACCAGCAGGCGCTCCTCGCTGAAGCCGGGGTTGGTGCGCGGCTGGTCGGCGGCGGTGACCAGGAACGCCAGCTCCAGCCACACCGCCTGCAGCGGGTGCCGGGCGTGGGCGTGCTGGATCATGCGATACTGCTCGTAGATGCTCGAGCCGGGCATCGCCAGGTTGTAGGCCGAGAGCCCCAGGGCGGCGATGGCGGGATGGCCCGGCTCCAGCGCCTGCTCGGTGCGCGAGGTGCCGCACAGCACCAGGTCGGGCGGCTTGCGCAGCACGTCGTGGGCCTTGAACAGCCGGCGCTGCTCGCCGAGCAGGGCGGTGACCTTGGGCCGCGATGATCCGCGCACCCCGAACGGGTCGGCCCACCAGGTGAACCAGCCCTGGGCCAGGGCGCCGACCACGATGGCGGCGAACACCAGGGCGTAGTACCAGGCTGGCCTCAAACGGTGCGTGGGGGCCATGTCAGAACTGGAAGTAGAGGAAGGGGCTGGCACGGGTCATCGACTGCAGGGCGACCAGGGCCAGGGTGCCGGTGGTGAGCGCCCACCACCAGGAACGCGACCAGCCCAGCCAGCAGGGGTCGAGCGAGCGGTGGTCGAGCACCGGCTCGGCGGCGTGGAGGATGCGCCCGGTATTGGGCATGGTCAGGGCCACCGCCAGGGCCACGGCGATGGCGGCCAGATCGGGGCCCTTGAACAGCGGCGCCCCGCCCGCCGCCGTCCCCAGGCCGGCCATGCTGGTCAGCATGCTGCCGGCCGTGGCCAGGCTGCTGCCGCGGAACAGGGTGAAGCTGGCCAGCACGGCGGTGAAGGTCAGGGCCCAGCCCAGCACCCTGGCGGTACGCCCCGGATCGGTCCAGCCCAGCCGGCGGCGTAGCTGCCGCCACTGGTGGTTGACCACCAGGTAGGACCCCATGAGGGCGCCCCAGGCCACGAAGGTCCAGCCGGCGCCGTGCCAGATGCCGCCCAGCAGCATGGTGGTGAACACTGCCGCCTGGTGGCGGACCAGGCCGCGGCTGCGCCCGACCAGGGGGAAATAGAGGTAGTCGCGCAGGAAGCGCGACAGGGTCATGTGCCAGCGCGACCAGAATTCGATCACGTCGCCGGCCTGGTAGGGCGAGTTGAAGTTCATCGGCAGGCGGATCGAGAACATGCGCGCCAGGCCGATGGCCATGTCGCTGTAGCCCGAGAAGTCGAAGTAGAGCTGGCCGGCGTAGGCCAGCACCCCCACCCAGGCCTCGCCGCAGCCGAGGGCGCGGCCGTCGGCGGCGGCGAACACCGCGTTGGCGGTGGGGGCCAGGCGGTCGGCGATTACCACCTTCTTGAACAGTCCGAACACGAACAGGGTGCCGCCCACCGCCAGGTCCTCGCCGTGCAGGCGGCCGGACATGGTGCGGAACTGCGGGATGACGTCGTGGTGGTGCACGATCGGCCCGGCGATGAGCTGGGGGAAGAAGGTCACGAACAGGCAGTAGTCGAGGAAGCCGACCCCGCGCGCGCGCCCCTGGTAGGCGTCGACCAGGAAGGCGATCTTCTGGAAGGTGTAGAACGAGATGCCCAGCGGCAGGATGATGTGCTGGAGCGGGATGGCGGTGCCGGCCAGGACGTTGGTGGTGAACAGCACCAGGTCGGTGTACTTGAAGTAGCCGAGCACCGCCAGGTCGGCGGCCAGGCCCCCCGCCAGCCAGGCGCGGTTGCCGCGCCCGTGGCGCTCCCAATGGCGGTTCTGCGCCATCCCCAGGCCGTAGTTGAACAGGGTCAGGACCAGGATCAGGACCAGGTCGGCGAGCGACCACCAGCCGTAGAACGCCAGCGACATCAGCACCAGCCAGGCGATGCCGACGCGCGCCCCTGCCCGGCCCAGCAGCCAGTAGCCGGCCAGGGTGGCTGGCAGGAACAGCAGGATGAAGGGGTAGCTGCTGAAGATCACTTAGTGCGGGCTTCGAGAATCGAGTGGCGAGTCATGGAAACGCGAAAGGGCGTTCGGAAATCGCGCGAACCGCAAGTGCAGACAGACGCGCCCCTGGGACCGCCGGGCTCCAGCCCGGCAATTCGAGCCGTGCCAAACTGCCGGGCTGGAGCCCGGCGGTCCCAGGGAAGAGCCGCTCAACGCCATTGGGGCTCAGAACTGGTGGGCGCGGGCGATCGCCGCCAGGGTGGCCTTGGCCTTGCGCAGGGTCTCCTCGTACTCGCTGGCGGGGACCGAGTCGGCCACCACCCCGGCGCCGGCCTGCACATGCACCTCGCCGGGGGTGAGGATGGCGGTGCGCAGGGCGATGCAGGTGTCGAGGTTGCCGGCGAAGTCGAGATAGCCGACCGCGCCGGCGTAGGGGCCGCGCTTCACCGGCTCGAGCTCGTCGATGATCTCCATCGCGCGCACCTTGGGCGCGCCGCTGACGGTGCCGGCGGGGTGGCAGTGGCGCAGCGCCTCGAGCGCGTCCAGCCCGGCGCGCAGCCGCCCCTCGACGTGGCTGACGATGTGCTGCACGTGGCTGTAGCGCTCGATCACCATGCGCTCGGTGAGCTTGACCGAACCGGGTTCGCACACCCGGCCGACGTCGTTGCGCCCGAGGTCGATGAGCATGGTGTGCTCGGCCAGCTCCTTGGGATCGGCGAGCAGCTCCTTGCCCAGGCGCTCGTCCTCGGCCGGGGTGGCGCCGCGCAGGGTGGTGCCGGCGATCGGGCGCACCGCCACCGTGCTGTCGTCGACCCGCACCAGCAGCTCGGGCGAAGCCCCGACCATGCTCGCCTCGCCCAGGCGCAGCAGGAAGAGGTAGGGCGAGGGGTTCAGGCTGCGCAGGCTGCGGTAGACCTGGAAGGGGGTGAGGTGGCAGGGCGCCGACAGGCGCTGGCTGAGCACCACCTGGAAGGCGTCGCCGGCCTTGATGTATTCCTGGATGCGGCGCACCCCGTCCTCGAAAATCGCGCGCGGGGTGTGGCTGGTGAAGGCCACCTCGGCGGCGGGGGCGGGCGCCACCAGCCGGCTGGGGGCGGGGCCGGACAGGCGCGCCTGCAGGGCGTCCAGCTCGCGGCTGGCGGCGGCGTAGGCCTCGGAGATGTCGCCGCCGGCGGTGAGGTCGAGGTGGCTGATCAGCAGCAGGTGGTTGAAGCTGTGGTCGAACACCGCCACCGTGTCGCAGCGCATCAGGTGCAGGTCGGGCAGGTGCAGCTTGTCGGGCGGGACCTTGGGCAGGCGCTCGACCAGGCGCACCGCGTCGTAGCTGAAATAGCCCACCAGGCCGCCGCTGAAGCGCGGCAGGCCTGGCAGGCGCGGGGCCTTGAGCGGCTTGAGGTAGGCGCGCACCGCCGCATAGGGGTCGCCCGGCAGGCGCTGGCAGGAGCCGTCGGCGCGGTGCAGGGTGACGCCCTGGAGGTCGCCCACCAGGCGCTCCTTGGGCCGGCAGCCGAGCATCGAGTAGCGTGCCACCCGCTCGCCGCCGACCACGCTCTCGAACAGGAAGGAGTAGGGTTCGTCCTGCAGGCGCGCCAGCGCCCCCACCGGGGTCAGTTCGTCGGCCACCAGCCGGCGCACCAGCGGGATGAGGGTATGGCCCTGGGCGGCGAGGTCGCGGCAGGCGGCGAGGTCGGTCTGCATGGGCCGGGACGGTATGGCCGCGAACGGAAATACACGCCCGGGCGGGCGGACGGCCAATGGCGTAAAGCTAAGGCTGATCGAGTGCCGCGGACGGCTCTTCTGGAGCGTCGACGCCCACGTCGACGCCGCACTGACGCTGCCATGGTCCCCGATCAGCGAACAAGA
>JAKLKR010000132.1 GCA_023150565.1 Planctomycetota bacterium
GGCCCCGTGGGAGCCGCCCCTCGACCAGGACGGCCACCCTGATCCGGCGGTCGCCGCCAGCGCCGCCTCGGCCGGCATGCGCCAGGTGGTGGCGGCGGCCTGGCAGGCCATCGCCCTCCACTACCGCGGCGAACCGGCGGTGGTGGGCTACACCTGCTGGAATCCCTTCTTCGACTGGACCTGGCACGACAGCCCCGAGCACCGCTACGACCACTGCGCCAGCGCACGCTCCGCCTGGGCGGCATTCGCCGGCGGCCAGCCAGCCCCCGCCTGGGCGGCGGAAGGCCCCGACCTCTCGTCCGCCTGGCGGCGCTGGGCCGCATTCCGCGACCACCTCGCCGGCCTCTGGCACCTCGACGGGTTCGCGCGAGCGGTGCGCGCCGTCGATCCCCACCGCCGGCTGTGGGTGTACGAAGCCGCCGGCGGCCACGGCGCCACCGAAACCCGCTGGGACGAATACCGCCGCCTGGGGGTGCAGCCGGCGCACGGGGGCGGCGAACCGCGCGACATGGTCTCGCACTTCCAGCTGGCGGCGGCCCACGGGCTGGGCTGGCGCCACGAGTCGGTGGCGGCCCCCGCCCGCCACCCCATCGCCAACGACCTGCTGGTGTTCCACGCCCTCTTCGGCGGCCTGGATCAGGCCTGGAACACCGCCTGGAACTGCAACTGGACCAACACCCACGCCCAGCCCGGCATCGCCAGCGCCCGCCAGCGCCTGCGCCAGCTGGCCACCGTGGTCGATGCCCTGCTGGCCGAGGGCTACGTTCCCGCCCCGGCCAGCTGGACCCAGTTCCTGGGCTGGGACGGAGCCGCCCTCAACCGCCGCACCTTCCAATGGCATGGGCTGGAGGCAGATCTCCTCCTGGGCCACATGTCCGACAGCCTCAGCGGGACGGCGATCAGCGACCACACCCCGCTCGCGCTCTGGCCGCACGGCGGGCTGGTGGTTGGCAACCACTTCTCGGTGATCACCCCGGAATCCGCCGCCTCCCTGCGCCGCCACGCCGAGCAGGGCGGTACGGTGGCGCTCCACCTCGGCCCTGGCCCGGGGCTGGCGGCGGTGGCCGAGGCCTTCGGCTTCTCCGTCTCCGGCCCCGCCACCGCGGCGCGGGTGGCGGGGCAGGGGCTGCCGCCCTTGTTCCCTGCCGATCGCCGGGTGGTGGTGCTCAAGCCGCTGCCGGTGCAACCGCCGGCGGATGCCCGCCCCTGCCTGGTGGCCGCCGATGGTTCACCCCTGGCCTGGCGTCTGGCCCGCGGCACGGGCGCGGTAGTGGTGACTGCCGGCGCAGTGGACGCACTGGCCTCGCGCGGCTGGCTGGAGGACCTGGCGCGCACGACCGGCGACCGGCGCCGCTTCCAGCTCACCGCCGGCGCCGGCGACGACCATCCACCCGAGGGCCTGCTGTTCACCCGCGCCGATGGCGGCGCCGTGCTGGCCCTGCATCGCGCCATCCTCTGGAACCTGCATGGGCGGATGATCGACCAGGCGTCCGCCGCCCCACCGACCATCGCCGGCTTCGCCAGCATCCACCAGCCCAAGCCGGTGACGGTGCGCTGGTGGGCGCCGCAGGCCGGAACCTGGCAGGTGGAACGCTGGCAGGACGGCGCCTGGGTTCCGCTCGGCCCCGCCACCACCGACACCCTCGCCGGCGAGGGTCTGACGGTGGCGATGACCGCGGGAGAGTGCGTGTTCGTTCGTTTCCTGCCTGCTGCGCACTGACGGTTTCCGGAAACCCGGGCGACAGGCTCCCACCGCTGGCAGGCGGTGCTACGCTCCCCCTCCTCGCCGGCCACCTGCGCACATGTGCGCAGGTGCCATCTTGCCGGACCCATCCCCGGCTGCAGATCTGTGCACCCCGGAGCCCCCCATGACCGCCCCCAGCCAATCCGCCTCCATCACCCTCGCCGATGGCCGCCAGGCCCAGGTGCTGGCGGTGGCCGCCGATGCCATCCGCCTGCGCATCTCGCGCCGCGCCACCGCGCCTTCGGCCCTGGTGCGCTACGGGGTGGTGACGGAGGCCCTGGAAGGCACTCCGACCCCGACCGTCGAGCATGGCGGCGGCCGGCTGGCCCTGCGCCTGCCGGGCGCGGCGCTGGAGCTGGGCGCGGATGGCTGCTGGACCTTCCGCGACGGCAGCGGCCGGGTGCTGCTCGCCTGCCACCAGGCGGCGGAGATGCCGGTCGATGGCGGCTGGTCGCTGCCCATCACCATCGACCCGGCCGAGACCATCCAGGGACTGGGCGACGTCACCCGCGACCGCCTGCACAAGCGCGGCTTCAAGACCGCCATCTGGGTGCGCAACGTGGCCTCGTATGTGCCGGTGCCGTTCCTGATGGGCTCCACCGGTTGGGGCCTGTTCATCGATTCGACCTGGCGCATGGCGGTCGATGCCGGCAGCGAGCGCGCCGACCTGCTGCGCATCGGCGTGCGCGGCGGCGACATCGACGTGGTGCTGTTCGCCGGCGGCGGCTTCCGCGCCAACCTCGACCGCTTCACCGCCCTCAGCGGCCGGCCGGCGCTGCTGCCGCTGTGGGCCTATGGGCTGACCTTCGTCTGCAACGAGCAGGCCGACGCACGCGAACTGCTGAGCGACTGCCTGAACATGCGCCGCGAGGGCATCCCCTGCGACCTCATAGGGCTGGAACCGGGCTGGATGTCGCAGCACTACGACTACTCGGTCGACAAGAAGTGGCATCCCGACCGCTTCCGCATCCCCGGCTGGCTGAGCGGCAAGTCGCCGGCCTCCTTCGTGGGGGCGATGGACCGCCTGGGCTTCAAGCTCAGCCTGTGGCTGTGCTGCGACTACGACCTGACCTGGGAGGCCGAACGCCGCGCCGGGGTGGCGACCAGCGCCAGGCCCAGCCAGCCGGACGGCTTCCACCCCGACGACTTCGAGCAGGACCAGCACTTCGGCCACGGCCCCTGCCGCCTCGACAAGATCACCAAGCCGCAGGAGCCGTGGTTCGAGCATCTGAAGAAGTTCGTCGATCAGGGGGCGGTGGCGTTCAAGCTCGACGGCGCGCTGCAGGTCAATGAGCACCCGGACCGCCTGTACGGCAACGGCATGAGCGACGAGGAGGCGCACAACCTCTACCCGATCATCTACAACCAGCAGATGCACGACGGCTACGTCGCCCACACCAGGCGCCGGGCGATGATCTATTCCAGTGGCGGCTACACCGGCATCCAGCGCTTCAGCGCCACCTGGGCCGGCGACACCGGCGGCGGGCCCAAGCCGCTCGCCTCGATGCTCAACCACGCCTTCGTCGGCCACAGCAACGTCAGCTGCGACATGGACGTGTTCACCGTGCAGGGCATCCATTTCGGCTTCCTGCAGTCGTGGGCGCAGGTGAACAGCTGGGCCTACTGGCGCCATCCCTGGCTGCTGGGCGAGACCCTCAAGCCGGTGTTCACGGCCTACGCCAAGCTGCGCTACCGCCTGCTGCCCTACCTCTACGCCGCCGCCCACGAGGCCTCCGCCAGCGGCTGGCCGATGATGCGGCCGATGTCGCTGGTCCACCCGGATGCGCCCGCGGCGGCCGAGCGCCTGACCCAGTACTACCTCGGCGGCGACCTCATCGCCGGCGCCTTCGCCGAGCGCATCTGGCTGCCCGAGGGCCGCTGGTACGACCGCTGGAGCGGTGCCCTGGTCGAGGGCGGCCGCGAGGTGGTTCCGCAGCTGCCCGCCGATCGCGGCGGCGCCCTGTTCGTGCGCGCCGGGGCGGTGATCCCGTGCTGGCCGCCGATGGACCATGTCGGCCAGCGCCCGCTCGACCACGTCATCATCGAGGTCTGGCCGGGCGGCGACGGCGCCGCCACCATCCACGAGGACGACGGCGAGACCCATGCCTGGCGCGACGGCCAGCAGGCCCTGACCCGGGTGGCCCTGAGCCACCGCGACGGCCGCCACCGCCTGGAGATCGGCGCCCGCACCGGCTCGTTCCCGGGCATGCCGGCGGTGCGCCGGCTCACCCTGCACCTGCGCGGCGCCGCCCGGCCGGCCCTGAAGGTCGATGGCCGCTCGGTTGACCTGCGCGCCGTGGACGGAGCGTGGGAGGCCGACCTGTCCGACGGACCCCACACCATCGAGTTCTGACCATGCCGCTGCCCGGAATCGCCCTGCTCGCCGCCCCCCAGGACTGGCAGATCATCCAGCGCGACACCCATGGGCACGGCAGCATGCGCCTGCGTCTGGCCGGCGATCCGGTTCCGCACGGGCCGGGAGCGTCGGTCCAGGCCCGGCTGGTCGAGGAGGCCAGCGGCGCGCCGGTGGCGCTCCACCTCGACTGGCAGGACGCGCAGCGCGATGGCGCCGACTGGGCCCTGCGTCTGGAGCGCATCCCCACCGGCGGGCTCTACCGCCTTGAGACCCGCCTGCGCCGGCCGGGCAACGGCGGCGACAAGCGCGCCCTGCGCGGCGACTGCCGCCACCACCTGGGGGTGGGCGACCTGTGGCTGATCGCCGGGCAGAGCAACGCCTCGGGCACCGGCAAGGGCGCGGCCAATGATCCGCCCGAACTCGGCCTGCACCAGTTCACCAACGCCGAGCGCTGGGCCCTGGCCACCCACCCGCTCGAGGACGCCACCGGCAGCCTGCATCCCTGCACCATCACCAGCATCTTTCACGGGCATTCACCCTGGCTGGCCTTCGCCCGCCGCATCCGCGCCCGCACCGGGATGCCGATCGGCCTCATCCCCTGCGCCCTGGGCGGCAGCCCGCTTACGCTATGGGTGCGCGACGACGGCGGCCCCGCCAGGCTCACCGACAACCTGCTCGACATGGCGGCCAAGGCCGGCGACGGCGTCCCCCGCGCCGCCGGCATCGTGTGGTACCAGGGCGAAAGCGACGCCTTCGACGGCAGCGGCGCCTCGCTGGCGGCCTATCCGGCGCGCTTCCGCGCCTGGACGGCGCTGGTGCGCCAACGGCTGGGCGATCCCGTCCTGCCCATCCTCACCGGCCAGCTCAACACCTTCGACGGCGGCGACCAGGAGCGCGCCCGGCTGTGGACCAGCCTGCGCGACTGCCAGCGCCGGCTGGCCCGCGAACTGCCGGGTGTGGCCCTGGTGCCCACCCTCGACACCGCGCTCGGTGACGAGGTGCACAACTCGGCCGCGGCCGAGATCGCCATCGGTGAACGCTTCGCCGATGCCGCCCTCGCCGGCCGTTACGGCCTGGCGCTGGCCGGAGCTTGGCCCGAGGCGGTGGCGGCGGCCTGGGACGGCCCCGGCCGCACCACCGTGACGGTCACGGTGGCCAACCGCAGCGGCGACTGGACCCCCGCGCGGGCGATTAGCGACTTCACCGTCGCCGACGCCCAGGGCCTGATCGCCACCATCGCCACCATCGTGGCCGGCACCGGCATCAGCCTGCAGCTGGCGCGCCCGGCCGGTCCTGGCGCCCTGCTGCATGTGCACCACGGACTGGTCCCGCGGCCGACCCTGCGCGACGACGCCGGCCGCTGCCTGGTGGGCGGAACGCTGGAGTTGGCGGATTAGTCCGGATCCGCTTCGTCCCAGCGGATGACCGCTTCGTCCGTTCCGGGGCCGGAGCGGCCGTCCTAGGCTGACGCGCGGAGGGTTCATTCCCATGCAGAGCGCCGCCCAACCCGTGATCACGGTCGAGTCCCTGCGCGCCGGCATCCCCGCCCAGCTGCGCATCACCAGGCCAGACTACGTGGTGTTCGTGCCCCAGGTCGACGACCAGCAGGTGTGCGATACCGGCAACGAGCACTTCCTGGCCTTCGACGGACCGGACGGCTCGCTGATGGCGGTGTGGACCCAGAGCTCGGTCGAGAACTATTCAGCCGACAATCCACCCGACCAGCACATCACCTTCGCGCAGAGCCGCGACGAGGGCGTCACCTGGACGGCGCCGCGCATCATCGCCGGTCCGCGCAAGCCGGGCGAAGGCCACATGGCGAGCTGGGCCTTCCCCCTGGTCAGCCGTTCCGGCCGCATCTACGTGCTCTACAGCCAGCACATCGGCCGCCATGACACCTTCTTCCACCACACCGGCTGGCTGCACGGGATCTGCAGCGACGACCATGGCCGGACCTGGTCGAAGCCGCAGCTGGTTCCGCTCGAACGCAGCATCAACGACAACCCCGATGCGAGCATGCCGCCCAACATCCTGTGCTGGCAGAAGCCGGTGCGCCTGGGCCGGGACGGGAGCTATTTCGCCGGCGTGACCCGCTGGACCAGCTTCGCGGTGCGCAAGAGCCCGATCAACGACTGGCGCTCGGCGGATGCCCGGGTGGAGTTCCTGCACTTCGTCAACGTCGATGCCGATCCTGAGCCGTCGGCGCTGGTCATCCGCACCTGCGCCGCCAACCAGCAGTCGCTGGCGGTGCCGTTCCCTGGCCATCCCGAGCTCAGCGCCTGCCAGGAACCCTCGCTGGTGAAGCTGCCGGATGGGCGGCTGTACTGCCAGATGCGCACTGCCGCCGGCAGCCCCTTCTGGTCGGTCAGCGCCGACGACGGTGAGACCTGGACCACCCCGCGACGGCTGCTGCGGCGCGACCAGGGCGAACCCCTGCTCCATCCCCTCTCGCCCTGTCCGATCTACGACCTCGGCGGCGAAACCGCAGGCAGCGGCCAGTATGCGACCTTCATCCACAACCATGACGGCCACTACCGCCAGTACGGCCCGGCCGACTGCTCGTTCAACCGCCGACCGGTGCATCTGGTGCGCGGATATTTCAAACCCCAGGCCGACCAGCCGATCTGGTTCGACGAACCGACCCTGTTCCTCGACCACAGCGGCACCGCGGTGGGCAAGCCCGGCACCATCGGACGGGTGGATCTGTCGTTCTACTCCAGCTTCACCGTGCGCGGCGGCACCCCGGTGCTGTGGTATCCCGACCGCAAATTCTTCCTGCTCGGCCGGCGCATCCCGCTGCTGCGCTGACCCTGGCGATCAGCCGTAACGCGCCACCAGCCGGCGCAGCCAGTCGCCGTGGAAGCCGACCTCGATGTCCTGGGCGATGCAGCCCAGGCAGTGGAGCAGGAAGAACGGCTCGACATGTTCCTGCCAGCGCGGCGGCAGCCAGCGGCACTCGCGGTAGGCGTCCCAGAAGCGCGGGGGGAAGCCGCCATACATCAGGGGATTGTGCAGGTCGCACCAGGCCCAGCCGTAGTGGATGAAAGGATCGATCACAGCGGGAACGCCGCCGCGGGTGCGCAGACGGTTGCCGGCCCACAGGTCGCCGTGGTTGAGGCAGGGCGGTTCGGCCGGGGCGAGCAGGTGGAGCCGGTCCATCACCCGTTCAACCCCACGGCGGTCACCAGGTGCGAGCCGGCGGCGGCATCCAGGTTGGTCGAGCAGGAAGCGGAAGCGGGTTTTGCGATAGAAAGCCGCACCGTCCTCCTGCCAGCGGTTGTCGAATCGCAGCATGCCCCAGAAGGTGCCGGTGTCCCATCCGCAGCGGCTGACGGTGCGGCCATGGCAGTGGGCCAGGGCGCGGCCGAAAGCACCCCAGGCGGCGTCATCGGCGGGAAACGGCAGCGCATCCATGCCCACCTGGTCGCCCAGATCCTCGATCAGCAGCCAGGTCCGCCCCTGTCCGAAGACCTCGGGCACATGCCAGCCCGGCACGCTGCGCAAGGCCTCCAGACCAGCCGCCTCGGCGGCAAACAGCCCCCAGGGTGCGTCGGAGCGCTGTTTGAGCACCGCTGACCATCCATCCTTGGCCATCACCCGGGTGGTGGCACTGATGCACCCATCCATCAACGGCTGCTGGACGCTCCACGGTCCGTGACCAGCGGCGGCAAAAGCTGATTCAGGCGATTCCATCGCACGGGCTCCTGCGCACAGGCACGAAAAAACCCCGGGAGCTGAGCTCCCGGGGTTCACTGATTCGTGAGAACTCAGTAGCGGCCGCCGCCGCCGCGGGGCGGACGGGCTTCCTTGGGCTGCGCCTCGTTGATGCGCATCGCACGGCCCTTGAGCTGCTGGCCGTTGAGGGCAGTGATGGCAGCCTGAGCCTTGGCGTTGTCGCTCATCTCGACGAAGCCGAAGCCCTTGCTCTGGTTGGTTTCGCGGTCAATGATGACCTTCGCGCTGGAAACCTCGCCGTGCTTTTCGAAGAGCTGACGCAGATCAGCGTCAGTAGCGGAGTACGGGAGATTCCCGACGTAGATATTCATGGTAAGACAGCCCCTTTCCTGGGCAGGGCCGCACCCTAGCAACTAGCCGTCGCCACGCAACTCCAAAATGGGCTTAGCGCCGGCGGGGACGGATGCGGCGCAAGGGGCGGCGCATCGGCGGCCGCGGGGTCGACATGCGCACCGCGTGCGCAGCGTGGATCTGCTCAATGCGCCGCAGCGCCTCGGCGGCGGTGGGGGGACGCCGGGCGGGATCCTTGTCGAGCAGGTTGACGATGAACTGCACCACCGGCGGGCTGAGCTTGGGCGCGAGCTTGCGCAGGTCCGGAATGGGCGTGCCGATGTGGTGGGCGACCAGCTGGCGGCTGGTGCCGGAAAACACCGTCTGGCCGGTGGCGAGCTGCCACACGCTCGCGCCCAGGGCGTAGAGGTCGGCGCGGCTGTCGATGCCACCGCCGCGGGCCTGCTCCGGCGCGACATAGTGCGGCGAGCCGAATACCCGTTCGGTCTGGGCGATGCCTTCCGAGGACATCGGCGCGGCGATGCCGAGGTCGGCCAGCTTGTAGACGCCGTCTTCGGTGAGCAGGATGTTGTCCGGCTTGACGTCGCGATGGACCAGGCGCTGATTTTCAGCGTAGGCCAGGGCCCGGCAGATGTCGCGCAGCACGGCGATGATGTGGGTCTCGCCGAGCGGACCCTCATCCTTGACCGCGGACAGCGAGCAGGCGGCCATCAGCTCCATCACCAGGAAGTAGCGACCTCCCTCTTCGAGCACATCGTGGACCTGGACCAGGTTGGGATGGTTCAGGCGGCCGGCGCGGCGGGCCTCGACCAGGAACGACTGCACCCGAGCGGGATCCTTGGCGCATTCCTGCGACAGCACCTTGACCGCCACCGGGCGGCCGAGGTTGATCTGCAGGGCGCGGTACACGGTGCCGTAGCTGCCGCTGCCGAGAGCCTCCTGCAGTTCATAGTTGCCGATCTTGGTGCCGACCAGGGGATCAGCCTGCTCCGGCTCCTCGATGTAGAGCTGCGAACCACCGACGCGCAAGGTGTCGCCCGGGCGCAGCATGCAGCGGGTCACCCGTTCGCCATTGCGCCAGGTGCCATTGCGGCTGCCGAGGTCCTCGACCACCAGACCGCCGTCGCCCATTTCGACCCGGCAATGGGCCCGGCTGGCCTGCGGATCGGGGATGGCCACCTGGGCCTCATCCGAATCGCGTCCGATCACGAACGGGGGGTGCACCTGCTCGGTATCGATGCAGATGGGCTCCCCTTCCGGGGGTTGGATGACGAGGACGAAGGCCATGGGGGGTGCGTTGGTGAGGCCCATAGGCTAGATGAACGTGCGGGTGGTGCAAAGGGTTCAGTGGGGAAGAATGCAACAGCCGGTGTTTTCGCGCTCTTTGCATGCGGGAACGCTGGACAATCCCTGACCCGCCCCGAGCCTGCGCCGCCGCGCCATGGTGTTCAGTTCGCTGGTCTTCCTCTACCTGTTCCTGCCCATCGCCATGGGTGGGTACTTCCTCATGCCCCGCCAGGCACGCAACTCTTGGCTGCTTGGGGTTTCGTTGCTGTTTTATGCCTGGGGTGAGAATTGGTATGCGCTGGTCATGGTGTGGACCTTCCTCTCGACCTGGGCCATGGGCCTGGTGATCGAGCGGGTGCGCCGACGCGGCCTGGCCCTGGCGGTCGGGGTGGGTCTCAACCTCGCCCTGCTGGTGTTCTTCAAGTACACCAACTTCCTGGTCGACAACCTCAACGCCCTGCTCGGCATGGCCGGACTGCCGACGCTGGCGGTAGGCCGGGTGCACCTGCCCATCGGCATCAGCTTCTTCGTCTTCCAGGCGGTGAGCTACCTGGTCGACGTCTACCGGCGCGATGTCGCCGCAGGGCGGAGCCCAATCGATTACGGCTGCTACAAGGCGTTCTTCCCCCAGCTCATCGCCGGTCCGATCGTGCGCTACCGCGATGTGGCGGCGCAGATCAGCGGGCGGGTCGAGAGCGCCGCGCTGTTCATCAGCGGCATGCGCCGGTTCGTGAAGGGCCTGGCCAAGAAGGTGCTGATCGCCAACACCGTGGCGGTGGCGGCCGATGCGGTGTTCGATCTGCCGCCGGGCGACCTCTCGGCCGCGGCGGCATGGTTCGGCCTGGGCTGCTACGCCATCCAGCTCTACTTCGACTTTTCGGGCTATTCCGACATGGCGATCGGCCTCGGACGCATGTTCGGTTTCACCTTCCAGGAGAACTTCGCGCACCCCTACGCCGCCACCAGCCTGCGCGAGCTGTGGAACCGCTGGCACATCTCGCTGTCGAGCTGGTTCCGCGACTACCTGTTCTTCCCCCTGCTCGGCAGGCGGCCCCCGGCCTGGCGCTTCCACCTCAGCCTGGCGGCGGTGTTCGTGCTCTGCGGCCTATGGCATGGAGCGGCCTGGACCTTCGTGCTGTGGGGGGCCTGGAACGGCCTGTTCCTGGTGCTTGAGCGCACCCCCTACGGGACGCTTCTCGAGCGCACCCCGGCTCCCGTGCGCTGGGGCCATACCATGCTGGTGTGGCTGCTCGGGCTGGTGCTGTTCCGCTGCTCCGATCTGGGCCATTGCTGGGCTTTCGCCGCCGCCCTGGCCGGCTTCGGGGGACATCTGCCGGCAGCCGAGTTCGCCGACCGCGAGATCCTGGCCTTCCTGGCCGGCGGGGTGCTGTTCAGCTTCCCTCTCTCTGCCCGCCTGGCGGGCCTGCTGCCGGACTGGAGCAGCCGCTCATGGACCTGGGCCACCGCCGCCCTGCTCGCCGCCGAGGCTGCGCTGCTCGCCCTGGTGCTCCTGGCGCTCACCCTCACGCTCCAGGGCCAGTCCTCCAACCCGTTCATCTACTTCCGCTTCTGAGCCGCCGTGAAGCCCCCCTCGCCCGCCCTGGTCCTGGCCGTGATCGCCGCCCTGCTGCTGTGGGTGCCGGTGCTGCAGCGCCCGGCGGGATTCATCGGCCAGACCAGGGATGCGGTGCGGCAGGCGCTCAGCCTCGACCGCGACCCGGTCGAGGCATTCACCCGCAGCTTCGACCAGACGGTGGATTTCTCACGAACCGCGGTCAACGCCTGGCGACGTGCCCATGCCGCCCTGTTCGGCACCATCAATTCCCGCAGCGTGGTGGTGGGCGAGCAGGATTGGCTGTTCTATCGCGCCGAGCGCGCCGACGACGGCGTGACCCTGGCCGACCTGCGCGGCGACGCGCCCTTCCCGCCTGGAGAGCTGGAACTCGTCGCCGGCGAACTCGAACGTCGCGCCCAGCAGCTGGCGGCGTGGAACGGCCGCCTGGTGCTGGTGGTGGTGCCGAACAAGGAGCGCATCTACAGCGGACTGCTGCCCCTGCGCTTCCGCCCCACCGGCCGGCCGACACGCCTCGACCAACTGCGCGTCCAGCTGGCCGGTCGCGGGCCGCTGCTGCTCGACCTGCGTCCGGCGCTGGAGGACGCCGCCCGGCGCTGTCCGGAGCGGCCGCTGTATTTCAAGCTCGACACCCACTGGAACGGCTGGGGCCAGCACCAGGGCTATGCCGCCATCATCGATCGCCTGGCCTGCTTCCAGCCCGGCCTCTCCCCCCATCGCATCGATGACCGGCGCTGGGCCGAGGTCGCCCATGCCGGCGGCGACCTGTTCACCTTGCTGAGCGTCGATGCCTGGATCCCGCCCGGCCGCTTCCACGACGCCGACTGGCTGCCTCCCCAGGAGCGGGTTCCGGCGTGGCGCTTCGCGCAGCCCCCGCCCGCGGTCTATCCCGCCCACCGGCCCATGCGCGGCGGTATGCGCCTGGCCTGGGACGAGGCCGACACCCTGCGCCTGTCCGCCCCAGCCCCCCAGGCGCCCTGGCGGGTGGCGGTGATGCACGATTCCCTGGGGGTGATCTACGACCTCGGCGGGCATTTCGCGGAAACCACCCTGCGCTGGACCCACGCCTGGGATGACCAGGCCATGCTGCGCGAGCGCCCCCAGGTGGTGATCCACATCCTGGGCGAACGCTACCTGGAAGTTCTCGACCCCCGCTTCTCGCAGTCGGTGCTCCATGCGTCCGCCGGCAGTGGCGCGCCGCCGGCGCCGGCCACCATGGCCACGCCATGAGCCTCCGCCCCTGCTTCCTCTCGCACGTGGTGATCGACGAGCATGCCGAGCAGCAGGTGGTGTTCGTCAGCGAACGCGGCGGCTCCCGCCGCTTCCCCATCACCATCGGGGTGTTCGAGGCCACCGCCATCGACCGGGCGGTGAAGGGCCAGCGCTTCCCGCGGCCGCTCACCCACGACCTGCTGATGACCTGCCTGGAGTCGCTGGGCGCCCGCCTGGGCGAGGTGCGCATCGTCGACCTGCAGGAGCACACCTTCTTCGCCCGCCTGGTGCTGGTGCGCGGCGACCAGCCGCCGGTCGAGGTCGACTGCCGGCCATCGGACGCCATCGCCCTGCTGGTGCGCCGCACCGAGGTGCCGCTGCTGGTGGCCGAGCACGTCCTGGCCGAGGCCGGGGGCTGAGCAGACGGACGCCGTCCGTCCGGGAATGCCGCCATGTCCTCCCTGCTTGCACGCTCCGACGCCATCCTGCGGGTCCTCTCCGCCAATCCCGGCGAGACCACCGGGGTGCGCCGGATCGCGGCCGAGGCCGGCATGCCCGCCGCCACCTGTTCGCGCATCCTGGGCCAACTGGCCTGCCTGGGCTGGGTCGACCAGGATGGCGTCCGCGGCGGGTTCCGGCTGGGCCAGGCGATCTACTCCCTGGCCAATGGCGGCGCCCATGCCACCGCCTTCCCCCAGGCCCTGCTCGACCTGCTCACCGCCCTGGCGGTCCGCCACCAGGCGGCGGTGCTGGTGGTGTCGCTGCAGGGCGGCCGGCGCATCATCCGCTATTCCATCCGTCCGACCGTGCTCTCATCGCTGATCCGCAACGAGGACCATCTCGTCTACGGCACCGCCAGCGGCCGCCTCCTGCTCGCGCTGCTGCCGCTGGTCGAACGCAACCGGATCCTCCGCCAACTCGGCCTGCCCACCCGCTGGAGCTGGCCAGGGGTCCTGACCATGCCTGAGCTGCAGGCCGAACTCCGCGCCATCCGACGCGACCGCGCGGTGGCCTTCCGGCAGAACGGCTACGCCGCGGCGGCGGTGCCGATGCCCGGCCCGGCCGGACCAGCGAGCGCCCTTGCCGCCTACAGCCAGGACCCAGCCACCGTCCCCGCCGATCTGCTGGCCGGCCTGCGCTCCACCGCCGGACGGATCGCTGCCGACACCTCCCTGGCCGCCGCGCCCGCGCCTCAGAGCCAGGGCACCACCCCTAGGTAGCGCCGGCAGTCGCTCAGGTACTCGTCGGTGGCGACGCCGTCCACCAGCAGCATCAATCCCCGTGGACTGAGCTGATCGAGCAGGTTGCGCAGCTGCGGCACCTTTCCACGGAAGAACAGCGATTTTCCCGCGGCCTGCACGCGCTTGTACATCTCGACCCAGCACCGCCCATTGGATGGCCTTGACATAGGGCAGCGCCAGCAGGGTGTCGAGGTGCTTGAACTCCTCCTGGCCATCCAGGTGCCAGATCATGTGGGTCAGGTGGCCGCTGAGGAACTCCAACTCGGGCAGCACGAACTGGCGGAACATGCGGTTCGAGATCATGGTGCTGAAGTCGCATTGCACGGGATAGGTGGTGCCCTCCGCCCAGCCGCTCCAGCAACAGGTCCCAGGACACCGGCCAGGGCCCTGCCCGAGGGCGACGAAGCTGTCGTAGCAGGTGACCCAGTCGCGCATCATGATCTCACGCAGGGCATGGACGCGGTCGGGGTCATCCATGAGGTCCTGGCAGAGCTGCTCGCTGCCGCGCATCACCGACAGGTTGGTCATCACGTCCCCGATCCCGGGGATGCAGGGCTGGATGACGCCGAGCCCCTGGCGGTGCTGCTCCTCGATGATCGCCCGGCTGATCCGCCACCAGCGGTTGGCCGGATCGAGGACCGGGTCGAACCCCGCCAGGGAGTCCAGATGGTGGTCGGTCCAGGTGGTGGTCTCCTTGAACTGGAGGGGTGAGCCGTAGTAGAACGACAGCGCCATCGGCGCCACCCGCTTCGCTCCCCAGCAATGCTCGAAGCGGGGGATGGCGTCACCGCCGAACACCTTGGAACCGATCCAAGCCTGCATCTGGAGCGAGACGATGCTTGGGATGTCCGGCTCCTGCTCCGGATGGTCCCAGCCGGCTCCGGGCCGCG
Source organism: Planctomycetota bacterium (assembly GCA_023150565.1). Classification (GTDB taxonomy): domain Bacteria; phylum Planctomycetota; class UBA11346; order UBA11346; family UBA11346; genus JAKLKR01. The sequence goes on from JAKLKR010000132.1 coordinate 14,330, forward strand.
GCGGCTGCACCGCGGGGTCCTCCAGGCGCAGATCGATGATCGGAGTGGTGTTCTGGCAGGCCCAGTACGCGGTCATGCGCTGGCGCGCATGCTCCACGAAGGGTCTGAGGGCAGCAGCCTTGGCGATGTCCATGATCGTTTTCCGGAAGGCCACCGCCGGCACCCTGGGGGAGGCCGTGGCCGGTTGCTGGGATCGGTCGGAAAAGGACTGCGCTTCAGCGCGCAGCCGCCAGACCGGGGCACGCGACCTGGAGGTCCTGCGCTCCGGTATCCGGCAGGTCGACCTCGATGGTCTC
>JAKLKR010000133.1 GCA_023150565.1 Planctomycetota bacterium
CGCTGGCGCGACTCCTCGGCCGCCAGGGCGGCGCCGGCGGCGGCCAGCGCCGCGGCCAGCGCCGCGGCCAGGGCGGGATCCTCGGTGCCGCTGCGGCGGTCCTGCTGCTGGCGCCCGCCGGCGATCAGCGGCGCCGGGCGCACACCGGCGCGCACATACAGCAGCCCCACCCCCTTGGGCGCCCCCAGCTTGTGCCCAGCGATGCTGGCGAAGTCGCAGCCGAGGGCGGCGAGGTCGAGCGCGGCCTTGCCCGCGCCCTGGCAGCAGTCCACCAGCAGCAGCGCCCGCGGCGCCCGGCGGCGCGCCTCCGCCACCAGGGCGGGCAGATCCTGGCGCACCCCGGTCTCGTTGTTGGCGAACTGCAGGCAAACCAGCGCGGTGTCGTCGCCGGCGGCGGCCAGGGCGGCTGGCGCGAGCTGGCCGTCGCCGTCGACCGGCAGTTCGACTAGGCGGGCGTGGGCGGCGGCGTTGGCCAGCACCGAGCTGTGCTCGCTGGCCGCCGCCAGCACCGTCGGCGCCGCCACCGCGCGCGCACGCGCCGCCGCCACCGCGGCGTGGATGGCGGCGGCGTTGGCCTCGGTGCCGCCGCTCACCAGCACCAGTTCATGGGCACGGCAGCCGAGCGCGGCGGCGCACGCGGCGAGGCTGCGGTCGAGGCGGTCGCGCGCGCGCTGGCCCTCGGCATGCACCGAGGCGGGGTTGCCCCAGGCCTCATCCTGCGCCGCCAGCCAGGCGGCACGCGCCTCGGGACGCAGCGGGGCGGTGGCGTTCCAGTCCAGGTAGGCCATGGCGGCATGGTCGCCCGCATGCGGGGATCGCCACTCGATTTCCCCGGCCTCCGCGTTCAATCCCCCGCCCATGACCGTGCCCGCCGACCATGCCGCCACCCTCCTGCGCTGGACCGCCGGCCGCAGCGCCGATGCCATCGAACGCGAGCTGGACGATCCCGGCCATGCCTTGTTCGCCCATGCCGACGCCCTCGCCGACGCCGCCGACAGCGACGACGAGGCGCTGCGCGGCGCCGGGCTGGCGGCGCTGTTCGGCGGCCTGGTCGAACCGCTCAACGACGGCTTCACCCCCGCCGGGCGGGCGGCCTACGCCCGCCTGTTCACCCGTGTGGTGTGGCGCGCCTGCGCGCGCGATGCGCGCCTGGCGGCCGCCCTCGCCGCCGCCGACATCCGCGACGAGGGCGCACTCCAGCGCCGCTTCCACGCCATCCGCCACGACACCCGGCCGGGGCCTAAGCCGGTGCGCCGCGCCCTGGTGCTCAGCCGGGTGACCATCGGCGCCGACGTGCTGCTCACCAGCGTGGCGCTGCAGCGCCTGCACCAGGCCCATCCCGGCGCCGAGCTGGTGCTGCTGGGCGACGGCAAGCTCCAGGCCCTGCTCGGCGGCCTGCCCAAGGTGCGGGTGCGGCCGCTGTCCTACGCCCGGCGCGGACCGCTGCGCGAGCGCCTGGCCTCGTGGCTGGGGGTGGCGGCGGCGGTGGCCGAGGAGGCCCCCGACCTGGTGCTGGCCCCGGACTCGCGCCTCGACCAGCTCGGCATCCTGCCGGTGTGCGAGGCCGGGCGCTACCTGCTGTGGGAAAACACCCGCCCTGAGGGCGAGGCTCCCTCCAGCCTGGCCGGACAGCTCGACCGCTGGCTGGCGCGGCGGCTGGCCCTGCCGGCGGCGCCCGCCTGCCTGCCGCGGGTGGCGCTCGACCCCGCCACCGCCGCGGTGGGCGCGCGCCTGGCAACGGAGTTCGGCCCCGCCCCGCTGGCGGCGGTCAAGCTCGACCACGGCGGCAACCCGGCCAAGGCGCTGCCGCGCGCGGCCGAAATCGAGATCCTCGCCACCCTGCGCGCGCGCGGCTGGCGGGTGCTGCTCGACCGCGGCTTCGGCGCTGAGGAGCTGGCCAACAGCGACGCCCTGCTGGCGGCCTGCGGCTGGCAGGCGGTCGACCTCGACGACAGCGGCAAGGGCCTGGGCCGGCCCCTCGACCAGCTAGCGGCAGGATCGCTGGCGCAGACCCCGGTGCTGCGCTTCCACGGTTCGATCGGCGGCTGGGCGGCGGCGCTGGCCGGCTGCCGGCTGGCGGTGAGCTACGACAGCGTCGGCCACCACCTGGCGGCTGCGCTGGGGGTGCCGCTGGTGACCGCCTTCACCGGCCATGCCGATCCCGCCTTCGCGGTCGCCTGGCAGCCGCGCGGCCCGGCAGCGGTGACCGTGGTCGAGATCCCCACCGCCGCCAAGGGCGATCCCGCCCAGTGGCAGCGGGTGCTAGCGGCGCTGCCGGCCGCTCCGCTCAGCGTTCCCTGACCAGACGCTCGGGATCGCACTGGTAGGCCGCCTGCAGCGCCGCCGGCGAGCGCTCGCCGGTGCGCAGGCGGGCGAGCAGGGCGGGGAAGTGCGGTGCACGCCTGGCATTCAGCAGCCAGGCGGCGACCGCCCCTGCCAAGCGGCGGTCGACCGCGCCCACGGTGTCCTCGGCAAGGAGGGCGGCGATGGCGGCGGTGCCGGCCTCGCTGCGCAGCTGATGCATGGCGCGCGGGCTCGGCCCCTGGCCGCGACCCTTGGCCTGGGCCACCTCGGCCACCCCCAGGCGGAGCCACGGCGGCCAGCCGTTGGCGGGTGGCGCGTTCAGCGCCAGGACCAGGGCGGCGAGCCGGGCGGCGAGCAGGCCGCGCAGCTCGTCATCGCCGGACGGCAGCTCGCGCACCCGCAGCACCGGCAGGGCCGGGCGCGCCAGCAGGTCGCGGCCGCCCGCCAGCCCGGGAGGATCGTCGTGGCCGAGTGCCAGCACCAGCGCGCCGCTCCAGCGCTGCGTCGGCAGGGCGGCGTACAGTTCACCCACATCGGCCAGGGCGCCGCGCAGCTGGTTCACCGCCCGGCCGCCGGGATCGGCGCCCACCAGCACCAGGCCGCCGGCCGGCGCCGGCCAGCCCAGACGCGCCGATTCGCGCGCCGACCACGCCGCCAGCACGGCATCCAGGCGTCCGTAGGCGCTGGGCGGGCGCTCCAGCCCGGTCACCACCTGCCAGGCGCCGGGCTCGTCGCCGCCACTCAGCAGCCAGTCGACGCGCTGGTCGACGGGCATCGCGGTCAGCTGGCGGGCGCAGGCCGCGCGCGCCGCCGGCGACAATCCAGCGCTCGGCAGCACCACCGGCAGCAGCGCTCCGCGCCACACCACCGCACGCTCGTCGCCGCTGATCGGGGCCGGGCCGAGAAGGCAGAAGGGCTGGGCGAGGTCCACGGCGGCATGCTGTGCACCGGCCACAGCACGCCAGGAGCCGGGCGCGCGCCCGGCAGTCTGCGCCTGCTACGGCGGTTGCAGCCCGGGCCTCCGCGGGCATCCTCGCGGACGTGTTCCGACGCCGCACCACCGATCAGGTCTATGCCACGCTGCAGCAGGTGCAGCGCCGCATCACCGAGGGCGTGGCCCAGCCCGGGCAGCAGCCGGCCTATGGCGTGCGGCCGGCGGCCCCGCCGCCGGCGCGCTATCCGTCGCCGCTGCCGGTGGCGCGCGAACCCGGCACCGCGACCTTCACCAACCCCGCCCAGGGCGGCGGCAACCCCACCCCGCAACCGGGCACCGGCAGCTTCACCAATGCCGGCCTGCCCCCGGCCCCGGCACCCGCGATCCCGCCCGCCCCCCTGCAGCCGCCACCGCCCGCTGGGCGCTTTGTGCTGCACATCCCACTGCTGTTGGCCGTGAATCTGGTCCTGATCTGGCTGCTGACGGTGGTGGTGGCTTTCTGGTTTGGCCAGGAACGCGGTCGCGGGGCCGCCACCAGCGCCACCGCCCCCACCCCTGACAAGGAAACGGCCGCGCCGGTCGCGGCCGAGCCGGCCAAGCGCGCGCCGGGCTGGATCCTGGTGCTCAAGTCGGTGCCCGCCCCCACCGCGACGGTGCGCCAGCAATGGCAGGCCTGGGTCGACAAGCACAACGAGTTGGTGGCCAAGGGCCCCAACCGGGCCTTCAAGCCCTGCTTCGACCTACGCGAGCCTGGCAGCGGCCAGCTCGAACTGGTCTATGGGCGGCTCGACGGCCGGCTGGGCATCGACAAGGATGCCTTCGAGGACATCGCCAGGATCCTCACCTCGCCCCAGGAACGCGGCGGCTGGGGCTTCGGTGCCGCCAAGTGGGTCGAACTGAAGTGAGGCAGTTGGCAGACTTCCCCCGCCAGGCGGCCCTGTGGCCGCTGGTGGTGGAGCGCCTGGTGCCAGGCGAACTCGCCCATGACCGCCAGCACCTGCTGCGCGTCCACCGCTGGGCCCTGCGCCTGGCCGCCGAGGCCGGCGCCGATCCCGACTGCGCCGGCGCCACCGCCCTGGTCCACGACCTGGTGTTCGTGGCCAAGGATTCGCCCGAGCGCGCCACCGGCGGCGAGCGCAGCGCCGCCGCCGCGCCCGCCCTGCTGGCGGCGGCCGGCTACCGCGCCGACGAGATCGCCGCCATCGCCGAGGCGGTGCGCACCTCGTCGTGGTCACGCGGTCTGGCCCCCACCGCCGCGCTCGGACGGGTGCTGCAGGACGCCGACCGCCTGGACGCCATCGGGGTGGTGGGGCTGATGCGCAACCTCGCCTGCGCCCAGTACATGGCCCGGCCGGACTGCGAGTCTGGATTCTACCATCCCGACGACCCCCTGCACGACGACGGCGCACGCGCCCTCGACGACCGCCGCTGGGCCACCGACCACTGCTTTGCCAAGCTGCTGCGCCTGGCGGCGGGCATGCACACCACCGGCGCCCGCGCGGAGGCCGCCCGCCGCCACGCCTTCCTGCTGGCGTGGCTGGACGAACTGCGGCGCGAATCCGCCTGATCAGGCCGGGGCCAGGCGCACGCTCCAGCGCCGCTCGCCGGCCTGGACCGGCATGCGCAGCACCAGCCACCACAACCGGTCGACCCCCCAGGCGGTGCGCTGCAGGGCGTCGTCGAGCGGGCACGGCTCGACCGCCAGCGCGGCCCCCTCCACCGCCAGGCGCCAGCGGCGACCGCCGGGCAGCGTGAACAGCAGGCCGCTGGCGCCATCAGTCTGCGGCGCGAGCGCCGCCAGCAGGCGCATCTCGACCGCCGGGGCACCGGCCGCCTCCAGACGGTCGCTGACCGTGACGGTGTCGCCCTCGCCCACCAGGCGGCGCTCGAGGCGCTGGATGCCGGCCTCGGCCGGGTAGCAGCCGGCGAGATCGGCGCTCAGCTCGACGCGCTCCCCGCTGATGCTGCAGCCGATCGCACGCGCGGCGAAGGAGGCACCCGCGGCCTGCTCGTGCCCGCCCACCACCGGCACCGCATGGCCCGAGCCGCGGATGCACCACTGCTGGTAGCGCCCGGGGCCGAAGGTGGCGGCGGTATAGGAGCCGATGCCGGCATCGACGATGAGGGGATGGCCGTCGGCCAGCGCCATCCACTGCCCGACATCGTTGTGGTTGTGGCTCTCGCCGTTGTGGCCGGCCTTGGCCGCCACCACCAGGCGCTCGCCACGCACCGCCAGCAGCTGGAGGTCGGGCAGCCAGGTGTGGCGCTCGGGGGGCCGGCCTGGACAGGGCCCGGCGATGGCCGCCGCCGGCAGCCACCACAGTTCGCGCAGCAGACCGAAGAGATGATCGCCCACCGTGCGGTTGCCGCCCTCGAATGCCGCCGGCACCGGGGCGGCGGGATCGCCGCCACGCAACGCCAGCCAGGCCAGCCGCTGCAGCGCCGGTTCGCCGGTGCGCTCGCCCCAACGCCACAGGGTGCTGGCGCGCGGCATGCCACCGGGGCGGGCGTCGGCGAAGGTCGGGAACCAGCGACCGCCGAGATGGACCGCCGCCGGGAAGCGCGCCATCGCCCGCAGCTTGGGGTGGGTCCACGGCACCGGCACCCCGCAGCGGTCGAGCTCCTCGGCGAACATCAGCAGCTGGCCGCCGGCCACTCCCCAGTACATCGCCCCCTCGTCGCAGCCGCCATCCTCGCCATAGCGGTCGATGAAGCGGTTGCAGGCGTGCACCAGGCGCCCGATCAGGGCGCCCAGGCGCTCCGGCTGGTCGATGGCGGCGGTGGCCGCGATCAGGGTGTTGGCGGCGCACCAGGGCGTCCAGTTGTTCCAGCCGTCGAGCCACAACGAGCCGCCGGGCAGGGCCTCAACCGGCTCGATCACCCGCTGCACGACCTCGCGCCGCACCCGTTCAACCAGCGCCGGCGACACCCCGTCGAGCTGGGGCCCGAGCAGCGCCACCGCCTGGGTCAGCACCGCCGCGGTCTCGCAGGCGAACAGGTCGGGGGGCACCACTCGCCCGCCGGGCAGGCGTAGGCGCGCATCCGGCGGTCCGCCGTGGCAGCGATGGGCGGGCAGCACCCAGGTGGACTCCTCGCAGATCGCCCACAGCGCATCCGCCGCCGCATCCAGATAGCGGCCCTGCCAGGTGCAGCATTCCGCCAGCACCAGGTCGGCCAGGCGATGGCGCCGGCCGAAGTAGACCGCTTCGAAGCGCGCGCGGTCGCCGGTACGCCAGAAGTCCAGGTAGAGCGAGGCCGGCAGCACCGTCAGCGGAGCGGCCAGGTGCCCGTCGGCGGCCGCCAGCAGGGCCGTGACCCGCGGCCCCACCCCGGGACCGGCCAGCACCTCGGCCCAGGCTGCGCGCTCGCCACCCGGCGGAAAGGCGGCCGGACGGGGTTGGCGGACGGCCCGGACCACCTGGTCCGGGTCGATGGTGAGGACTGGCATGTCGTATATGATATATGACCGGGGCGGATTACCACCACTGGCCTGGATCATCCAACGACAACCCCCGCGCTGGTCGGCGCGGGGGTCGCTGATGGTCGGATGGGCGACGCTATCAGACGTTCAAGCGGGCGAAGCCGGTGACCACCACGCCCTGGCGCTTGGCGTACTTCTCGACCGTCTCGCCCTTTTCGGCGTCGAGCAGCATCTCCTGCTCGAGCAGGACGTTCTCCTTGAAGAAGCGGCCGAGCTTGCCCTCGACGATCTTCGGGCGCATGGCTTCCGGCTTGCCCTGGACGTCGGGGGTGGCGAGCAGGATCTCGCGCTCCTTGGCCACCACCTCGGCGGGGACCTGGTCCTTGGTCAGGGCGATCGGCGCCGGGTTGGCCGAGGCCACGTGCAGGCTGACCTGGCGCAGCTTCTGGATGTCGCCGGTGCCGCTGACCAGGGTGGCGATCTTGCCGCCGTGGTTGTAGCCGGTGACCTGGGCGCCGGCCAGGCGGGCGACCTTGACCAGCACGATCTTCTCGCCGACCTGGCTGATCTTGAGCGCGATGGCGTCGTCGATCGACAGGCCGCCGAGCTTGTGCGCCTTGAGCGCCTCGACCGAGTCGGCGCCGGTGGCGAGGGCGAGGTCGGCCAGTTCCTTGGCGAAGGCCTTGAAGCTGTCGTTGCCGCCCACGAAGTCGGTCTGGCAGCCGAGCTGGACCAGCACGCCCGCGCCCTCGCCGAGCACCATGGCGATGCTGCCGTTGGGGGTCTCGCGGTCGGCGAACTTGCCGCCGGCGGCGGCGATGCCCTGCTTGCGCAGCCACTCGATGGCCGCCTGCTTGTCGCCATCGGTGGCCTCCAGCGCCTGCTTGCACTTCATCATCGGCAGGTTGGTGGCGTCACGGAGTTCCATCACGGTCTTGGCGGAAATGGCGGGCATGGCTTGGTCGCTGGTAGTGGTGAGTTGGGAAGAGGGGGAAGCCCCCGGGCGCGGCTGCGCCACGCCCGGGATGCGGTCAGGCGCTCAGGCCTTGGCCGGCTCCTCGGCGGTCTTGGTGATGCTGTCGGCGCGGCCCTTGTTGATGCCGTCGACCATCACCTTGACCACCGCCTGGATCGAGCGGATGCCATCGTCGTTGCCGGGGATGGCGAGGTTGACCAGTTCGGGGTCGGTGTCGGTGTCGACCAGGGCCACCACCGGCACGCCCATGCGGTGCGCTTCCTTGACCGCGGTCATCTCGTGCTTGGGGTCGATGATGAACAGCACGTCGGGCAGCTTGGAGAGGGTGCGCACGCCTTCGAGGTTGCGCAGGATGCGGCGGCGCTCGCGGCCGTCGCGGGCCTGGATCTTCTTCGACTCGCGCATGTATTCCGGCTTGGCGACCCGCGCTTCGATGTCGTCGAGGCGGCGGATGGCGGTGCGGATGGTCTCGAAGTTGGTGAGGGTGCCGCCCAGCCAGCGCTCGGCGACGTAGGGCATGCCGACCGCGCGGGCGGCGTCGCGCACCACGTCCTTGGCCTGGCGCTTGGTGCCGACGAAGAGCACGGTCTTGTTGGCCTTGGCGAGCTTGGCGAGGTAGTAGTGGGCGTTGATCAAGCCCTTGACCGTGGCCTTGATGTCGACCACGTGGATCGAGCCGCGCTTGCCGTAGATGTTGGGCTTCTGGCGGGGATGCCACAGGCTGGCATTGGTGCCGAAGTGGACGCCTGCCTCGAGCAGGTCCTTGACGTTGACGATGGCCATGGGGGTCTCCTGCCGTCCTCTGCACGGGCGGCTGGTCGGGGAACGCGCAGGGGGCTTGTCGGGCCGGGCGGCTGGCGCGCCCCCGGCACCATGATGGTGCGGTGGCAGCCGTTCCGGTCCTGCCGCGGCCCGGCCCCGGACGGGGATGGGCCTTGGCGAAAAGGACGGGGAGACTAGAGGGCCGAGGTCGATGGTCAACCCAGGGCTGGCGATCCGGAGAGACCACCACCGACCCCCCCGCGACACCTCTTCCACTTGCATCTTTGGCAATTTCGTGTAATTACACGTAGCCAACGAGGACGCCATGCCCGCATTCCCCACCCAGGCCCCCGCCCCCCGCACCTACCGCGGCGAGCAGCTCCAGCGCATCGCCTACCCCCTCGGCGGCATCGGCGCCGGCAGCGTGTGCCTGAGCGGCACCGGGGCGCTCGGCCAGTGGTCGATCCGCAACCGCCCGGACCTGCTCAGCAACCTGCCGATGGTGGCGGTGCTGGCGCTCGATGGCCACCTCGACCGGGTGCTCGAGGGGCCGGTGCCGCACTGGCGCATCCACCAGCCCTGGGGCAAGGCCTTCAAGGGCACCGGCCAGGGCGGCGAGGATCTCGCCCACGGCCTGCGCCGCTGCCGGGGCGCCGCCTTCACCGCCCGCTTCCCCTTCGCCCAGGTCGAGCTGGAACAGGCCGACCTGCCGGTGCAGGTGCGCCTGAGCGCCTGGAGCCCGTTCATCCCCTCCGACCCCGACGCCTCCTCGCTGCCGGCGGCGGTGCTGGAGTACACCATCACCAACCGCTCGGCGCAGGCGGTGCGCGGCGAGTTCGCCTGGCATGCGCGCAACCTGCTCGGCGGCCAGGAGACCACCGCGGCGCGCGGCGACGGCTTCCTGCTGCGCGGCGGCGGGGTGGACCGGCCGTGGGAGCAGGTGGCGGTGCGGGTGGCCTGCCCCCAGGCCGCCACCGTCGACTGCGCCTGGCCGGGCGGGTCGTGGTGCCTGGTGCGCGCCATCCCCAGCGCCTGGATGCGCTCGCGCAGCCGGGAGAACCGCGAGCATCCGCAGCAGAAGAGCCCGGGCGGATCGCTCTTCGCCCCCCTCCGGCTGGAGCCGGGAACAAGCACCACCGTCACCGTGCTGGTGAGCTGGCACGCCCCCGAGAGCGACCTGCGCTGCGGCCACGACCAGCCGCCCTGCGCCGATGCCGCCGCCCGCCACCAGCGCGGCGGGCATCGCCCGTGGTACGCCGGGCGCTATGGCGATGCCGACGCGGTGGCCAGCGACCTGCTCGCCCGCCTGCCGGACCTGCGCCGGCGCAGCCGGGCCTTCGCCGATACGCTGCATGCCGCCACCCTGCCCGCGCCGGTGGCCGAGGCGGTCACTGCCAACCTCGGCATCCTGCGCTCCCCCACCGTGCTGCGCCAGGTCGATGGCCGCCTGTGGGCCTTCGAGGGCTGCCACGACGACAACGGCTCGTGCCACGGCTCCTGCACCCATGTGTGGAACTACGCCCAGGCCCTGCCGCACCTGTTCCCGGCCCTCGAGCGTTCGCTGCGCGAGACCGAGTTCCTGGTCAGCCAGGACGCCGCCGGCCACCAGAACTTCCGCTCCAGCCTGCCCATCCGCACGACCGACCACGGCTTCCACGCCGCCAGCGACGGCCAGCTCGGCGGGCTGATGAAGCTGCATCGCGAGTGGCTGATCTGCGGCGACCTGGCCTGGCTGCGACGCCTGTGGCCGGCAGCCCAGACCAGCTTCGCCTGGATGGTGCAGGCCTGGGATCCCAAGCGCGACGGGATCATCGACCAGCCGCACCACAACACCTACGACATCGAGTTCCACGGCCGCGACCCCATGACCCAGGGCTTCTATGCCGGCGCCGCCGCCGCCATGGCGGCGATGGCCGCGGCCCTTGGCGAGGACCCCGCCCCCTATGCCGCGCTGCACCAGCGCGCCGCCGCCGGCTTCGCCGACTGCCGCGATCCCGCCGGCTGGCTGGTGCAGCGGCGGCCGGATCCCGCCTCCTTCACCGCCAAACCCGGCCAGCCGGAGTACGGTTTCCGCGACGATGCGGTGCTGGCCCCGGTGATCGCCGCCGAGGGGCCGCTCTACCAGATCGGCAAGGCGGTGCTGAGCGATGCCACCACCGGACCTTGGCTGGCGCGCGCCTGCGGCCTGGACGGTGTCGTCGATCCCGCGCCGGTGGCGGAACAGCTCGACGCGGTGGTGCGCCACAACCTGCGCCACGACCTCAGCGACCAGGACAACTGCCAGCGCGGCGACTACGCCTTCGGCGACGAGGGCGGACTGCTGGTCGCCTCCTGGCCCGCGGGCGGGCGGCCGCAGATCCCCATGCCCTACGCCGACGAGGTGTGGACCGGGCAGGAATACGCGGTGGCCGCCCAGCTCATCGCCGCCGGCCGCTGCGAGCAGGGTCTCGCGGTGGTGGCGCTGGCGCGCGCGCGCTACGACGGCGTGCGCCGCAACCCCTTCGACGAGGTCGAATGCGGGCACTGGTACGCCCGCGCCCTGGCCAGCTACGACCTGCTCGCGGCCTGCACCGGGGCGCGCTACGACGCCGCCACCCGCACCCTGCACCTGGCCCCGGCCTTCAGCGGCGACTTCACCACCTTCCTGGCCTGGGACGGCGGCTTCGGCACGGTCGGGGTGCGCGGCGGGAAGCCCTTCGTGGAGGCGGTCGAGGGCCGGCTGGAGCCCGCCCGCATCGCCTACATTCCCTGCCCGCGCTGACCCCTACCCTGGGCGGCCATGATCTCCTCCCTGGAGCTGGCCCGCCTCGCCGGAGTATCGCAGGGCACCGTCGACCGCGCCCTGCACGGCCGCAGCGGCGTCGCCGCCGCCACCCGCGAACGCGTGCTCGCCCTCGCCGCCCAGCATGGCTACCAGGCCAACCCGGTGGCGCGCGAGATGATGGGGCTGGCGGCCAGCCCGCTGGTGGGGGCGGTGGTGCACGCCATCGGCACCCATGCGGTGTTCTTCTCGACCCTGATGACCGCGGTGCACCGCCGGCTGCGCGCCGACGGCCTGCACCTGGTGATGAGCTATGCCGCCGATCCGGCGGAGCAGAGCGCGGTGGCCACCCACCTGCTGGCGCGGCGCATGCGCGCCCTGCTGCTGGTGCACGGCTTCGACGGCCACCTGCCGCCCGCCGGCGGCATCCCGGTGGCGGCCCTGGTGCTGCCGGTGGCCGGCGCGGTCAATCTGGTGCCCGACGAGCTGGCCACCGGCCGCATCGCCGCCGAACAGCTGGTCGCGCGCGGCCACCGCCGCCTGGTGGTGATCTCGCACGGCGAGCATGCGGTGGCGGTGGCGCGGCGCGATGGCTTCCGCACCGCCGGGCAGGCGGCCGGCGCCAGCGTGGCCGTGGTCGACAGCGTGCCGGCGGCGCTGGACCAGGTGCGCTCCGGGGCCAGCGCGGTGTTCTGCCACAACGACCCCCAGGCCGACCATCTGCTCACCGCCGCCCGCATCCAGGGCCTCGCCTGCCCGCAGCGGTTCTCGGTCGTCGGCGTCGACGGCTCGACCGACGACCGCCACCTGGCCACCCTCGCGTACCCCTTCGCAGCCATCGCCGATGGGGTGGCAGTGGTGGTGGGGGGCATGATGCCCTCCGCGCCACCCCCGTGCGTGTGGCGGGATGGAGCCTCCATCGGGATGGGTCCGCAATGACCCATGCAACAGAGCCGATCCGCGACAAACTCGTTGCGAACCACCACATCGGCCCTGCCACCCACCCACCCAAGGCCTCGGCACGCCGGATGCATGCACCCCTTCCAGGAGCCCCCATGGCTGCAGACCACCACAACCTGCGCGGTCGCGCCTCCGGCGGCCTGCTCACCCTCCTGGCGCTCCTGGCCGGCTGCGCCGGCACCCGCGAAGAGCCGGTCGCCAGCGCTCCCGCCCCCACCGTCCCGCCCCCCCCTGCAGTCACCGCGGTACGCAACGAGAACGGCGTCACCTGGCTGGAACTGAGCCCCTCCACTTCCTGGGAACCCGGCACCGTGCTGCGCATCGGCGATGCCCAGGACCCGGAACGCATCAAGGCCCTGGCAGTGGTCATGGACCGCGCCGCCGACGGCAGCGCCCAGGCCCGCCTCACCGGCCTGAGCGACCGCGCCAGTCCGGTGCTGGCCGGGGATCCGCTGCGCAGCGCACCCCCCGAGCCGGCCGAACCGGCCGCCGCGCCAGCCGCCGGCGATCCCGTCCTGGAACGCCTGGGCGCCGAACGCGACGCCCTGCGGGCGGCGGTGCGCGAGCGCGATCTCGACCTCGGCAGCAGCGATGCCGCCCTGGCCGCGGTGCGCGACGACCTGGTGCGCCTGCGCCGCAGCGGCGGCGGTGCCGCCGGCGCCACCCTCGACCCCGCCGGCCGTTCGCGCCTGGCCGCCGACCTCGCCCGGGTCGAGGCCGAGCGCGCCTACTTCGAGCTCGCATCGCGGGTGCTGCGCCTGGATGCCGATCCCAAGGCCCTGGCTGCGCTGCAGGACACCGTGCGCCGGGCGCTGGAGGCGCGGGCCGACCTCGCCGACGGGCGCGACGGAGGCAAGCCGCAGGGCGGCCACCATGAGTGACCGCGCCATCCTCCCCGCCCTGCTCGCGCTAGGGATGCTCGCCGGCTGCGCCGGCCAGTCCCGGCCCGCTCCCGCCCCGGCACCCGCCCCCGGCGCCCCGGTGGCCGAGGGTGCGGTGCAGGACCATCTCGCCCGCCTGGAGGAGAAGATCGCCCGCCTGGAGCAGTCCGCGACCAGCGCCAGCTCCACCGGCAAGGGCGCGCTGCGCTCGGGGTCGAGCCTGCGCGTCGAAGGCACCGGCGGCGAGACCGTGCTCGAACGCCTGCGCCGGCTCGAACGCGAGCGCGCCGAGCAGGAGGCGCGCCTGGGCGAACGCGAGCGCCGCCTCACCGACCTCGAACGCGAGCTGGGCACGGCGCGCAACCATGGCCGCACCATGGAGGAGAAGGCCGACTACCTGGCGCGGGTGCAGGAGAGCCTGGTCGCCGCCCAGCAGACCCTGGCCGAGCGCCAGGAGGAGATCTCCGGGCTCAAGGCCGGCCTCGGCGCCAGCGAACTGCAGCGGCTGCGCGGCGAACGCGAGTACTACCTGCTGGCGGCCGCCGTCCTGCGCCTGACCTCGGAACGCCCGGCCGAGCTGGCCGAGGTCCAGGAGCGCCTGCGCGACCAGGCCAAGGAGCTGGCGGCTCGCTCGGGCGAGAAGTCCGACAAGGGCGGGGCCGGAGGCCACCGATGATCCGCCTGCTCGCCGCCGCCCTCGCCATCATCGCCCTGGGTACCGCCTGCGGCTGCGCCCGCACCCTCCCCCCGCCCTCGACCTCGTGGCGCACCAGCGAACGCGCCGCGGAACCGGGCCGGGTGGCGGTGCTGGCCTTCTGGTCCGGCGACGGGGTCGGACGCTCCTCGGCCGCGGTCGGCGAGGCGATGGCGGCCTCGCTGCGCGAACTCGGCCTGCACGAGGTGCTGCTGGTGGGGATCGACCGCCGGCGCGCCCTGCTGCCTGACGACGTGCTGCTGGCCAACCGCCTGAGCGTCGAGCAGCTGCTGCGCCTGCGCGACGAATTGCGTTGCGACAGCGTGCTGCTCGGGCGGATCGAGCAGTTCACCGGCTACGACCCGGTGGCGATGGGGCTGTCGGTGCATCTGGTGAGCTGCGCCGACGGCGAGAAGCTGTGGGAGGCCACCAGCCACCTCGACGGCTCCCGCCAGGATGTCCAGGACGACCTGCGCAAATGGTACGAGCGCAGCGCCGGGCGCGGCGTGCTCGCCAGCCCGACCGCCTTCGCCCGCTACGTCACCGACCGCCTGGCCTCGACCCTGCCGCCGCCGTCCCGCTGAGGCGAGGGGACGGCAGGCGACCGCCGCACGACGCGCACTTGCCAGATCCCGCCGGGCGGACGAGACTGCTGCCCCACGAGGACCGCGCCATGCCCAAAGCCACCAAGTCCGGATCGGCCCCTGCTTCCCCCGCCAACGCCTGTTCGATCCAAGCCCTCGGCATGGACGCCTGCAGCCTCTCGCACGATGTCGACCGCCACCTCAGCCTGACCCTCGG
>JAKLKR010000134.1 GCA_023150565.1 Planctomycetota bacterium
GGCATCGAGCACCTCAACGCCGAGCCGGTGCTGTCGGCCCAGCGCATGGTCAAGGAGGCGGCCGAGGTGGCCTGGCACCGCCGCGCGGTGGCGGTCACCGCCGCCGGGTTGAAGGCGGTGCTGCCGCGCATCCCGCGGCTGCGCCGCGAGGCCGAGGTCGCCGGCGAGCTGGCGATGCACTACCGCCGCCACGGCTGGGAGCCGCTCGCCTTCCCCTCGATCGTCGGCTCGGGGGACAACGGGGCGACCCTGCACTACCCGCACAACGATCGTCCGCTCGAGCGCCGGCGGCCGCTGCTGATCGACTCCGGCGCCACCGCCGGCGGCTACTGCGCCGACGTCACCCGCACCGTGCCCCAGCACGGCCGCTTCAGCGACCGGCGCTTCCGCGCGGTCTACGAGCTGGTGCTGGCCGCCAACCAGCTGGTCTGCCGCAGCGCCCGCCCAGGGCTGACCCGCGAGCAGCTCAACGAGCTGGCCTGGAAGCCGATCACCGACGCCGGCTTCACCCGCCACCACGGGGTCAGCCACCAGATCGGGCTGGACGTGCACGACCCCTTCGACCGCAAGGACTGGGTCCTGCGCCCCGGCATGGTGATCAGCAACGAGCCCGGCATCTACCTGCCCGACGAGGGCTTCGGGGTGCGCATCGAGGACGACCTGCTGATCACCGCCGGCGGCTGCGAGGTGCTCACCCGCGCCATCCCCAAGACGGTGGCGGACATCGAGGCGGCGATGCGTAGCTGACGATGTGCAGTTGACGGTTGATGGTTGATGGTCCCAAGGGGCCAACCATCAACCATCAACCCACTTCACCACAGCAGTTCGGCCGGCTGCTCGGGCGGCGGCTGGTGGTGGCGGCCGCCGACCTCGGCCACCGCGCTCAGCGCCAGCCACAGCCAGAACGCCACCAGCATGCTGAGGGCGAAGCCGACCAGGGCGCACACCCGCGCGGCCATGGCCGGGCCGTTGGAGAGGGCGGGATCGGTGCGCGCCAGCGCCCGGCGCGAGAACACCAGCGCCAGCAGCACCGCCGGCAGCGACAGGAAGGGCATCCACGCCAGCACGATCGAGACGATCCCGCAGGCCAGGCTGGCGGCGGTTCCAGGGGGGTGGCGCATTGCGCGCAGGATGAACCGGGGCCTGGGGGCGCAACCGCCCGGTGGCCGGGGGCTACTATTCATTACCCAATCCGGCGGCGTCGTTACCGTCCGCGCCCCATGTCAGCGGTATTCATCATCCTCGCCCTGCTCGGCTTCGCCTTCGTCATCCTGATCCACGAACTCGGCCATTTCGTGTTCGCCAAGTGGGCCGGGGTGCGGGTCGAGGTGTTCTCGATCGGCTTCGGCCCCCGCCTGGTGGGCTGGAAGCGCGGCGACACCGACTACCGCATCGCCCTGCTGCCGCTGGGCGGCTACGTCAAGATGCTCGGCCAGGAGGACCTGCCCGAGAACCAGGAGCAGGTCGACCAGGCGCCGCGCGACAGCTACCTGGCCAAGAGCGCCTGGTGGCGGGCGGTGATCCTGATCGGCGGCGTGCTGTTCAACTTCCTGTCCTCGTACCTGATCCTGATCGCCCTTGCCGCCTGGGGCATGCCGGTGGTCAAGCCGGTGGTGGGCGAGGTGGCGGGCGAGACCACCACCCTCAACGGCGAGCGGGTGCCGAGCGCGGCCGCGCGCCTGGGGCTGCGCCCCGGCGACGAGGTGCTGGCGGTCAACGGCGAGAAGGTGCGCGGATTCGACGACCTCCAGGTGGCGGTGCTGATGAGCGCGACCAGGCCGCTGCGCTTCACCGTGCGCCGCGCCGGCCAGGTGGTCGAGCTGGATGGCGGCGGGGATGTGCGCCCGGTCTACGACAGCAATGTCGGCGCCCATGTGCTGGGGGTGCAGCAGGCGGCCTCCAACCGCATCGCCGAGGTGGCGGGCGCCGCCGCCGACGGCCCCCGGGCGGGCGAGCGGGTGGTGGCGCTGGATGGCCAGCCGCTGGCCGCCGGCACCACCGGCCAGGACATCCAGCAGCGCCTGGGCCTGGCCTATGGCCGGCCCTTGCGCCTGGGCCTGGCGGCGGCCGACGGCTCCACCCGCGAGGTGGCGGTCACCGCCGGCGGCCAGTCGGGCGGCCACGCCTTCGGGCTGCCGGTGCGCATCGGCCGCCTGTTCCGCGGTGCCCCCGCCGAGGCCGCCGGGGTGCTGCCGGGCGATGCGGTGGCGGCGGTGGACGGGGTGCGGGTGGCCGATGTCGAGCATTGCCTGGCGCTGGTGCGCAGCGGCCTGGACCGGGCCGGGCGGGTCGAACTGACCCTGGTGCGCGCGGGCGCCGAGCGGGTGGTGACGGTGCCCGGCCTGGAGCTGGCCGGGCGCCTGCGCCTGGGGGTCGAGCTGGGTGCGGTGGCCCAGGGCCATCTGCCCCTGATCCCGCCCGGGCTGGACGGCGGCAAGGGCGCCCTGGCCGAGGCCGGCCTGCAGACCGGCGACGCCATCATCGCCATCGCCGACGCCGAGCCGGGCAAGCCGCGCGGGGTGGTGGCGGTGCGCGGCGGCGAGCGCGTGCTGGTGCCGCTGAGCCCCGAGGCCCACCGCCTGGCCCAGGTCGCCGACCGGCCCGGACGGGTGATGCGCTGGCTGGGGAACAAGGGCCAGCCCTCGCTCTACGAGCGCCTGATCGGGGCCCGGGTCGAGGCCTGCACCGACGCCGAGGGGCGTGCGCTCGGCTCGCCGGTGACGGGCGCGGTGGTGGTGCGCAAGTCCGATGGCACCCCCGACACCGTCGACCTGTCGCCCCTCGGCGCCGCCGCGGCGCCGCTGATCGCCGCCCTGCGCGAGGGCGACTGGATCACCGCCCAGGCCCTCGGCCCCACCGGCGCCCCCGCGCTGGAGGTGGTGCGCGGGGCCGGGCGTGACCTGCTGCGCCTGGCGGTGACCCCGCGCCCGACCGGGGTGGCGATGGATTTCGCCATCGAGACCACCCCCTACCGGCTGGACGGCCCGGGCGAGGCCTTCGCCATCGCCAACCGTTCGACCCAGGTGATGATCTGGCGTTCGCTGACCTTCATCCCGCGCTTCTTCCGCCCCGCCGAGCAGGGCGGGCTGGACGCCAACAAGCAGCTGCAGGGCCCGATCGGCATCTTCAGCGCCCTCAAGGGCACCGCCGAGCACTTCGGCTTCGACAGCTTCCTGCGCCTGGTGGCGCTGATCGGCCTCAACCTGGTGCTGGTCAACCTGCTGCCCATCCCCATCACCGATGGCGGCCAGCTGGTCATCCTGGGGGTCGAGAGCGTCATCCGCCGGCCGCTGCCGGCCAGCCTGCGCAACGCCCTGGCCTATGCCGGGCTGGCCCTGGTGGTGGCCCTGATGCTGTACGTGACCTCGCTGGACGTGATGCGCCGGCTCTGATCATCAGCGACGACCATGGCCGATCCCCTGCCCGACGACCCCGGACTCGATCCCGAGGAACGCCGCGCCTCCCAGGCGCTGCTCGGCGCCCTGCGCGACCGCCGCCAGGCCCTCGACGGCCTGGCCGGCGCCCCTGCCGACGACAAGGTGCTGAGCGAACGCATCCTGGCCGAGGCGCGCGAGCGTTCGGCGCGCATCTCGGGCGGCGGCCGCCGCTCGTCGTCCGCCACCGCGGTCGACCACGGCCGCCCGATCCCGTGGTGGTTGTGGCTGGCGTGGGCGCTCGCCGCCGCCGCAGCGGTGGTGGCCTGGAAGATGCTGGCCTGAAGCCCAGGGGCACCACCCAGGAGCAACGGGGAGGGGGAGCCGTCCAAACCGCACGAACAGGCAGAGGCGCCCCTGGGACCGCCGGGCTCCAGCCCGGCAATTCGAGCCGTTCAACTGCCGGGCTGGAGCCCGGCGCTCCCAGGGAAGAGAATGTGCCGGCGTCACGCCCGCTGCGGGCGGTCGATCCAGGCGTATTCGTCGTCGTGGAAGGGGGTCTTGAGGTCGGTACGGACGTAGTCCGCCCATTCCTCCCACCAGGTGGCGGCGCGGGCGCGATCGGCGATCTCGAGCACCAGGTAGGCGTTCACCGCCCAGCGGTTGGGGAATTCGACCCCGCCGGCGGGGGTGCGTTCCCACTCCGGCATCACCACCGCCTGGACCTTGATCTCGTCCTGGTCCGAGAGGCTGCCCAGGACCATGACCACGGTGGAGAGATCGGTGGTGGCGACGTGCAGCAGCATGGCGGCTCCGGGGGCCGGGGAGACTGCGGGAAGGCCCCGGGGGTCAATCCCGGAGTCCCCGCCGGCTGGCGGCGAGAGCGCGCAGCAGCTCCTGGGCGAGGGTGCGCAGGCGCTCCTGGCCGCCGGCGTCGAGCCCGGCGGGGTCGAAGCGCAGGCGCTGGTGCAGGCGCAGGGCCTCCTCCAGGGTCGCGGCGGGCAGGGCCGCCGGCAGCTGGGCCAGCCAGGCACGCGGGGTGAGGTGCGGCGGGCGGGGCCCGTGCAGCGCCGCCAGGCGCGCCAGCACCGCGGCGAAGGCCGATTCAGCCCCCGGCACGGCGGCAGCTGGGTGCCGGCCGCCGAAGGCCTGGCGCCAGCGCCCGCCGCGCAGCTGCCGCCAGGCGATCCAGGCCAGCACCGCCATGCCCACCGCGAACACCACCAGCCGCCAGCCGCTGCCCGACTGGCGCCACAGCGCGAAGCGGTACCTGGCCTGCTCCCAGCGGTCGCTCAGGCCCTGCCACCAGGGCAGGGCGGTGGATTCGTGCGCGCGCCAGGTGCCGGGGGTGGTGTCGACATCGCGCCAGGCGCCGTCGATCCACGCCAGGCACCAGGCGTGGGCGTCGCGCCCGCGCGCCAGCCACTGGCCGTCCTGGCGCTCGCTGACGCTGAAGCCGACCGCGTAGCGCGCCGGGATGCCGGCCGCGCGCAGCAGCAGCACGGTGGCGGTGGCGTAGAACTCGCAGTGGCCGCTGCGCGTCTGGCGCAGGAACCAGGCCAGCGGGCTGACCCCGCCCGGGCGCGGGTCCTGGCGCAGGGAATAGGTGAAGCCGGCGGCGAACCAGCCTTCCAGCCGTTCCGCCGCCTGCGCCGGCGGCAGCCCGGCCAGGCCCAGCTCGGCCACGGTGGCGGCGATCGCCTCGCGTTCGTCCTCGGCCAGGCGGCCGGGCTGGCGGTCGTCGGGGCCGGGCGGGTCGTCGAGGCCGCCGCCGGGGCCGGCGTCGAGCTCGTAGAGGGCGATCGGCGGCGCGGCGTGCACGCGCACCGCCCCCAGGCCGGTGGCCTCGATGCCGGCCGGCGGCGGGGTCGACACCCGCAGCAGGTCGCCGGGCACCGCCAGCGGGGCGGCGCCGTTGGCGGTGTAGCGCGCCACCGTCATGCGTCGGGCGGCGGCGGTGGCGGGCTGGGCGGCAAGCGGCGCCCATGGCCGCTGCACCGCATCCCACACCCCGGCGTGGTAGCGCTCGAAGGCCGCCTCGCGCAGCAGGCCGGGGGCCTCGCCGGCGCCGTTGTCGACCCGCAGGATGATCGCACCCGACTGCTTGAGGGCGCCCACCGCCCCCATCGCGGTGACGCTGCGCTGCTGGTTGGCCTGGCCACCGCCGCCTCCGCCGGTGCCGATGCCCATGGCGGTGGCGATCAGGCGCTGCTCCATCTCCATCCAGGCGTCGCGGGTGGCGAGGTGGCCCTGGCGCGCCCACACCGACACCGCCCCCAGCAGCACCAGGGTGAGCAGCCAGGCCAGCGGGCGGTGGCCGCGGGTGCGCACCGGCAGCAGGGCGAGCAGCAGCACCGCCAGGGCCAGGGGCAGGTAGAGGTCGGAATGGGTGGTGGCGGTGGTGGAGGCGAACAGCGCCGTCGCCAGGTAGAGGAAGCCGGGGTGCAGCGGCCAGTCGGCCCAGGGCGGCCGCGGGGCGTCGGGCCGGCGCTTGGCCCGCGCCTGCTCATAGAGGCTGAACGCCGACCACGGCAGGGCGCCGAGGCGGCTCCAGGCGTGGGCGAGGGTGAAGGGGTAGATGATGAACGGAAGCCAGCGCAGGAAGGTGAGGGCGGTGTCCGAGACGCGGTGCATGCCGCTGCGCCCCTGCCCGGCCTCGTCGGCCGCGGCCTCGCCCACCAGGGCGCCCACCCCGTCGAGGCCCTGGCGCGAGAACGCGAGGTAGAACACCACCCCGAGGAAGGCCACCGCGGTGACGTTCCACAGGCGTTCGAAGTCGGCGGCGCGCAGCTCCAGGCGCAGGGGCAGGACGCGGTGCAGCTCCAGCAGCAGGCCCATGGCCAGGGCCGCCGGAAGCAGGTCGGCCTGCCAGCCCCACAGCGCCAGCGCCGGCAGCAGCAGCGGACGGGTGGCCAGGTTCATGGCCGCTCCCCCAGCGCCGCCAGGCCCTGGGCCACCCGGCCGGCCTCCAGCGCCACCAGGCGCTGCGGGCGCTCCTCGGGCAGGCCGGCGGCGATCAGGTCCGCGCCACCGGCCGGCACCAGCACCAGCACCAGCAGCGGCAGGCCCTGTTCGCGCAGGCGGCGCACCAGGGCGCGGCGGGGGGGGTCCCAGGCCAGCAGCACCAGCACGCAGCCGCTCAGCTGCGGGCGGTGGCGGTCGACCAGCGCCTCCAGGCGCTCCAGGCCGGGATCGCGGCAGGGGCGCACCGCCGCCAGCGCCTCCAGCATCTGCTCGGCGTGGCCGACCCCGCGCCCGCTGGTGATGCACACCGCCTGCTGGCCGACCAGCAGCAGGTCGAGCAGCGAATCCTGGTCGGGCACGGTGCAGGCGAACGAGGCCGCCACCGCCACCGCCTCCTCGAACAGGTGGTCGCCCTCGGGCCCGCAGGCGGTGTCGAGCACCAGCCCGTGGCGGGTGAAGTGCTCGTCCTGGTATTCCTTCACCACCAGGGTGCCGGTGCGCGCGGTGCTCCGCCAGTGCACGTGCTTGAGCGGATCGCCGCGGCGGTAGTCGCGCAGGGCGGTGAACTCCTCCGATTCGCCCACCCCGGCCGCCAGCGCCACCCCGCCCTGCTGGTGCTGGGCGCTGCCCGGCAGATCGAGGCGCGGGAGCGGGTGGCGGCGCGGCATCACCAGCACGGTATGGGGCGCCGGCAGCCGGCAGCAGGCGCGGAACACCCCCAGCGGGTCGGCGCGGGTCAGCACCCCGCCGGCCAGGGTGAGGGCGCCGCGGCGCCAGGCGGTGACGGTGACGGTGATCTCGGCCGCGGCCCCGGCGGGCAGGTCGGGCAGCGCCACCGGGGCGCTGCGCGCGCCGCGCGGCCAGGGGATCGCCCCGCCGCGCTCGCGCAGGGCGGTGCGCACCGCCTCGGCGCAGGCGCGGGCGGTGGGCGCCGGCTCGCGCAGGTCCTCGACGTAGGCCAGGCCGGCGAGCGGTCGGCGGCCGCGGTTGGCGACACGCACCCGCACCGTGAAGGGCTCGCCGGCGGTGACCAGGCGCGGCGGCCGGCGCTCGGCGGCGGCGCGCGGGCGGAAGAACGGCGCCAGCGCCAGGGCGCAGGCGAACACCGCCGCGAGCAGGAAGAACACCGACATGCCCATGGTCTGCTCGGGGTTGTTGGTGCCCAGGCAGGCGGCCATGCCCACCGCCAGCGCCCAGCCCACCGGGGTCAGGCGGCGGTGCAGCCAGCGCCGTGGACGGCGCAGGGTCAGGATCGCCCGGCACAGCAGCCGCAGCAGGGGTGCCATGGCGGTCAGGCCGGGACCGCGGTCCGCTCGACGATGCCCTCGACCACCCGCCGCGTGCTGCCGCCGGCGAACTGCGCCTGGGGATCCAGCACCAGGCGGTGGGCGAGGGTGGCCACCGCCAGCTCCTGGACGTGGTCGGGGGTGACGAAGCCGGCGCCCTCGGCCAGGGCCAGGGCCTGGGCGGTGCGCATCAGCGCCAGCGAGGCGCGCGGGCTGGCGCCCAGGCGCACCCCCGGGGCGGTGCGGGTGGCGGCCACCAGCCGCACCAGGTAGTCGCGCACCTCGGCGCTGATCCGCACCGCATGCGCGGCCCGACGCAGGTCGCGCAGGTCGTCGAGGCCGATGCAGGGGGTGACGCGCGCCAGCGGGTGCTCGCCCATCTGCGCGGCCAGCATGGCGCACTCGTCCTCGTGGGCGAGGTAGCCGAGCTGGAGCTGGATGGCGAAGCGGTCCATCTGCGCCTCGGGCAGCGGGTAGGTGCCGCGGAACTCCACCGGGTTCTGGGTGGCGATGACGAAGAACAGGTCGGACAGGCTGCGCCGCTCGCCCTCGACGCTGACCTGGCCCTCGGCCATCGCCTCGAGCAGCGCCGACTGGGTGCGCGGCGAGGCGCGGTTGATCTCGTCGGCGAGCAGGATGTCGGTGAACACCGGCCCCTGGTGGAAGTCGAACTCGGCGGTCTTCTGGTTGTAGATCTCCACCCCCAGGATGTCCGAGGGCAGCAGGTCGGGGGTGAACTGGATGCGGGTGAAGCGGGCGTCGATGGCCCGCGCCAGGGCCTTGGCCAGGGTGGTCTTGCCGGTGCCGGGCACATCGTCGAGCAGCACGTGGCCGCCGCCGATGAAGGCCGCCAGCAGCCGCCGCACCGGGCGCTCCTGGCCCTGGATCACCGAGCACACCGCGGTCTGCAGGCGCTGGAACAGCTCGTGGGGGGCGGCGGCGGTGCTCATGGCGCGACCATGGCCGGCGCCCCCGCCCGGGTAAAGCAGTGGTTGCCCGCTGCGACCACGCCCCACCATCCCGCCCCTTTGCCACGCCCCGGCTGCCCCGGGGCTCGTTTCACCGGCTGGAGCATCACATGGGACTGTTCGGACTCGGCAAACCCGCCTGGAAGCACAAGGACCCGGAGGTGCGGCTGCGCGCCCTCCACGACGGGGCGGTGCCGCCCGGCTCGCTGCGCGACCTCGCGCTCGAGGATCCCGATCCGCGCGTGCGCGCCGCCTGCGCCAGCCGCATCGGCGACGGCGACACCCTCACCGTGCTGCTGGCCAAGGGCGACGACGCCGTGCGGCGCATCGCCAAGGAACGCCTGTCCGGGGTGGCCGAGAGCCTGCTGCGCACCAAGCCGCTGGCCGAGTGCCGCAGCGTGCTGGACCAGATCGGCGACCAGAAGTCGCTGGCGGAGCTCAGCGTGCAGGCGCGCGACGGCGCCGTGCGCGAGGCCGCCTTCGCCAAGCTGCTGGCCCAGGAGGAGCCCAGCCAGGCGCTGCTGGCGATGGTGGCGATCCAGGACGCCGAGGGCGCCCTGGCCCTGCGTGCGCTCGACCGGCTCGAACGCGCCGCGCTCAAGAACGTGGCCAAGAACGCCAAGGTCGAGCGGGTGCGCGACGCCGCCACCGCCCGGCGCGAGAAGCTCGAGCAGGAGCGCGAGCGCCCCAGCCCCGAGAAGCGCCGCAAGGCGCGCCTGGCCGCCTGCCAGCCGCTGGTCGAGCAGGCCCAGCGCCTGGCGGTGACCAGCGACCTGGAGCGCGCCGACGGCGAATGGACCACCCTTCTGGAGCGCTGGGCGGCCGCCTGCGTGGCCGAGGACGACCTGCCGCTGGACGACGCGGTGCGCGAGCTGGACGCCCGCGTGCAGCGCGCCCGCCGCGACTTCTGCCTGCGCCGCGACACCTGGCGCGAGCTGGTGGCGCAGACCACCGCCGCTGGCGAGGCCCTGGCCGCCGAGCTGGCGGCGCTGCCCGCCGCCCCCGCCGGTGCCGTGCGCGCCGACCTGGCCGCGCGCTGGCAGCCCCCCGCCGAGCTGGCGGCGCGGCTGGGCGCCCTGGCGGCGCGCATCGCCGCCGAACTGGACCGGCTGTTCCCGGCCGCGGCCGCTGTCAGCGACGGCGCCGGCCCTGCCGGCGAGCCGGCGGTGGTGCGCGACCCCGCCCGCGACGCCCGCCTGGAGGCGATCGCGGTCGAGGCCGAGGGCTTGGCCGCGGGCGGCGAGTTCGAGGCCAAGTTCCGCTTCCAGCAGCTGCACAAGGAGTGGAGCGGGCTGTCCGCCGACCTGCCCCCCAGCGACGCCCTCAAGCAGCGCTTCCTGACCGCCTACGCGGCCTGGAAGGACCGCCGCCGCGCCGGCAAGGAGGAGCGCGACCAGGCCACCCGCGAACGCCTTGAGGTGCTCGGCGTCCTCGCCGGCGAGGCCGAGGGCCTGGCGGCCAAGGCCGACGGCCTGGCGCTCGACGATGCCGCCGCGGTCAAGACCCACACCATCGCGCTCAAGGACCTGCAGGCGCGCTGGAAGGCGGTGGGGCCGGTGCGCCCCGACCGCCTGGCGGCGGTGCGCGAGCGCTTCCGCGCCGCCCTCGACCGCGCCTGGAAGCCGGTCGCCTCGCAGCGCGAGGCCGAGGACTGGGACCGCTTCACCCACCTGGCGCGCGCCGAGGAGCTGATCGCCGCGGTCGAGGCCCTGGGCGCATGCGAGGACTGGCCCAAGGTCGCCGCCGGGGTCAAGGACGCGCACAAGCGCTGGAAGGAGCTGGGCGGGCTGCCGCGCGAGCGCGCGCAGGAGGCCTGGACCCGCTTCAAGGCCGCCTGCGACGCCCAGTTCGAGCGCTGCCGGCCGTGGTTCGCCGAGCAGGACGCGGCCCGGGTGGCCAACCTCGAGGCCAAGCTGGCGCTGATCGCCGAGCTCGAGGCGCTCGCCGCCCAGGGCACCGTCGGCCTGGTCGGCAGCCCCGCCGACCTCGAGGCCAAGCGCGCCACCGGCGAACGGGTCAAGGCCATCCAGGGCGAATGGAAGGCCA
Source organism: Planctomycetota bacterium (assembly GCA_023150565.1). Classification (GTDB taxonomy): domain Bacteria; phylum Planctomycetota; class UBA11346; order UBA11346; family UBA11346; genus JAKLKR01. Next base: position 10,639 of record JAKLKR010000134.1, read on the forward strand.
TCGGCCCGGTGCCGCGCGAGCGCGACGAGGAGGTGTGGACGCGCTTCCGCGCCCTCTGCGACGGCTTCTTCAAGGCCCGCCGGGCCGAGTTCGACGCCCTGCACGCCGAGCGCGTCGACAACCTCAACCGCAAGCTGGCGCTGATCGTGGCCGCCGAGGACCTCGCCGCCCAGGTCGAGGCGGCGCAGCGCGGCGAGTCGCCCAGCCGGCCCACCCCCGAGGTGCTCAAGCAGGTCAAGTCGCTGCAGGACTCCTGGAAGAACATCGGCCACGTGCCGCGCGAGCGCATGGACGAGCTGTGGTCGCGCTGGCGCGCCGCCTGCGACCGCGTCTACGCCTCCTTCAAGGAGCACTTCGCCGCCCTCGACGCCGAGCGGCAGAAGAACCTAGAAGCCAAGCTGGCGATGATCCAGGAGGCCGAGGAGCTGGCCCAGCACGAGAACGCGCGCTGGTTCAAGGACGATGTGCGCGAGCTGCAGCGCAAGTGGCGCGACGTCGGCCATGTGCCGCGCGACCGCCTCGACGAGGTCACCGGCCGCTTCGAGGCCGCCTGCAGCAAGGTGCTGGGGGCGGAATGACCCGGGTCATCGGCGTCATGATGGCGGTGATATCGGCCCTGGCCGCCGAACCCGCCACCGCCGCGGCGGGGCGCGATCCCGCCTGGGCCAAGCCGGTGGCGGTCCCCGGGGCGGCGAACCTGCATCAGGTGGCGGCCGGAGTCTACCGCTGCGCTCAGCCCGACGCCCAGGCGCTGGCGGCGATGCAGCAGGCCCTCGGCCTGCGCACGGTGCTCAACCTGCGCCACCACCACGACGACAAGGACGAGGCCAAGGGCCTGCCCCTGACCCTGGTCGCGGTGCCGCTCGACGCCTGGGAGGCGGACGAGCCCGCCCTGGTGCGGGCGGTGGTGGCGCTGATGGATCCCGCCAGGCGCCCGATCCTGGTCCACTGCCAGCATGGCGCCGACCGCACCGGCCTGGTGGTGGCGCTGTACCGGGTCGCGGCCGAGGGCTGGACGCGCGAGGCCGCCGCCGCCGAGATGATCGACGGCGGCTTCGGCTTCCACGCCATGTGGCGGGACATCGCCGCCTACATCCGCAACCTCGACGAGGCCCGCTTCCGCCGCCTGGTGGCCGAGGCGCGCCAGCGGCCGTAGGGCATTCCCGGGCGTTGCCCACCCGTCGCCACCCCCATCCTGCCACGATCCCATGAAGTTCATCCCCACCGACCTTCCCGGCGTGCTGATCTGCGAACCCACCGTGTTCGGCGACGAGCGCGGCTGGTTCTATGAGAGCTGGAACGCCCAGCGCTTCGCCGCCGCCGGCCTGCCCACGGTGTTCGTGCAGGACAACCACAGCCGCTCGGCGCGCGGCATCCTGCGCGGGCTGCACTACCAGGTGCGCAACACCCAGGACAAGCTGGTGCGCTGCACCTCCGGGGTGATCTTCGACGTGGCGGTGGATGTGCGCCGCGGCAGCCCGACCTTCGGCAAGTGGGTCGGGGTCGAGCTGAGCGAGCGCAACAAGCGCCAGCTGTGGGTGCCCAAGGGCTTCGCCCACGGCTTCCTGACCGTGAGCGACCTCGCCGAGGTGCAGTACAAGGTCACCGACTACTGGTCCAAGGACGCCGAGCGCGGCATCCGCTGGGATGATCCCGGGGTCGGCATCGCCTGGCCCGACGTGGGGGTGAAGCCGCAGCTCAACCAGCGCGACGCCACCTTCCCGGTGCTGGCCGCCGCGCCCGCCGCCGACCTCCTCACCTGGCAGGGCTGAACCCATGAAGATAGTCGTCACCGGCGGCAAGGGCATGCTCGGCCGCACCCTGGTCCGCCGCCTGGCGTCCCGCCACGAGGTGGTGGCGATCGACTACCAGGAATGCGACATCACCGACGCGCGCGCCACCCACGCCTGCCTGGCCCAGCTGCGCCCGCAGGTGGTGATCCACGGCGCCGCCCACACCCAGGTCGACAAGTGCGAGTCCGAGGTCGAGCGCGCCTACGCCATCAACGCGGTGGGCTCGGCCAACGTCGCCATGGCCGCCGAGCGGGTGGGGGCGCGGGTGATCGCCATCTCCACCGACTACGTCTTCCGCGGCGATGGCGAGCGCGCCTACCACGAGTGGGACGCCCCGGCCCCGCGCACCGTCTACGGCGCCAGCAAGCTCGCCGGCGAGGACGCCGTGCGCCGCCACTGCCGCGACCATGTGGTGGCGCGCATCGCCTGGCTGTACGGCCCCGGCGGGCCGAGCTTCGTGCACACCATGCTGAAGTTCGGCGCCCAGGCCGGCGACCCGCTCAAGGTGGTCGACGACCAGGTCGGCAACCCCACCAGCACCGACGCGGTGGCCGACGGCCTGCTCCACCTGATCGAGCACCCCCTGGTCGGCACCGTGCACCTGACCTGCGAGGGCGACGCCACCTGGTTCGCCTTCACCAAGGCGATCTTCGCCGCCGCCAGGCTGACGCGCGGGATCGTCCCCTGCACCACCGCCGAATATCCCCGCCCGGCCCCGCGCCCGGCCAACAGCCGCCTCGACAAGATGGCGCTGCGCATCCACCGCCTGCCCGCCATGCCCCATTGGCAGGAGACGCTGGAGCGATTCCTGCGCGAGCACCCCGGACTCTGAGCCCCCCATGTCCCACGCCGCCCCCATCGATCCCAGGTCCTACCCCGGCCACACCCCGCGCGTCGCGCTGGTGACCGGCGGCGCCGGCTTCATCGGCTCCAACCTGGTCCACCACCTGCTCGCCACCCACCCCGAGCTGACGGTGGTGGTGTACGACGCCTTCACCTATGCCGGCAACCCGGCCAACCTCGCCGGCCTGGACGCGAAATACGGCAAGCGCTTCGCGCTGGTGAAGGCCGACATCTGCGACCGCGCCGCGGTCGACCAGGCGCTCGGCGACTTCAAGGCCGACACCCTCATCCACCTCGCCGCCGAGAGCCATGTCGACCGCTCGATCGACGGCCCCGACGTGTTCGTGCGCACCAACGTCATGGGCACCTTCACCCTGCTCGCGGGCGCGCGCAAGGTGTGGGGCGACCGCCAGGACGTGCGCTTCCACCACGTCTCCACCGACGAGGTCTACGGCTCGCTGGGCGACACCGGGCTGTTCACCGAGACCACCTCCTACGACCCCTCCAGCCCCTACAGCGCCAGCAAGGCCGCCAGCGACCACCTGGTGCGCGCCTGGCAGCGCACCTACGGCCTGCCGGTGAGCCTGTCGAACTGCTCGAACAACTACGGGCCGTACCACTTCCCCGAGAAGCTCGTCCCGCTGATGATCATGAACGCCCTCGACGGCAAGCCGCTGCCGGTCTACGGCAAGGGCCTGAACGTGCGCGACTGGCTGTACGTGGTCGACCACGCCCGCGCCATCGACCTGATCGTGCGCAAGGGCCCCCCCGGCTGCACCTACAACGTCGGCGGCTTCAACGAGTGGACCAACATCGCCATCGTCAAGCTGGTGTGCGAGGTGCTCGAGGAGCAGCGTCCGAGCGGACGCGCGGGCGGCTACCAGTCGCTCATCACCTACGTCAAGGACCGCCCCGGCCACGACCTGCGCTATGCCATCGACGCCACCAAGCTCGAGCGCGAGCTGGGCTGGAAGCCGGCCGAGACCTTCGAGACCGGCATCCGCAAGACGGTGCGATGGTACCTCGACAACCAGCCCTGGGTGCGTGCCATCCAGCAGGGCAACTACCGCGGCGAGCGCCTCGGCCTGGCGAAGTAGGCGGCGCTGGGCGCCGCCTGGTGGGAGGTGGCAGGGGGGTGGACGCGCGCAGACCATTTGAAATGGCAGACGCGCCCCT
>JAKLKR010000135.1 GCA_023150565.1 Planctomycetota bacterium
CAGGCTGCCGGCCTCGCTGGCGCGCAGCCACCAGGCGAGCAGGGCGCACCCGGCTGCCGTGGCCGTGGCGGCGCTGGCGCCCAACGCGAGCGGGGTACGCCAAGCGGCGGCATGCTGCAGGAGTTGGTCCGAAGCGCTCATCCCGGCGAGTGTGGACCGGGCACCGGGCGCGCCAAGAGGAAGGTGGGGGCTGTGAGGTGCGGCGCTCGCATGGCCCTGCGCGCCGACGGTCAGGCCGGGGCGGCCGGCGCCGGCAATGGCGTCGGTAGCGGGGGGGTGTTGGCGAGTTCGGCGAAGTCGGCTTCCAGTTCGACCTCGACCGCGGTGCCGAGGGCCTGGATGTTGACCGCCAGCCGGGCCTTGCCCTGGCGCCGGGTGACGATGCCCTGGACGCCTGAGAACATCCCTGAGCGGATCACCACCGGGGTTCCTGGCACCAGTTCCGGGCGGATCACCAGCGGGGCGGTGCTGCGCTCGATCAGCCCGCGCAGGGAGCGCAGATCGATGGCGAGCTGCCTGGGCTCGCGCACCTCGATGATGTTGACCACGCGCTCGGTGCGGTAGATGTCGAACTTGGTCTCGATCGGGGCGTGGCAGAAGACGTAGCCGCCGATCAGCGGCACCTCGGACACCTGGGTGCCCTTGTTCTGGTAGCGCCGCACGCGCTTCTCCATGAACAGCACCCAGGGACGCTTGATGCGCTGCAACTCCGCGGTGAGCACCTTCTCCTGGCGCGGCCGGGCATGCAGCACCAGCCAGTCCTTCTCCGGGAGTTCGTCGATGAAGCCCTCCGGCCAGGAGCGGACGAGACCGCTTGTCGCAACGGGGCCGGTGGACATGGGGCGGGGATGATGCGGTGGGGGGCTTGGGGTCAAGGGCAGTGGAAGAAAGTCAGAAGGAGGAAGGAGGAAGGAGGAAGCGCGGACCTCGCATCCGACCCTGGTCCGGGATACGGGCCTTCCTCCTTCCTCCTTCTGACTTCCTCCTTTCCTCAATCAGTCCTGGCAGCCGGGCATGCCCAGCTGCTTCCATACCCTCAGGGCTTCGGACACGCCCCAGGCCTGGGCGTCGCAGCCGCGCTGGGCGTGGGGGGCGTCGCCGTCGATGATCTCGGGCAGCTGCCCGGCGCAGCCCTCGCCGAGCAGGCGGTCCATGCTGCCGAGGTAGGCGCGCGCGGCCTCGACCGCGGCGTCGCTGCGGTCCCAGGCCGCGGCGAGGGCCTCGCAGAACACCGGCAGCTGCCAGGTCCAGGCGGTGCCGTTGTGGTAGGCCGGCTTGCGCCGGGTGTCCTCGTCGCCCTCGTAGCGGCCGCAGTAGGGGCGCTCGGGGTCGTTGAGCAGGCGGCCGTCGGCGCCGTGGATGGCCAGGGGCGGGCTCACCGGCAGCGGGGCGAGGGAGCGGATCGCCCCCGGCACCAGCAGCCAGCGCGCGGCGGCGGCGCAGCAGCGCCGCGCCGGTTCGCCGCCGACTTGGCCGAGCGACACCGCCAGCAGCATGTTCGGGCGCAACGAGGTGTCGGCGACCGCGGCCGCGGCCGGGGTGCCCTCGGGGGCGAACAGGCAGTCCGACAGCCAACCGCGCTCGGGCAGCCAGAAGCGCGCCAGGATCTGCCCCTGCACCCGTTCGGCCAGCGCCCACCACGGGCCATGGTCGCCCGCCAGGGGGGCGCCGAGGCGGTCGAGCAGGCGCAGCAGGCGCGCCCACAGGGCCTGGATCTCGATCGGATAGCCCGCGCGCGGGGTGCCGGCGGGGTAGTTGGTGTCCATCCAGGTGAAGTGCGGCGGGCTCCACACCAGGCCGCTGGCGGCGTCGACGCGGATGCCGTTGGCGGTGCCGTGCAGGTAGCCGCCGGCGATGCTGCGCACCACCTCGACCAGGGTGCGGCCGTCGCGGGCGCGTTCCTGCCACAGGCCGTCGCCGAGGGCGGCGGCGGCCTCATCGCACACCAGGGCGAACCACAAGGGGGCGTCGCTGGTGTCGCGGTTGGTGGCGGTGTCGCCGTTGAGCAGGTTGGGCAGCGTGCCGCCCTGCTCGAAGCCGGCGAAGGTGAGCAGGATGTGGCGGACCTCGTCGGCCATGCCGGCGGCGAGCAGGCCGCGGCAGCAGATGAAGGTGTCGCGGCCCCAGTCGAGGAACCAGGGATAGCCGGCGATCACCGTGCGCCCGGCCCCGCGCCGCACCACGTAGCTCTGCAGGGCGATGGCCAGGCGCTGGCCGAAGAGGTCCTCGTTGGCCAGCCCGGGGCGGGTCATGGCGGCGTTGACCAGGCGGAAGCGGTCGGCGATGAAGCGCTTGACGGCGGCCGCGGGCGGGTCCTCGGCATCGGCGCACAGCACCAGGGTGGCCTCCTTGCCACGGATCAGCGGGATCTCGAACCAGCCCGGGCTCCAGGCGTCGCCGCGGTCGCGCATGCCGCGGCTGGCCTCGACCGGGTGCGGGAGGTCGGTGCTCCATTCCTCGCCGGGGTGGTAGCGGCCGGCGTCGCTCCACACCCGCAGCCGGCGGTCGCCGGCGGGGGCGAAGGCGAACCCGGGGCGGTCGCCGGTGGTGGTGGTGCAGCCGCGGAACCACTGCTCGGCGGCGGGCGAGCGCTGGGTCTCGTTATGGAAGCCGCGATCCTCGCAGTCGACGCGCAGCACCAGGCGCACCTCGCGGCGGTCGGGCAGGTCGCGCCCGCGGGCGGGCGGCTCCTCGGGGCGCAGGAAGCGCAGCACGGTGGTGTTGCGCCCGGCGAGCATGTCGGCGGCGAGGTCGATGCGCACCGTGCGCCCGTCGCCGGCGCGGGCGGTGAACGACCACTGCGCCGGCGGTCCGGGCTGGAAGCGCTCCAGCTGGCTGCCGTCGAGCGGGGTGATGAAGCCGTCGGCGTTGAGCCAGGCGCGCACGCGCTTGACCAGCACGTGGCGGTCGCTGGGCGCCTCGGGGTGGAGGTTGGCGCCGAGGGCGCAGTCGTACTTGGATTGCACCCGGCCGAAGTCGACCCCCAGGCGCGCCATCCCGCCGATGCCGTTGGTGAGCAGCGCCACCGTCGGGCGGGCGTTGCGCGCCGCCCCGTCGGGCACGGTGGCGAGCAGGCGCACCGCGCCCGCGACCCGGCCGCCGCCGGCGGCGAAGCGCTGCATCGCCACCACCGCGTCGCCGGATTCGTGGCCGGGCGGGAAGCTGGCGATGTGGCCCTCGTCGACCTCGACCGAGCGCAGCTGGAGGGGCGGCTGGCCGGGGCGTTCGAGGGTGGCGGCGAAGGGGGCGGAATCCTTGAGCAGCAGCCAGTGCCCGGGCGGCACCGGCACCACCCGGGTGGTGTCGGCCAGGCCCCAGCGCACCACCGGCGGCAGGTCGCGGCGGTTGGCGGCCTGGCCGAGGGCGGCGAGCAGATCGGTCTGCGCCGCCTCGGGATCGAGATGGCCGGCGGCGGCGAGGAAGCGCACCGGGTCGGCGGCCACCCAGGCGGCGAGCGCGCGCCAGTGGCAGGGGCCGAGGTGCTCGACCGCCACCAGCCGGGCCAGGCAGCCGTAGGCCCAGGCGGCCTGGGCGCGGGCGCGGCGGTAGGCGTCGCCGTCGGCCACCACCGCGGTGGCGGCCAGGCAGCAGGTGCCGGCGGCGGGCAGGGTCAGCTCGAAGCGGTCGTCGCCGAGGTCCTTCAGCGGCGGCGGGTCCTGGCCGAGCAGGTCGATGCGCGGCTGGCCGAGGGCGCGCCACAGGTTGCCGGCGAGCTGGATGGTCCGCGCCTGCAGGGGGTCGGTGTTGACCAGCACCAGCACCGGGTCGCCGCCGTCGGCGGCGGTGCGGCGCAGGGCCAGCACCGGCTCGTCGGCCGGGCCCAGGCGCTCGATGGCGGCGCCGTCGAAGAAGGCCGGATGGTGGGCGAGCAGGCGCCCGAGCCGCGCCAGCTCGTCGACGATGTTGTCCTCGGCGCCCCAGTTCAGGCCGCGGCTCTGATGCACCTCGAGCTTCTCGGCCGCCAGCCATTCGACCCCGGCGCTGAAGGCGAAGCCGCCGTTGCGGCTGGCGAGCGCGCACAGGCGGTTGCGGTTGAGCGACCAGGCCTTGCCGCGCTTTGCCAGGCGGTCGTTGTCATGGGTCTCGCTGTAGTGCACCAGCAGGCCGAGGCCGGCGTTGGCCGAGCAGTGGTCGAGGTAGCGCGCCACCTCGCCGCCGCTGAAGTTCTGGAACAGCTCGGAATAGGCCCACTGCATGCCGCCTTCGCTGAGCAGCGCGGCGGTGGCGTCCCAGCCGCCGCCCAGGCCCTCGAGCAGGAACAGCGCCTCGGGGAACTCCTGGCGCACGCGCGCGATGATGTACTGCCAGGCCTGCAGCGGCACCATGTAGCCGGCATCGCAGCGGAAGCCGTCGACCCCGCGCCGGCACCACACCAGCAGGGCGGCGGCGACCTCCTCCCACAGGGCGGGATTGCGGTGGTGCTCCAGCTCGACCAGGTCGGCCCAGGTGTTGCCCCAGGCGCCCGGGCTGTGGAAGGCGCCGTCGGCGTCGCGCTTGAACCACTCCGGGTGGCTGTTGAGCAGGGTCGAGCCCCAGCCGGTGTGGTTGATGACGATGTCCAGCACCACCCGGCAGCCGTGCAGGTGGGCGGCGTCGGCCAGTTCGCGGAACTGGTCGACGGCGGTGGTGCGGCGGTCGAACTCCACCAGCGCGGGATCGATGGCGGTGAGATCCTGGCTGGCGTAGGGGCTGCCGTAGCGGCCGAAGCGCGCATGCACGGTGGGGGTGGGGCCGAGCGGCAGCAGGTGCAGCACGGTGCAGCCCAGGCGGTCGGCGATGTGAGGGATCTGGGCCTTGAGGTCGCGCAGGGTGCCCGACGGCGGGATGACGGTGAAGCCGTGGCGGTCGAAGGCGGTGAGGTGGTCGTCGACCAGGGCGTTGCGGGTGGCGGGAGCGGCCTTGGTGGGGCCGAACATGCGCGGGAAGGCGCAGTAGGCCAGGTTGGCGGTGCGGTAGCAGTCGGGGTGGACCGACAGCCCGACGTCGCCGCCCGCCGGCCAGTGCTGGCGGCCCTCGCGGTCGACCAGGCAGGCCTTGGCGCGGAACCAGCCAGTCTCGACCAGCGGCAGGTCGAGGGCCCAGCCGTTGCTGCCGCGGTGCAGGGGGATGTCGCGCCAGGAGTCCCCGGCGAAGGTCGCGCGCCCGGCCAGGCTCGCCACCAGCTCGTCGCGCTGCACCCGGGCCCGGCCGAGGTCGGTGCGCAGGAAGGCGCGCCAGCCGTCGGGGGCGCCGCCGTCGAGGTCGATGCGGAACAGCGCGCGGTCGCCGACGAAGCGCAGGATGCGTTCACCGGGGGCGGGGGACATATGCGGGACGGGCATGGGCTGGGATTGAAAGGAGGAAGTAGGAAGGAGGAAGGAGGAAGGATTGCGGCTCTCGCATCCTGTGTCTGCGCCAGGTCCTGCAGGTTGTGCCTTGGGGCATGCGGACAGCATGGCACGGGGATCTGCATCCCTTCCTCCTTCCTCCTTCACACTTCCTCCTTTCCCGTCCGGCCCCCATGCTCCACACCCTGACCGTCCCCCCCGAAGCCAAGGGCAAGCGCCTCGACGTCTGGCTGAGCGAGGCGCTCGAAGGGTGCACCCGTTCGCTGGTCGACCGCCTGATCAAGGACGGCTGCTGCACCATAGACCCGGGCCGGGTGAAGTCGGGCTGGTTTCTCGACGGCGGCGAGGTGGTGACCCTGGAGGTGCCCGAGGCGGAGCCGATGGAGGCCTGCCCGGAGGACATCCCGCTGACCATCCTGCACGAGGACGAGCACCTGATCGCGGTCGACAAGGCCGCCGGGATGGTGGTCCATCCCGCCATCGGCCATCTGCGCGGCACCCTGGTCAACGCCCTGCTGGGGCGCTACGGCACCCACCTGCCCGGCGGCGAGGGCTGGCGCCCGGGGATCGTGCACCGCCTCGATGCCGACACCTCGGGGGTGATGGTGGTGGCGCGCACCGCCGCCGCCCTGGTCTTCCTCCAGGCCGCGTTCAAGGAGCGACGGGTCAAGAAGCGCTACCTCGCCCTCGCCGCCGGCCACCCGCGCGCCGACTTCTTCCTATGCGACGGCTGGATCGGCCGCCACCCCCGCGACTTCCGCAAGCGCGCGGTGCGCAACGAGGGCGAGGGCGATGCGCGCGAGGCCCACACCTCCTGCGTGGTGCTGCGCCGCAACACCGGCTTCAGCGTGGTCGAGGCGCGCCCGCGCACCGGCCGCACCCACCAGATCCGCGTGCACCTGGCCCACGCCGGGCACCCCATCCTGGCCGATGCCCTCTATGGGCGCAGCGGGCAGTGGCCGCTCAACGCCAAGGAGGGCGATCGCGCCCTGCGCCGCCACGGCCTGCACGCCTGGACCCTCGAGATCCCCCACCCCGCCGGCGGGGTGCTCAAGCTGTCGGCGCCGCCCGCCGCCGACCTGCTGCCCTGGCTGGGCGGCCCGGTCGAGCCGCGGCCGATGTAGGGTCACGCGGCGTTGGCCGCTGCGGCCTCGCCGATGCGCAGTGCTTCAACAGCTGGTTCGTCCGCTGCCGCGGCCTGCCGCCAGGACGGTGGTGGCGGCGGGTGCAGGCGGTGCCCCGGGAAAGGTGAGTGCTCAACGGGGCGGGATGTAGGGGTCGGGGGTGCCCATGGGGATGTTGGGGAAGCGCCGCACGCTCGCCTCGTATTCCTCCACCATCTTCATCACCGGTGCCACCACCCAGGCGGTCAGCCCGGGCTTCTCCTCGCGCGGGTCGGTGAACAGGTTGCAGACCATCGGCACCGGGTAGCGCACCGGGGGGTCGACCATGGTGTCCTGGCGGTAGAAGTGCAGCTTGTAGTTGCGCCATTTGGCGGCCTGGAGGCGGTCGCCGACAAAGACCAGGAAGGAGTCCCGTGCCGATTTCTGGCTGCGGCCGAGCAGGAAGTCGCGCTGGTCCCGGCTGTCGATCGGCCGGTCGGCGGGGATGCGTCCTGCCCCCAGCCCGGCGAAGGTGGCGAACAGGTCGACCCCGTGCATCACCTCGTTGCTCACCCGTCCGGCCGGCACCTTGCCGGGCCAGCGCACCAGGAAGGGCACCCGCAGACCGCCTTCGAGCGCGGTGAAGTACTGTCCGCGCCAGGGGCCGGAGCATCCGTCCCACGGACGGGTGAATTCCGCACCGTTGTCGCTGGTGAACACCACCACGGTGTTGTCGCCCGCCCCGGCCTGGTCGATGGCATCCAGCAGTTCACCCACGTGATGGTCCATCTCGGCCAGCATGTCGGCCCAGTTGCCGTGACCGGTGCGGCCCTTCCAGGCCGGGCCTGGCTCGGTCGGCAGGTGCGGTTGGGTCAGCGAGATGCAGGCCAGGAAGGGTCTGCCGGCCTTGGCCTGGCGGGCGATGAAGTCGGCCGAACGCCGGGTGATCTCGCCGTCGATCTGCCGGCGGCGCTCCAGATCGTAGATCCCCAGGTCGCGGCTGGGCTGGTCGCGCTCCCCTTCGAGCACGTGTTCGACCGGGAGGATGTCGGGCGAATAACCGGGGGTGACCGGCCACAGCGACTCGTCGCTGGTGCGCGGGATGCCGAACCACTGGTCGAACCCCTGATCGGTGGGATGGCGGCCCTGGTCGCTGCCCAGGTGCCATTTGCCGAAGTAGCCGGTGGCGTAGCCGGCCTCCGACAGCACCTCGCCGATGGTGACCTCCCAGCGGGTGAGACCGTCGGCGCCACCACCGAACGGCACCGAATGGCAGCCGCTGCGGATGGCCCAGCGCCCCGTCAGCATGCTCGCCCGGCTGGGAGTGCACTGGGGCTCCATGTTCATGTTGGTCAGGCGGGTGCCCTGGGCGGCCAGCGCATCGATGCGCGGAGTAGGGGCTCCGCGCATCACGCCGCCGCCGTAGCACCCGAGTTCGCCATAGCCGAGGTTGTCGGCAAAGATGAAGACGATGTTCGGCCTGCTCTCGGCCGCAGGTGCGGGGGCGACGGCGGCGGCGGCGAGAAGCAGGGCGGAGGCGGTGCGCAGGAAGGGCATGTGGACCTCGGGCTGATTCCAGGCCAGCGCCGTCACGCTAGGTGAAACCACCTGGGTGGCCACCGGCAGTCGGCCTTTAGCACCTCAGCCGCGAGGGCGCGGCTCATCCTCGCCCGGCAGCGCCAGCCACAGGCCGCTGTAGGCGAGCAGGCCCAGGCCCCCGACCGGCAGCGCGAGCAGGAAGGCGAGGCGCCAGGCCCAGACGGGGTGGGGTGTGCATTCCGCCAGCCCGGTGCAGATGCCGAACAGGCGGGCACCGTCCGGCTGGCGACGAAGCAGACGCAGCGAGCGCCGCGGCACCTCGCGCTCCTCGTCGGACAGCAACGGGGTGAGCAGCAACAGCGCCAGCAGCAGCACCCCGGCCTTGCCCCACCACGAGAAGTCGGTCCCCGCCACCAGCGCCACCGCGGCGCCGCCGCCGGCGGCGGCCACCGCCGGCGCCAGCGGCATCAGCGGGGCGGCGACCTCGGCGAAGCGCCGCAGCATGGGCGGCAGCGGCCGCCGGGCGGCCAGCGCCGGCAGCACCGGTTCGGTGGCGGCGGCGGGGGCGACCGCCTGGCCCATGGCGGCGCCCAGGTCGCCGGCCTGCTGCCAGCGCCGCGCCGGTTCGCGTTCCAGCGCGCGCAGCACCACCTCGTCGAGGCGCACGTCGACCCCGCTCTGGCGCGAGGGCGGCTCGAAGCGCCCGAGCGGCAGATGGCCGGTGAGCATCTCGTACAGCACCACGCCGAGCGAATAGAGGTCGGCGCGGTGGTCGACCTCGCCTGCGCCCGCCACCTGTTCGGGCGCCATGTAGGCGGCGGTGCCGAGCAGCTGCCCGCTGCCGGTGAGGGCCTGGGTGCCTGGCCGGCTCTCGACCAGCTTGGCCAGCCCGAAGTCGGCGATGCGCAGGCGGCCCTCGCCGTCAACCAGGATGTTCTCGGGCTTGAGGTCGCGGTGCACCACCCCGTGGGCGTGGGCGTAGCCCAGCGCCTCGCACAGCTGCGGTGCCAGGCGCAGGGCCTCGGCGGGCGAGAAGCTGCCGGTGCGCAGCACCTCGCGCAGGCTGGCGCCGTCCACCAGCTCGAGCACCAGGTACAGCCAGCCGCAGGACTCGCCGGCGTCGTGCAGGCGCACGATGTGGGGATGGTCGAGGCGGGCCAGCACGCGCGCCTCGCGGCGGAAGCGGGCGGCGAAGGCGGGGTCGGAACCGAGGGCGGGGGCGAGGATCTTGAGCGCCACCGCGCGGTCGAGATGGACCTGGCGCGCGCGGTAGACCGCGCCCATCGCCCCGGCGCCGATCAGCTCCTCGACCGCCAGGTGCGGCACCACCCCGGCCAGCTCGGCAGGATCGGGCGGAGTCCACGCCCCGGGCTGGGATGAGCTGGCGCCGCCCAGGCTGATGCCGGTCGAGATCAGCCCGGCCAGGGCGGCTGGTTCCATGGCGGGTTGTACGGCGGCGGCCATCCCGGGTTACGCCTTCAGCGCCGCCAGCAGGTCGCCCAGCTCGGTGTCGATCGCCGCCGGGGTGGGATCCGACAGGGTCTCCGCCACCTTCACCGCGCCCTCGCTCATGCCCAGCTCGGCGCCGGCGGCGGCATAGGCGGCGGCATCGCCGTTCTGGGCCAGGAACGCCATCAGGCGCTCGCAGCGGTTGCGCGCCGCGCCCTCGCCGCCCTCGCGCAGCAGGCGGTCGCGCGCCCGCCCGAGCAGGGTCTCGGCCCAGGCGCGGTCGAAGCTGCGGGTGGGGTCGCCGGGCTCGCTGTAGTTCTCAAAAATCTCCTCGGGCGGCAGGCTGGCGATGACCCTGCCTCCGCCGCGCTTGAGCGCGTCGCGGGCCGAGGCGCGGTCGGCGAGGTGGTGGTCGAGGCAGGCCAGCAGCCAGGTGCGGAAGCGTCCGCGCTGGGGGTCGGCGGCGGCGATCGCCCCGCGCTCGAGCAGCAGCACCCAGAAGTCCTGCACCGCGTCCTCGGCCTCGCGCCAGCCGCGGCGGGCGGCATGGGCGCGCAGCGGCTCCCAATAGGCACGGAACAGCCACGACAGGGCCTCGCGCGCGGCGGGATCGTCGCCGGCGGCGAGCGACACCATGCTCCACCGGGTGGCCGAGAACGATCGCGACGACAGAGGCGGCACGTCCACGCGCGCAGGCTAGCGCCGGGGCGCGCCGGTCCAGATCAGCGGCAGCAGCGGCACAGCAGCCAGCCCGAGGCCGCCACCAGCAGGAAGGGCAGGGCGAGCAGGGCCGCGACCGCCACCAGCACCAGCAGCAGGGCGCCGCCGGCGGCGGCCATTGCGACCAGCCCCGCCGCCAGCCCGGCGACCCCGGCCGCCAGTCCGGCCAGCAGGCCGAGCAGGGTGAGGGGGTCGAGGCAGAACAGGGCCGCCACCGCAAGCGAGGCGAGGGCGAGGCAGCAGAGCAGGAAGGAGGTCATGCCCGCATCTACGGCAGGCCGGGCCGCCGGTTACCGGCGGCTTGTGCCGCCTGTCCTGGTCCCAGGCTGCGCGCCCATGCGTGTGATCCTCGGGATCGGCAACCCCGGCGCCGAGTATGACGGCACCCGCCACAACCTCGGCTTCATGGTGGTCGACCTGCTCGCCACCCGGCTGGCGGCCGGACGCTGGGCCAGGAAATGGAACGCCCTGGTGGCCGAGGCTGCCGGCCCGGCCGGCAAGCTGCTGCTGGTGAAGCCCACCACCTACGTCAACAGCAGCGGCGAGGCGGCGCAGGCGCTGCTGGCCTTCCACAAGCTGACCCCGGCCGAGCTGCTGGTGGTGGTCGACGACCTCCATCTCGCCCTGGGCGACATCCGCGTGCGTGGCGAGGGCTCGGCCGGCGGCCACAACGGCCTGCGCGACATCGAGGCCCGGCTCGGCCGCGCCTATCCGCGCCTGCGCCTGGGCATGGGCCCGCTGCCGCCGGGAGTGGACCAGGTCGGCTTCGTGCTCGGCCGCTTCGCCCCCGACCAGCGCGAGGACGCCGCCGCCCTGGTGGCCAAGGCCGCCGCCGCCGCCGAGGCCTGGCTGGCGGAGGGGATCGACGGCGCCATGCGCTTCAACGGCCCCTTGCGCCCGCCGCCGCCCAAGCCGCGTCCGCCGGCGCCTCAGCGCCTGGACACCAGCAGCGTCACCACCAGCACCCCGAAGCAGGACACCAGCGAGAACAGCGGGAACTGCAGCGGCACCGGCAGGCTGTAGATCAGCGAGGTGGCGGGGATCCACACCATCCAGGTGGCGAGCATGGTCGACCACCACAGGTGGCGGGCGGTGCGCCAGTCCAGCCCTTCGCGGAAGGCGCTCCACGAGGCGCCGCGGTCGAGGAAGCGCAGGCCGAGGGCGACGTTCGGCACCGCCCACAGCGGGCAGTAGATGAACTGGTCGAAGGCGACCTTGCAGGCGATGGTGGCGGCATCGTGGCCGTCGCCGAACAGCCAGGCCTGGCCGCGGTAGAGCAGGTCGACCTCGATCCCGCGCCAGCCCCAGAACAGCACCCCGGCGGACAGCCGCCAGCCCAGCCGGTCGCGCCGGCCCAGGCCCATCAGGGCGATGATCGCCATGGGCAGGAAGCAGGTGGTGACGACGGTGGCGATGAAGGCGAACCACAGTCCGGTGCCGGCTTTGAATGTGCCGATGCCGTCCCACCAGCCGCGCGTCGCCGGCAGCAGGTAATAGCAGGCCACCAGGGCCGCGGCGAAGCTCCACAGGCACAGTCCGGGGACCAGGTTGCGGCGGACCGCGTAGCCGATCTCGGACCAGGTGGTGGGGACGGTGGCGGCGGCGGGCTGGTTCACGGTGGGCGGAACCCTACGGATCCGAGGCGCCGGCACAGCAGGCGGGCCGGGATGCCCATGCGAGATGGTTCCCTGGCGCCGCGCCAGGTTCCGCCACCATGGGTGCATGCGCTGGCTCGGCCTGCTCCTCATCCCCGTGATCAGCCTGATCGCAGCCGAGGGCGCGGGGCCGGGGCTGCGCTGGTTCGGCTACACGGCGGTCGATGCCGGCTGGGACGATCCCCATGACCAGGTGGCCAAGACCTGCTACTTGGATGAAGTGGCGGACTTCACCAATCTCGCCCACCTGGCCGTGCACGCCCCGGACGAGGCGGTCGAGCGGCGGCTCGGCGACATGGCGCGCAGCCGGGTGGCGGCGGCGCTCGACGTGTCGGCCCTGTTCTATGAACGGGCCGATCCGCCGCTCGAAGCCACCGGCAGCACAGTCGACCTGCGCCTGCGCCGGGACTGCCGCGAGCGCTGGCAGCGGTTCCTGCAGGTGAATCGCCTGGCGGATCAGGCCGCGAAGCTCGCCTGCGTCTACCTGGCCGACGAACCGGTGTGGAACGGGATCGCGGCCGAGGAGCTGGCGACCCAGGCGGCGCTGGTCAAGGAGTCGCTGCCCACCGTCCCGCTGCTGGTGATCGAGGCGTGGCCGGTCATCGACCGCCTGGTGGTGCCGAGCCAGGTCGACTGGATCGGATTCGACCGCTACGGAGTGCCCGATCCCGAGCGGGATGCCGCCTACCGCGAGCAGTTCACGCGCTTGAAGGCCCGGCGGTCGCGTCCGGACCAGCGCATCGCGGTGGTGTTCGAGGCGCAATGGCTGCCCGCCTATGGCCCTGCCGGCTATGCGCCGGAAGCCATGGGCGCGGTGGCGGCGAGCTACCACCGCCTGGCCGCCCAGGACCCCGAGGTGGTGGCGCTGATCGGCTACCTGTGGCCGGGTGGGCTGGAGGGCAAGGGGCAGCTGGGCGCGCGCCAGCTGCCCGAGGCGGCGCTCGGCGAGCACCGGCGCATCGGCCGGGCCATCACCGGCAAGACCGGCCGCTGAGCCTCCTCAGAGGCCGTGAATAAGCCAGGGGGGCGAATGCCGAATGCTGGAATGCTGGAATGGCCAAGAAAACCATCTCGCTGCGTATTCCAGCATTCCAACATTCCAGCATTTGGCATTCCAAACCCAGCCAATTCGTGGTTGATCACACCCTCTCAGGCGTGCAGCGCGCGGCCGTCGACCGCCAGCGCCGCCTCCTTCACCGCCTCCGAGAAGGTCGGGTGGCTGTGGCAGGTGCGGGCGATGTCCTCGCTGCTGCCGCCGTAGACCATGGTGGTGGTGATCTCGCCCAGCAGGTCGCTGGCGCGCGGGCCGACGATCGCCCCGCCCAGCACCCGGTCGGTGGCGGCGTCGGTGATGATCTTGACGAAGCCATCGACCTCGCCGGCGGCCTTGGCGCGGCCGTTGGCGATGAACGGGAAGCGACCCACCTTCACCGCCCGCCCTGCCTTCTTCGCTTCGGCCTCGGTCAGGCCGACGGTGGCGACCTCGGGATGGGTGTAGACCACGTTGGGGATGAGGTGGTGGTCGATCACCGGCTTCTGCCCGGCGAGCAGCTCGGCCAGGGCCACGCCCTCCTCCTCGGCCTTGTGCGCCAGCATCGGCCCGTCGATGAGGTCGCCGATGGCATAGACCCCGGCCACGCTGGTCTGGAAGCGGGCGTCGACCTGGATGCGCCGGCGCTCGTTCAGCGCCACCCCGGCCGCCTCCAGGCCGGCACCGCCGGCGCAGGGCTTGCGTCCGACCGCCACCAGCACGCGCTCGCCGGTGAACTCCACCGCCGCGCCGTCGGCGCCCACCGCCTTGACCACCATGTCGTCGCCGCGGCGCTCGCAGCCGGTCACCTTGGTGCCGAGGGCGAAGCGCAGGCCCTGCTTGGTCAGCACCTTCTGCACCTCCGCGGCGACGTCGGCGTCGCAGAAGGGCAGGATCTGGGGCAGGAACTCCACCACCGTGACCTCGGCGCCCAGGCGCGCCCACACCGACCCCAGTTCGAGCCCGATCACGCCCCCGCCCACCACCACCAGGCGCTTGGGCACCGCCGGGAAGGCGATGGCCTGGTCCGAGGTCACCACCCGCTCGCCGTCGAGCGGCAGGGCGGGGATCTCGACCGGCAGCGAGCCCATGGCCAGCACCACTTGCCTGGCGGCGACCTCGCTGCGCGCGCCGTCGGCGGCCAGCACCGCCACCCGGCCGCTGCCGAGCAGTTCACCGCGCCCGCTGAGCACGGTGACCTTGTTCTTCTTCATCAGCATGGCGATGCCAGAGACCAGCTGGTCGACCACCTGGTCCTTGCGCTTCATCAGCTTGCCGAGGTCGAGGCGGGGAGCCTCGATGACGATGCCGTGGGCGGCGAAGTGCCTGCCGGCGTCGGCGAAGCGTTCGGAGGAGTCGAGCAGCGCCTTGGAGGGGATGCAGCCCACGTTCAGGCAGGTGCCGCCCAGGCGCGGCTTGCCGGCGGCGGCGCGCTGCTCGACGATCGCCACGTTCATGCCCAGCTGGGCGGCGCGGATGGCGCAGACGTAGCCGCCGGGCCCGGCGCCGATGATGACTAGGTCGTAGGTCATTGTGTGGTTTCAGGTTAATGGTTGATGGTGAGTG
>JAKLKR010000136.1 GCA_023150565.1 Planctomycetota bacterium
CGGCGCCCACGGGGCCGGGCGTTCGCAGGCGGTGAGCACGGCGATGAGCTGGGCGTGGCCGGTGGCGTCCAGGGTGGCGGTCCAAGAGCCGTCGACCGGGTGGTAGGCGACGCCCCCCAGGGCGCCGATCCAGGGTTCCATCAGCGCCACCACCACCGGCTCCAGTTCCAGGCGGTCGCGCAGGGCGCTGGGCACCACCCGCACCTGGGCGCGGCCCATGGGCAGGTGGCGGGCGCGGGTGCAGGTCCAGTGGCCATCGGCGGCCTGCACCAGCCAGGCGCCGGCGGCGTGGGCCAGGGCCTGGCGTGCGGCCGCCGGGTCGCCGCCGGCCAGGGCCAGCACCACCGGCTGGGCGGCGGCCTCGACCAGCAGGCCGGCATCGGGTTCGGCGGGGTCGAGCCCGGCCCCGGCCAGACGCGCCACCGCCGCGGTCAGCGGTTCGCCCGGGCAGGCCACCGGCTCGGCGGCGGCGAGCGCCCCGGCCAGCACCAGCAGCGCTGCCAGGCGGAGCGGCATTCAGGCCTTGCGGCCGCTGTCGACGTGGCGCATGACCGCGTCGTAGACCGCGCTGGCCTGCGCCGGCAGTTCGCTCGGCGGGTTGGCGAAGCGGGCCGGGAAGGCGGCCTTGCCGGTGTGGTAGGCGGCCTTGACCTCGCCGAACTTCAGCCCGTGCGCGGTCGACACCACCACCACCCGGTCCTTGGCCTTGACCTCGCCGCGCTGGGCGAACTTGATCAGCCCGGCCAGGGCCACGCCGGTGTGCGGGCAGTTGAACAGGCCGGTGCGGTCGGCCATGGCGCAGGCGTCGGCCAGCTCCTGCTCGCTCGCCTGCTCGACCGCGCCGTTCCACTTCATCAGCGCCTTCATCGCCTTGATGCGGCTGACCGGGTCGCCGATGCGGATCGCGCTCGCCTGGGTGTCCTTGGCCTGGATCGGATGGAACTCCTTCCAGCCGCTCCTGTAGGCGAGGTAGAGCGGATTGGCGGCCTCGGCCTGGCAGCAGACGATGCGCGGCATGCGGTTGATGATGCCCAGGGCCATGATCTCCTCGAGGCCCTTGTAGAGCGCCGAGACGTTGCCCAGGTTGCCGCCGGGGATGAAGATCCAGTCCGGCACCTCCCAGTCGAACTGCTGCACGATCTCGATCGAGACCGTCTTCTGGCCCTCGACGCGCAGCGAGTTCATCGAGTTGGCGAGGTACAGCTTGCGGTCCTCGGTGAGCTGCTGGACCACGCGCATGCAGCCGTCGAAGTCGGTGTCGAGGGCGAGGGTGAGGGCGTTGTTGGCGATCGGCTGGATGAGCTGGGCGGCGGTGATCTTGCCGCGCGGCAGCAGCACCACCGCGGGGATGCCGGCGGCGGCGCAGTAGGCCGCCAGCGCCGCCGAGGTGTCGCCGGTGGATGCGCAGGCCACCCCGATGATGCCGGGCTGCTTGCCCGACTTCATCAGGTGGTTCACCTGGCTGACCAGCACGGTCATGCCGAGGTCCTTGAACGAGCCGGTGTGGCTCACCCCGCACTGCTTGACCCACAGGTCGCCGACCCCGATCTGGCGGCCGAAGCGGTCGGCCCAGAACAGGTTCGAGCCGCCTTCGTCGAGCGAGACGATGTCCTCGTCGGGGATGTTGGGCAGCACCAACTCCTTCTTGCCCCACACCCCCGAGCTGAACGGCCACTGGGTGCGCTTGTAGCGCCCATCGAACAGCTTCATCCAGGCCGCGGCTGAGCGGCTCTTGAGCGCCTCGAGGTCGTGGGCGACCTCGAGCAGGCCGCCGGACGGGCTGCGATAGATGATCTCGTCCAGCTCCCACCGGCCGGTGGCGGTCTCGGCGTCGCGGAACCAGGCGTCATAGTGCATGTGCTGCTCCCCAGGAAGGCGCACCATAGGGGGCCGTCCAGGCTGGGAAGCGCCCGCCGGATCGCCAGGCCGGGACGTCCGCCGGATCAGGCCGAGCAGCCGGCGCACAGGCCGTGCAGGATGACCTCGTGCGATTCCAGGCGGAAGCCGGCGGGGGTGAGGGCGGTGAGGCCGGGCGGGCAGCCCTCGACCTCGTAGACCCGTTCGCAGCGCCGGCAGTGGAAGTGGTGGTGGTGGTGGTGGGCGCGCTCGTAGGTGATGGCGGCGCCGGGGATCTCGACTGCGTGCAGTTCGCCGGATTCCACCAGTTCGCGCACCGTGCGGTAGACGGTGGCCTGGCCCAGCCCGGGCAGCTCGGCGCGGCCGAGGGCGAGCAGTTCGGCGATCGACAGCGGCCGCTCCGCGCGCGCGAGCAGGCCGGCGATGAGGGTGCGCTGGCGGGTGGAGCGTTCCATCGGGTCAGCCCTGCGCGGAGGGGGTGGCGGGCGGGGGCGGCAGGGCGCAGTCGCGGCCGCCGGTCTCGTCGAGGTGCTGGTGCCCGCGCAGCAGGTGGCCAAGCAGGCCGTGGCGCGGGCTGAGCAGGGCCGAGAGCAGGAACAGGCAGCCGAGGGTGCCGGCGATGGCCGGGCCGCTGGGCAGCGACAGGTGGTAGCCGAGGTACATGCCGCCCACCCCGCCCAGCACCCCCAGGCCGGCGGAGAGGAAGAGCATGGCGCCGAAGCGCTCGCACCACAGGTAGGCGGTGGCGGCGGGCAGGATGAACACCGCCAGGCACAGCACGATGCCCACCGCCTGCAGCGCCGACACCAGGTTGAGCACGGTCAGGGTCAGGATGGCGAGGTGGGTGGGCAGCGAGGGGCCGCCGGCGGCGCGGAAGAAGCCGCGGTCGAAGCATTCCAAGGCCAGCCAGCGCCAGCCCACCGCCAGCGCCAGCACGGTGGCGGTGAACACCCCCGCGCTCAGCATCAGGTCGCCGCGGGTGACCGCCAGGATGTCGCCGAAGAGCAGGTGGAGCAGGTCGACCGGGGCGGCGGTGCGGCTGAGGATGCCCACCCCGGCGGCCATGAAGATGACGAAGAACACCCCGAAGGCGGTGTCCTCGCTCAGGCGGGTGAGGCGGCTGGCGAGGCCGCTGACCAGGGCGGTGAGCAGCCCGGCCACCCCCGCGCCCACCAGCATGGCCGCGGTCGAGGGCCCTCCCACCAGCCAGGCCAGGCCGATGCCCGGCAGCAGGGCGTGGCCGAAGGAGTCGGCCACCAGGGCCATGCGCCGCAGCACCAGCACCGTGCCCACCAGCCCGCCGGCGGCGCCGATCAGCGCCGCCATCACCAGGCCGCGGGCCATGAACTGGTAGTGCAGGGGGTCGAGCAGCAGGGCGAGGGGATCAGCCATGGGCTTCCTCGGCGGTCGGCAGGGCGCGTCCGAAGGCCTCGGCCAGCACCGCCGGGGCGAGCGCGGTGGCGGCCTCGCCGCAGGCCACCAGATGGCGGTCGAGCACCAGCGCGCGCGCGCACCAGCGCCGCGCCGCCACCAGGTCGTGCAGCACCGCCAGCACCAGCCGGCGCTGGCCGCGCCAGCCCGCCAGGCGCGCCAGCAGGTCGTGCTGCGAAGGGGCGTCGAGGCCGGTGAGGGGCTCGTCGAGCAGGAAGATGTCGGCGCCGGTGGCCACCGCTCGCGCCAGCAGGGTGCGCTGGCGCTGGCCGCCGCTGAGCTGGGCGAAGGGGCGCCGGCGCAGAGGTTCGAGCGAGAGTTCGGCGATCGCCTGTTCGACCGCGGCGCGATCGGCGGCGGCGAAGCCGCGGAAGGCCCCCAGGCGCTGGTAGCGACCCTGGGCCACCACCTCCTCGACCGTGATCGGGAAGCCGGCCGCGCTGGCGTCGGCCTGGGCCAGGTAGGCGAAGCGCCCGGCGCAGGCCGCCAGTGGAGCGCCATCGAGGGTGATGCTGCCGGTGGTCAGGGGCAGGAAGCCGAGCAGGGCCTTGAGCAGGGTGCTCTTACCAGCGCCGTTGGGGCCCACCACCGCCACCAGGCCGTCGAGCGGCAGGGCGCAGGTGACGTGGTGGATGGCCGGCAGGCGCCGGTAGCACACCGTCACGTCGGCGAAGGCGAGGGTGCCGCCGGTCACCGCTTCACCGCCGGCAGCAGCAGGGTGACGCTGGCGGCGCCGTCGGCCCAGGCGGTGCGTTCGAGCGCGCTGCCGGCGCCGTCGACCTGCACGCGCAGGGCGGTGGGCCCGCCCCGGCCGGGGTCGGCCTCGACCACCAGTTCGCAGCGGCCGGCGGGGATCGCCACCGTCCCGCTCCAGGTCTGGTCGCCGGCGCTGCCGGCCACCGTGCTGCCATCGACGGCCACCCGCCAGCGCGCCACCGGCCGGCCGGCGGTGCAGCGCAGGGTGATGGAGCGGGCGGCTTCGGCCGCCGCCGGCGGCGCCAACGGGGTGGCGGCCGGGGCCGGGCTGCGCTCCACCAGCCACACCGCGGTCCAGGCCAGTGCCGCCGCCACCACCGCGCCGGACAGGCGCAGCCACGCCGGGACGGCGAACAGATCGATCATTTCAGGCCGTTGACGATGGCTGTGATATTGTGGCGCACCACCGCCTCGTAGCTGGTCAGTCCGGTGGCGGGGTCGGGCATGCCGTCGAGGTAGAGGGTGCCGCCCACCGCCACCCCGGCTTCGCTGGCGATGCGTTCGACCAGCTTGGCGTTCTTGGCCGACTCCAGGAATACCGCCCGCACCTTCTCGGCGCGGATGAAGTCGATCAGGGCGGCGAGCTTCTTGGCGTCGGGTTCAGCGTCCTCGAACGAGGTCAGCGGGGCCTTGACCTCGAAGCCGTAGGCACGGCAGAAATACCCGAGGGCGTCGTGGTTGGTGACCAGCACCCGGCGCGCGGCCGGGATCGCGCTGATCTCTTTGCGCACCCAGCGATCGAGGTCGGCGAGCAGGGTGTCGACCGCGGCGGCACGGGCCTGGAAGGTGGCGGCGCCGGCGGGATCGGCGGCGGTCAGGCCATCGCGGATGGTGCGGGCATAGATCCGCACATTGGCGACATCGTGCCAGGCATGGGGGTCGACCCCGCCGTGGTCATGGTCGTGGTTCTGACCCGCGCAGTCATGACCGGTGATCACGATCGGTTCGACCCCCTTGCTCGCCTCGATCACGGTGGCGCGGCTGTTGCTTTCCTTGAGCAGGCCGGTGAACCAACCCTCGAAACCGAGGCCGTTGACCACGATCAGGCGGGCGTCGGCCAGCCGGCGGGCGTCGTCGGAGGTGGGGCGGTAGGTGTGGGGATCGACCCCCGCCTTGACCAGGCAGTGGGCCTGCACCCGTTCGCCGCCGATGCGCACCACCAGGTCGTGGACCACGGTGGTGCCGCTGACGACCGGCAGTTCGGCAGCCGGGGCTGTGGCGAGGGCCGCGACCACAGCCAGGAGGGCAAGCTGGAGCTTCATGACAGTGAGCGTCATTAATGATAATTAATTATCAATATCTAATTACAAAGAGGATTCGACCACGGCGACGCGGCGACACGGCGGGTCAGTGGTGGTCAGCTCGTAGGGGCCGGGGTTCCGCGTGTCCGTGCTCTTCCGCCGCGTCGCCGCGTCGCCGTGGTGAGCCATTCTTTCTTCGTCAGCCAGGGCTCATCCGGCCAGCTCCTGCCACACCTGGCGCAGGCGTTCCACCCCGGGCGCGAAGCCGAGCGCCTGCCAGCGGCCGTCGACTTCCTGCGCCAGTCCCAGGCGGGCGAGCTTGGCGAGGGCGTCGTCGACCTCGAAGTCGACCGCGGCGCCGCAGCGGGTGCGGAACCAGCCTTCGATGGCGGCGTCGAGCTGGGCCTGGGTGGCGGGGCCGTGGCGCACCAGGAAGCACCAGCCCAGCACCGCCTCCTTGACCTCCTCCTCCTCGGCTTCGTCGAGCAGGCGGTGGAAGACCCCGGCGTTGTTGTCGAGGTTCTTGAAGTACAGGCTCTCGGTCAGCGCCTTCATGAACTCGATCTTCTTGTTCTTGAAGCGCCCGTACTGGCGCACCGCGAACATGCCGATGGTCACCGCGGCGCCGGCGGCGATGCCGAGGGCGGCCTTTTCCGCGGTCTCGAGCGGGCGCCAGCCGCCGTCGTGCTGCATGCGCGACCAGATCAGCGCGCCCACCGCCAGCAGCGGCAGGCCGGCCTTGAGCGCCACCCCGATGCCGCCCAGCAGCGCCGGCACCCACAGGGTGGCGTGGTCGATCGGACGCATGCGCACCTCGGTGTTGGGGAACAGCATCTCGAGGTCGGCGGCGGGCACGTTCTCGAACAGCTTGAGCGAGATCGCCCCGGGCTGGAAGGGCAGCACGCGCTTGGCGCGCCCGGGCTGCTCGAACCAGGCCTGGTCCTGGAAGCGCAGGGCGATCACCGCGCGCTCATAGTATTCCACCGTGATGGTGCGCCTGCGCAGGCCGAACCAGCGGCGCAGGGTCACTGGCCTGGTGCGGCGGCCGCGCGCGAACAGGTGCAGCTCGGCGAAGTCGTCGAGCTGGGTGTGCAGCCTGACCTCGAACAGCGACTGGCTGGTGAGGGCGCGGTTCAGCTCGTCGCCCGAGACGCGGTCGTAGTTGGCGCGCTCGAGCAGGGCGCCGAGGTGCCGCCACAGGTCGGCCACCGCGGCGGCGCGCTCGCGTGCGGGCGCGCCCGGCAGCGGCCGGGTGTCGGCGTTGGGGTCGAGCGGCGCGAAGGCGTCCTTGAGCGCCTCCAGGCGCTGGTGGAACTCGTGGTGGAACACCTGCTGCAGCAGCGCGCAGCCGCGGCGGAAGTCCTCCGCCTGGCCGGCTTCCAGCTCGGCCAGGCAGGCGGCGACCAGATCCTGGCGGCGGAAGGGCAGGAAGTGCTCGCTCATGGTCGCGCGGACTATGGGTCGCCCGGGGTGGATGCCAGCGCAGCGCGCAGCCGCTCGCGCCGCGCCTCCGGCTGGAACGCCGCCGCCGCCGCCGCCAGCTGGAGCTGGTGGATGCGTTCGCGCGCGAGGCCGAACTCCAGCCGGGCCAGGCGCAGCTCGTGCGCGAGGTCGGCGCCGAACAGCAGGGGGTCGTCGCTGTTGAGGCTGCAGTCGACCCCGGCGGCGAGCAGGCGCGGCAGGGGGTGGTCGGCCAGCCGCCGCACCACCCCGGTGCGCAGGTTGGAGGTCGGGCAGATCTCGAGATGGATGCGTTCGCGCACCAGGCGGGCGATCAGGGCGTCGTCCTCGATGGCGCGGAAGCCGTGGCCGATGCGCTGGGCGCCGGCGTCGAGCGCCTCGGCGACGCCGGCCGGACCGGCGGTCTCGCCGGCATGCACGGTCACCCCCAGCCCGGCGGCGCGGGCGCAGGCGAAGGCGGGGGCGAAGGCGGCGGCGGGGAAGCTGGTCTCGCGCCCGCCCAGGCCCACCGCCACCACCCCGAGGTGGCGCAGGGCGGCGGCCTCGGCGGCGCAGGCGAGCGCGTGCTCGGGCCCGTGGTCGCGCACCAGGTCGACGATCAGCGCCACCTCGACTTGCGGCACGCGGTCGAGGCCGCGCCGCAGCGCCGCCACCACCGCGGCGGTGCCGAGTCCGCTGCCGGCGAAGTCCACCGGCGAGCAGTGCGCCTCGACATAGATCAGGCCCTGGGCGGCCCAGGCGCCGGCGCTGCCGGCGGCGGCGTCGGCGAGGTCGTCGGCGCTGCGCAGCCAGCGGTTCTTCCATGTCCAGGCGGCGATGAAGCCGCGGAAGTCGCGGAAGGCCAGGCGCCGGCCCAGGGCGGCCTGGTCCGGCACCGCGGGGTCGCCGCCGTGGCGGCGGACCAGCTCCCACAGGGTGGCGGCTGGGATGGCGCCTTCGAGGTGGACGTGCAGTTCGATGAGCGGTGCGGGGGTCACGGACGGCTCGCGGGGAGGTCCGGCCCGGCGGCGTTCAGGCGGCCTTGCGCGCGAACAGCTTGCGGATGTTGCTGTGGTGCTTGCCCACCACCAGCACCGCCAGGGCGATCAGGAACCAGGTCACCGGCGCCTCGGCCGGGGCCAGCGGCTGGGCGCAGGTCAGCCAGCGCAGGCCGGGCACCGCCAGCGCCGCCAGCACCGAGGCCGGGCCCACCGCGTTGGCGCGGGTGGCCTTGAACAGCAGCCAGCCGGCGGTCCACAGCAGCAGCCACAGGGCGAGGGTCAGCCCGGCGACCGCCGGCACCAGGCCGGCGAGGCAGCCGAGCGAGGTCGCCACCGCCTTGCCGCCCTTGAAGCGGTGGAAGCAGGTGAACACGTGGCCGACCACCGCCGCCGCCGCCAGCGCCAGCAGCAGCCAGCAGTCGGCGTCGAGCAGGCGCCCGGCGAGCAGGGGCAGGAAGCCCTTGAGCACGTCGCCGGCGAAGACGAAGGCGAACCAGCGGCCTCCCAGCACCCGTCCGGCGTTGGTGGCGCCGAGGTTGCCCGAGCCGACGGTGCGCAGGTCGACGCCGTTGAGGCGGCCGGCGAACCAGGCGAAGCTCACCGAGCCGAGCAGGTAGGCGGCGGGGACGAGGAGCCAGGGCAGCATGGCGGGCGGTTCAGCGGGTGGGGCGCTTGTGCTTGGCGCGCTTGGGGATGATCAGCTGCACGTTGCGCTCGGCCTTGTTGCGCGCCTGGACCACCCGGTGCTGGTCCTGCTGCTCGTGGAACTTGCTCTCGCGCGACTTGAACAGCACCCGGATGGGGATGCGGCGGAAGGGCAGGTGGTCGCGCAGGAAGTTCTCGAGGTAGCGGGAATAGCCCGGCTCGATCCAGTCGGTGCGGTTGACGAAGAAGATGAAGGTGGGCGGGGTGTGGCTGGGCTGGGTGGCGTAGTAGATCTTGGTCTGCCCGGGGCCGTTCTTGCGCGGACGGCGGCGCTGCACCGCCAGTTCGAGCAGGCGGTTGACCTCGGAGGTGGTCACCCGCTGGCGCGACTCCTGGTGCAGCTCGACCGCGGTGCGCAGGATGTCGTCGAGGTTGAAGCCGGTGAGGGCGCAGGCGAACACCACCGGGGCGAAGCGCAGCCCGGGCAGGCGGTCCTGGATCCAGGTGAGGTAGGCGGCGCGGGTCGCGCCGCCCTTTTCGGCGAGGTCCCACTTGTTCACCACCAGCACGGTGGGCTTGCCCTCGGACTCGCAGAAATGCGCCAGCTTCTTGTCGACCTGGCCGATCTCGTCCGAGGCGTCGAGCACCAGCAGGATGACGTCGGCGCGGGTCACCGCGCGCTCGGTGCGGCAGGCGGCGTAGAACTCGATGTCCTCCTCGATCTGGTTCTTGCGCCGCAGGCCGGCGGTGTCGATGAGGGTGAACTGGCCCTGGGGGGTGTCGATGGGCACGTCGACGGCGTCGCGGGTGGTGCCGGGCAGGTCGGCGACGATGACCCGCTCCTCGCCGCACAGGGCGTTGGTGAGCGAGCTCTTGCCGACGTTGCGGCGGCCGGCCAGGCAGAGCTTGATGCGGCCGTCGTCGGGCGCGGGTTCGAGCTGCTCGGGGTCGAGGTCGCGGGCGCCGGGCAGGCCGCTGCACACGCGTTCGAGCAGGTCCTGCAGGCCGTTGGCCTGGGCCGCGCTGACCGCCACCGGTTCGCCCACCCCGAGGGTGCTGAAGGCGTGGATGTCGGCTTCGAGGCCGTCGTGGTCGACCTTGTTGATCGCCAGCACCACCCGCTCCTTGAGCGGGCGCAGGATCACCGCGATCTCGCGGTCGAGGTGGGTCAGGCCGTCGCGCACGTCGCACAGGAAGATGATGCGCTCGGCGGTGCCGATGGCGCGCCGCACCTGCTTGTAGACGTCGGCCTCGAGCTTGGCCTCGTCGACGATGCCGATGCCGCCGGTGTCGATGATGTCGAAGCGCCAGCCGTTGCGCCGCACCTCGTGCAGCAGGCGGTCGCGGGTCACCCCGGGGGTGGGGTCGACGATGGCGATGGGCTGGCCGGCGAGGCGGTTGAACAGCGAGCTCTTGCCGACATTGGGTCGGCCGACGATGGCGACGGCTGGTCTCATGGGGTGCGATCTCAGGGCGGGAGCGGTCCGGACTCCCCCGTTTCGCCAGCGCCCCGGTCGGGCGCGTCGGCGGGGATCAGCAGCTCGGCCGGCAGGGTAAGACAGGGCATGCGCCGCAGCAAGGACCAGTCCGGGCCGGCGGTGCGGCGTTCGCCGGCACCCTCGGCGGCGCGGTTGGCGCCCGCGTCGTCGCCGCCCGCTCCCCGTCCGCGGCGCTCCTGGCGGCGGGCGGGGTTCTTCTCGTAGATGCGTGCGACCTCCTGCATCGCCAGCGCCGCCACCAGCGCCTGGGTCGGGTGCAGGTCGCCCAGCCAGACGTAGTCGAGGGCGCGCGGCTGGCCGTCGAGCAGGCGGGCGTAGGCGGCGAGGGTGCGCGGCAGCACCAGCCCGGACATGATCCCGCCGCCCTCGAACACCGTCCAGCGCTGCTCGCGGCCGGCCCCGGGGCGGCCGCCGTCCTGCTGGTCGGTGCGGCGCAGGCGGTCGCTTTCTCCCACCATCCCGCCGCAGCGGGCCTCGAGCAGCGCCACCAGGGCGAAGGCCACCGGGTCGGTCTCCTCCGGGGTGCTGCCGTCGACCGCGCTCACCAGTTCGCGGCGGGCGGGCTGGAACACCGCCTGGAGCCGGCGTTCATCGCCCAGGGAGCTGCCCAGGTGCCAGGCGATCAGGGCCTTGGCCAGGCCGGCCTCGCGCGCCGGGGCCGCCTCGAGCGCCTCGCGCAGCAGGTCCTGGGCGCGGCCCTCCTGGCCGCCGCCGCGCTCGCGGCGCAGCTCATCGACCGCGGCGATGACCTGGTTGCGCATGCGCACCGCGCCCACCGGGGCGAGCCCGGCCGAGCCCTCCAGGCGCGCCAGCGCCTCGCCCAGGGGCGCGCCCGGCAGTCCGGGCAGGGGCGGGATGAGGTCGACCCCGGGGTCGGCGCCGGCGAGGGCGCGCCAGCGCGAGGTCAGCCAGGGCGGGCCCTCGACCGGGGTGGGCAGCGGGCCGCCGGTGAAGCCGTCGGAATCGGCGGGCAGGTGCCCCTGTTCGCCCAGGCGGGCGAGCTGGCAGCCGGCGGCGTGGGTGAGCAGGCGCAGCTGGATGGCGAGGGCGGGGGGCAGGTCGGCGCCGCCATGGCGCAGGGCCATCACCGCCGCCTCGCCGAGCAGGCGCGACCACACCGCGCGCCCGGCCAGCACCTCGCGCGGATCGCGCGGGTAGTCGGGCCGCCATGAGGCCTGGCGCGCCAGCCCCGGCAGCAGCGACATGAGGATGCCGGGCTGCTCGGGCGGGCGGCCGGAGGAGCGCGCCACCGCGCCCATCTCGCCCAGTTCGGTGGCCACCACCTCGGCGGCGTCCTCGCCCGCGGCCTCGCCGCTGGAGCCGCTGCCGGCGGCGAGCCGGCGCGAGGACAGCGCCAGCTGCACCCGCCCCAGCCCCAGCCACAGGCGCAGGTGGTCCTCGCCGGGGTCGGCGCGGAAAGGGGTCAGGCGCCCCAGCACCGAGCCGGGGTCGACGGTGATGCGGGCATGGCCGAGCGCCGCCCCCGCCGCCACCGGGTCGCGCCCGGCGTCGATCTGGGCCAGCGCCTGGCGCACCGACAGCAGCGGCAGGTCGTGCCGGGTGGGGTCGTGCAGGGCCTTGTCGAGATCGGGGTTGAGCCCGGCTCGCACCGGGATGTCGGCGCCCCAGTCGCGCCCGGCATCGATCAGCTGCACGGTCAGCAGGGCGTCGCCCAGGGTGTTGTCGGTGCGGCAGCTCCACGCCCGTACCAGCGGCTCGGCGGTGGGGTCGCTGCTCTCGGGCACTCCCACCGGGTCGATGCACACCAGCGCGGTGCGCCCGTCGATGTCCACCGACAGGCGCGCCCCCACCCGGGTCCAGGTGATGCGGCCCGGCGGGCGCGCCAGGCGCACCGAGCCGAGCAGGAAGGCGCGCGGCGCCCGCCACAGGGCCAGGCCTGGCAGGTCGGGCAGCCAGTGCAGCTCGTAGCCCTCGCCCGGGTTCTTGCCCTCGTGCAGGCTCCAGCGCACCCCCGGCTGGGCGCCCCCGGCCAGGCGCAGCTCGGCGCTCCAGGCGCGATGCGGCCCCGGATGGCGGTCCTGGGGCAGCGAGATGGTGGTGCCGCCCGCCACCCGCTGCGAGCCGACCAGGCGCGAGGGGGGTTCGCTGCGCCAGCCCCACCAGGTCAGCCCGCTGACCACCATGACGACCCCGACCAGCAGGCGTTTGGCCGGCTGGCGACGGAAATAGCGCTCGGTGGCGTGGATCGCCATGGCGGGGGCGGATCAGAAGGCGGAAGCCGGGATGAGGAAGGCACAAGGCGTCTGCCACGGGGCCGGTATGCCCGCTTCCGTGGCACGGGCGGCCTGGGCGGACCCGGCTGAAGGCCATGCGCGGAGGCGGTCTTGCCGGCCCCGGCCCGGCCGGCGACCATCGCCGCCATGAGCACCCTGCCCGCGTTCTCCCTCCCCGGTTCCGACGGCAAGACCTGGAGCAACCAGGACTTCCTCGGCAAGACCTGGATCCTGTACTTCTACCCCAAGGACAACACCCCCGGCTGCACGCAGGAATCCTGCGATTTCCGCGACGCCGCCCAGGACCTGGCCAAGGCCGGGCTGACGGTGGTGGGGATCAGCCCCGACAGTGTGAAGAGCCACCTCGGCTTCATCGCCAAGCAGCAGCTCAACTTCCTGCTCCTGTCCGATGCCGAACACGCCCTCGCCGAGGCCCTGGGCGTGTGGGTGAAGAAGATGAACTATGGCCGTGAGTACATGGGCATCGAGCGCAGCACCTTCCTCATCGGACCGGATGGCGCGATCCGCCAGGAATGGCGCAAGGTCAAGGTCGACGGCCATGTGGCCGCGGTGCTGGCGGCGGCGGGGACGCCGGCGGCCAAGCCGGCCAGGAAGCCCAAGGCCTGATCAGCGCCAGGGCGCCAGCGCCTCGGCCACCTGCCGCCACCGTTCCCCGGTCCAGGCCGGCTGGTCCGGCCCGGGGGCCGGCCGGGGGGCGTGGCGCAGGTCGCAGGGCGCCAGCACCACCTCCACCTGGTCGCAGCCGCAGCGTGCGACGGCGGTGAACAGTTCCTCGATCGCCTCGTCGCCCATCGCCAGGCAGCCGATCGAGACCGCCTTGCCGTGGATCATGATGTCGCCGCCCAGATCCGGGCGGCCGTCATCGGCCCCGCGACGGCGGTCGTCGGCATTGGGGTAGTCGACACGCAGGGCGAGATGGTAGGCGGAGTTGGGATTCAGCGAGGCGATGCCATAGATGCCTTCGGGCACCTGGCGGTCGCCTTCGCGCAGCTTGGGGCCGGGGCCGCCGCTGGCGGCGAGCACCGCATAGCTGGCCACCAGCGCGCGCCGGCCCTGGTGCTCGGCCCACAGTTCGAGCCGGCGCTCCTGCTTGAAGGCGAGCAGGGCCAGCTGCGACCCGGGCAGGGGCATGCCGACCGCGGCGAAACGGGCGGCGATGCGCGACCCGCCGCCGGCAGCGCATTCCGCCAGGGCCTGGTCGATGGTGCGCTTGCCGGTGAACCGTTGCATCATGGGCACCCACAGGCCGCGGCCGAAGAGGTACATGCCGGCGGCCAGCAGCGCGATCGCGGAGACCGTCCCCAGCACCACCCGCCAGCGCAGCATGGCGGCGGTTGTGCCGTCGGCCGCTGCGGCCACAACCCCGGCATGCGCGCGGTGATCCAGCGGGTGGCGGGCTGTGCGGTGCGGGTGGGCGGCGAACCGGTGGGGGCGATCGGTGCCGGCCTGCTGGTGCTGCTCGGGGTCGAGGACGGCGATGCCGCCGCCGATGGCGCCTGGCTGGCGGGCAAGATCGCCCGCCTGCGCATCTTCGCCGATGAGGCCGGGCTGATGAACAAGGACGTGGTCCAGGCCGGTGGCGGGGTGCTGGTGGTGAGCCAGTTCACCCTGCTCGCCGACACCGCCAAGGGCAACCGTCCGGCCTTCGTGCGCGCGGCCCGCCCGGAGCAGGCGGTGCCGCTGTATCAGGGTGTGGTGGAAGAGCTGGTGCGCCTGACCGGGCGCGCGGTGCCGACCGGCCGCTTCGGCGCCGACATGCAGGTGGAGCTGGTGAACGACGGGCCGGTTACCATCGTCATCGACAGCCGCCGGCGGGAGTAGGCCTGCGGCGCGCCGCAGGCGGTTGATGGTTCATGGTTGGCGGTTGGCGCACGACCGGGCGCAACCACCAACCACCAACCACCAACCATCAACGATGGTACTTGAAGCGCCGGGTCAGCGGCCGGCGCGGCGGACCGAAGGAGCCCGGGCGGCGGCCCTGCAGCACCGACTCGATCACCTTCTGCGCGGCGGCACCGTCGCCCGGCCGTTCGCCCGGGTCCTTGGCGGTGAGCGCGGTCAGCAGCTCACGGCAGGCGGGATCCATGCTGGTGGGGAAGACCAGGTCGTCGGTGGCGACCTTGATGATCAGGTCGATGATGGTCTCGCCCTCGAAGGGCAGCCTGCCGGCGAGCAGGGTGTAGAGGG
>JAKLKR010000137.1 GCA_023150565.1 Planctomycetota bacterium
CCCCCACCTCGCCGTCGCCCACCGGGGGCACCGGACGCTCCAGGCTGCCATCGCCGATCGCGCGCGCGGCGCCGGCCAGGCGTTCGAGCGGTGCCGCCAGCCGGCGGGCGATCAGGGCGGCGATGGCGGCGAACAGCAGCGAGCCGGCCGCCACCGCCGCCGCGGTGCCCCACAGCAGCTCGCGCCGGCGCTCCTGCCAGGCCGGGGTGCGGTAGTCGACCTCCACCACCACCCCGTTCTCGGCCACCTGCACGGTGCCGGGGCGCAGCCCCGCCGACTGGTCGAGGACGCGGAAGTCATGGCCGCTGAGCGCACGCATGCGTTCCAGGATGTGGGGATTGAGCGCGAAGCCGCCGCGCGCCACCACCGAACCGACCGCGCGCGCCGCCTGCTCGGCCTGGGCGCGCATGGCGCCTTCCTGCCACCACCACAGCAGCGCGCCCACCAGCACCGAGAGCGCGAGGTGGGCGCCAAGGAAGGCGGCGAGCAGGCGGGTGCGGGTGCGCATCCCGGCGGTCCTGCTCAGGCCGTGCGCAGCCAGGCCACGAAGGCGCGCAGGGCCTGGCCACGGTGGCTGCGGGCGTGCTTGGCCTCGGCGCTCATC
Source organism: Planctomycetota bacterium (assembly GCA_023150565.1). Classification (GTDB taxonomy): domain Bacteria; phylum Planctomycetota; class UBA11346; order UBA11346; family UBA11346; genus JAKLKR01. The sequence goes on from JAKLKR010000137.1 coordinate 605, forward strand.
TCGGCCACCGTCAGGCCGAGGTCGGGGATGAGCACATAGGGGTCGTAGCCGAAGCCGCCGCTGCCGCGCCGGCGGTCGGTATGCTCGCCCGCGAACTCGCCCGCCCAGGTCAGCGGCGCCTGCCCGGGACGGGCCAGGGCGATGACGCAGCGGTAGCGCACGAACTTGTCCGCCTGGCCGGCCAGTTCGGCGATCAGCTTGCGGTTGTTGGCCTCGTCGTCGCAGGGTTCGCCGGCGTAGCGTGCGCTGATCACCCCGGGGCGCCAACCGAGCGCCCGCGCCTCGATGCCGCTGTCGTCGGCCAGGCACCACATGCCGGTGGCCTGGCAGCCGGCGGCGGCCTTCTTGATCGCGTTGACCTCGAAGGTGTCGCCGTCCTCGACCACGTCTGGCTGGTAGCCGACCTCGGCGGGGATGCACACCGCCAGCCCCACCGGCGCGAGGATCTCGCGCAGCTCCTTGAGCTTCTTCTGGTTGCCGGTGGCGAGCAGGATGCGGTCGGGGCGCATGGCGGCGGGCTCAAATGACGCGGGTCGCGGCATGGCCGCGACCCGCTGGGGTGGTCAGAACGGCAGGCGGTTCACTTGCGCGGCACGATCAGGTTGTAACCGGCGCCGACCGTCTTCTTCTTTTCCGGGGTGATCTGGTTGCGGGTGATCAGCCATTCCAGCTCGACCCCGAACTTCTTGGCCACCGAGGTCAAGGTGTCCTTGTCCTGCATGGTGTACCACTGCTCGTCCTTGCGCGCCACCGGGGCGTTGGCCATCTCGCCCATGCGGCTGTCGGGGCCGGTGGCGTGGCCGCCGCGATCGGGCACCGCACGCATGTTCTGGCGATCCTCGCAGCCAGTGGCGAGGAACAGGGCGACGACGGCGAGCGGGGCGATGACGTGGCGCATGGTGCGGAAGGCTAGGGGTTTGAGGGGGATGACAAGATCCGAGTTCGCAGCCCGGCCGGCGGCGGATCAGTCGAAACCGCTCACACGGCGACTGCCGACGCTTGCGGGGGGCAGCGCCGCAGGCGCGTTCCTGGGGGGCCGAGGCAAATGGCGTAAAGCTAAAGCTAAGGCGGGGGAACGGCGGACGGCCGCATTGGAAGCGTCGACGCCCACGTCGACAGAGTCTCTTGTTCGCTGATCGGGGACCATGGCAGCGTCAGCGCGGCGTCGACGTGGGCGTCGACGCTCCAGAAGAGCCGTCCAGGGCACTCGATCAGCCTTGGCTTTACGCCATTGGGCCGAGGCCCCAGAAGGCCCTGCCGGGCGCAGCCCGGCGCCCCTCGCCAGCGGGGCTTCCGCCGCAGGCGGAAGGGGCCTGGGCAGACACCGTCAGCCTTTGAGCACGGCCGCGACCCGCTGGCGGGTCTTCTCGGCGCGCTCCCAGGCGCTCTTGACCACCGGATCGTCGGCCGCCGCCACGTGCGCGTCCTTGTAGCCGGGGATGGTGCGCGCGCCGCGCTCGTCGTCCTTGCCCTTGCTCTCCTGCACCAGGCGGGCGTTCTCCAGCTCGATCTCGACCAGACGCTGCAGACGCTGCGCCAGGCTGGCGCCCGGCAGCAGCTCGGCCACCAGCTCGTGGCTGATCTCGGCCGAACCGGGGATGGTCAGGCGGCCCTCGGTCTCGCCCAGCAGCAGGCGCAGGGCGTAGCGCAGCAGGCAGCGGTCGTAGATGGCGATGGCCTGCAGGCGCACGCTCTCGCGCAGGGCGTTCTTGCCCAGCCCGTCGATGTCGCCTTCGAGGTAGACGTCCTTGATCGCAGTCACCGCGCGCAGCCGGTCGCGGGCCTGCTTGACCAGGCGCATGATGCCCGGGCGCAGGATCTTGTAGTCGATGGTGTGGCGCCGGCTCTTGTCGCGCTTGGCGTACTTCAGCTCGTTGCGCACCAGGCCATAGGCGTTCTCGCCCAGCACCCAGCCGGGCTGGATCTCGTTGAAGGCGCGCGGCACCCGCTCGGGCAGCGGATCGGCCGGGATGGCGATCAGGCTGAAGGGGAAGGCCACCCGCTGCGGCAGGGTGGTGGTGCCCATCGACACCAGCGAATAGGGCGCCTCGCTGAAGTTGGCCGGCAGGCGCACCGCGGAACCGAGGCCGAAGAACACCCCTTCGCCCGGCCACACCTCCTGGTCGGAGGCGCGCCCGGTGTGGTTCGAACCCACCATCGCGCCGTAGGCGATGTTGCCCTTGCCCTCGGGCCAGAAGGCGGCGATCAGCAGCGACTGGTGGTGGAAGCCCACGAACGGGCCCACCAGGCTGGCGGTGATCTCGCCCTTCTGCACGTGGGTGTTGGGGCCGATGACGCTGTCCTCGACGGTGGCGTGGCAGTCGACGCCGCTGTGCTCGAGCAGGGCGGAGCGGCGCACGATGGCGTTGCCGTCGACGTGCACCCCCCACTGCAGCACGCTGTCGGCCACCGCCGCGCCGCCGCTGATGCGCACCGGTTCGGCGGCGCTGGAGAGCACCGCGGTATTGCGCAGCTCGTGGGCGTGGTCGACCAGGGCAGAGGCGCCGATGTAGGCGTCGTGCACCCGTTCGGTGTGCAGCACGCGCGCCCCGCGGCGCACCCACGCCACCGGGCTGGTGATGGCCTTGAGGTAGGCCTCGGCGGCCTGGCGCACGGCGGCGATGCCGGCGGCGTCCTGGCGGTTGCGCGCCACCACCGCGGCGGCGTCGACGGTCATCTCGGCCCACACCGGCACCTCGCGCCCGCCGACCTCGCAGGCCAGCGGCAGCTCGGCGCCGCAGCCGAAGCGCGCCGAGCCCGAGCAGGTCACCGAGGCGACGTCGAACAGAACCGCCTCGCGCTCGATGATGAGGTTGGCGGCGAAGCCCACCCCCTCGATCAGGCAGTCGTTGCCGACCTGGCAGTCGACCAGGGTCGAGTCGTAGATGCCGCTGGGCAGCTTGAGCCCGGGCAGGACCTCGATCTCGGCCTGGAAGCGGCCGAGCAGGCAGCGCCCGCGCAGGTGGGTGCGGCGCACGCGGAAGGCGTCGAAATCCTGCGCCACCTGCACCAGCTTCCAGTCGTCGCAGCGGCAGCCGCGGTCCTCCATCACCGCGATCTCCTCGCGGGTGGGGTCGCGCAGCAGCAGGCCGATGACGTTGGTACGCCGGCGCGCGACCTGGCGCGCGGCCTCGACCAGTTCGGAGGGCCCGGCGATGGCGGCGGCGACCTCGGCGGCGGTGGCGGGCGGCGGGGCGCAGGCGGGGGTGCTGTCGTTGCTGTCGTCGGAGGTCATGGGCGGATCCGGGCCCGCCCGCGCGCGGATGCCGCCGGCTCAGGCCCTGCTAAGGGTGGAGGGCGCGAGCATGGACACCGCCTCGCGGTCCGCAACCAGGGTGAGGTCGTCATGGTCCATCAGCAGGCTGGCGGGCACCCCGGGGCCGACCCGGCCCTCGAGCATGCGCTGCACCGCCTCGGCCTTGCCGATGCCGGTGGCGATGATCAGCACCCGGCGCGCCTCGAGGATGGTGGACAGGCCCATGGAGATGGCCTGGGACGGGGTCTGGGCGAGGTTGCGGAAGCGCTCGCCGCCGGAGATCGCCGCCACCGTCGAGGGGGTGAGCTCGACCAGGCGGGTGCGGCTGCGCGCCGACGAACCGGGCTCGTTGAGCCCGACGTGGCCGTTGTGGCCGAGCCCGAGCACCACCAGGTCGAGGCCGCCACGGGCCTGGATGAGCAGGTCGTAGACCTTGCATTCGAGGTCGAGGTCGGCGGCATCGCCGCGCGGCACATAGGTCTGCTCGCGCGCCACGTCGACCTGGCTGAACAGGTGGTGGTTGAGCATGGTGCGGGTCGAGCGGCGGTCGCCGGGGGCGAGTCCGACATACTCGTCGGTGCTGAAAAAGACGCAGTGGCGGAAGGAGAAGTCGCCCTGCTCGTGCCAGCGGCACACCAGCTCGTGGTAGGCGAGCTGGCTGGTCTGGCCGGCGGACAGGCCCAGCACCAGGCGCGGGTTGGCGGTGATCGCCTCCACCAGGCGGTCGGCAAGCAGGTCGCCGGCGGCCTCGCGGGATTCGGTGACCAGCAGCTTCATGCCCGGGAGTATCCCCGGCCCCCCCTGAAAAGGAAGCACCCCCCGGGGATCCCCGGGAGGTGCTTCCTGTAACAGCTTGCAGCTGTCAGTCCGGGCTCAGAGGCCCTTCTTCATCATCAGCGACATGAGGTCGACCACGCGGTTGCTGTAGCCCCACTCGTTGTCGTACCAGCTCACCAGCTTGAAGAAGCCCTTGTTGAGCTCGACCGAGGAGCCGGCGTCGAACACCGACGACTGCTTCTCGTGGATGAAGTCGCTCGAGACGACCTCGTCCTCGGTGTAGCCGAGGATGCCCTTCATGTAGCTCTCGCTGGCCTTCTTCATCGCCGCCTTGATCTCGGCCAGCGAGGTGTCCTTGGTGGTCTTGAAGGTCAGGTCGACCACCGAGACGGTGGGGACGGGCACGCGGAAGGCCATGCCGGTGAGCTTGCCCTTGACCTCGGGCAGGACCAGGGCGACCGCCTTGGCGGCGCCGGTCGAGCTGGGGATGATGTTCTGCGCCGCGGTGCGGCCGCCCTTCCAGTCCTTCTTCGAGGGACCGTCGACGGTCTTCTGGGTGGCGGTGTAGGCGTGCACGGTGGTCATGATGCCCTCGGCCAGGCCGAAGCCCTCCTTGAGCAGCACGTGGACCACGGGCGCGAGGCAGTTGGTGGTGCAGGACGCGTTCGACACCATCACGTGCTTGGCGGCATCGTACTTGTCGCTGTTCACGCCCATCACCACGGTGATGTCCTCGTTCTTGGCGGGCGCGGAGATGATCACGCGCTTGGCGCCGGCGGTGACGTGGCCGTAGGCGCTCTTGGGGTCGTCCTTCTTGCACTCGGTGAACAGGCCGGTGCTCTCGATCACCAGTTCGACGCCCAGCTTCTTCCACGGCAGCTCGGCCGGGGTCTTGGCCGACACCACCAGGATGTCCTTGCCGTTCACCACCAGGACGTCGTCCTCGGCCTTGTCGGCGGCCGACTTCTTGCTGTCGACGGTGCCGGTGAACTTGCCCTGGATCGAGTCGTACTTGAGCAGGTAGGCGAGGTTGTCGGCGGGGACGACGTCACCGACGGCCACGACGTCCACGTCCTTGCCGAGCAGGCCCTGCTCGACGATGGCGCGGAACACGAGGCGGCCGATGCGGCCGAAGCCGTTGATGGCGATCTTGGTGGGCATGGGGGCTCCTGGGTTGGTTGGGTGCGCTCCGCCGGGGCGGGGCGCTCGTGAAGGCGCGCGGAGCCTAGGTGGAACCCCCGTTGTGCAAGACGCCGACACCGCCGGATCCGCCCCCTGATGCAGCCGCTGCATGCCACCGCGCCGTCTGGCGCCATCTCCAGCCACTGCTTTCCTTGCCGCCAGCGGCACTAGCCTGCCGCTCCTTCCTACGGAGCCTGAGATGCCCTTCTGCGGTTCGATCGTCGCCATCGTCACCCCCTTCGCCAACGACCAGGTCGATTTCGCGGCGCTCAAGCGGCTGGTGGACTGGCACATCGAGCAGGGCACCCAGGGCATCGTGCCGTGCGGCACCACCGGCGAATCGGCCACCTTCAGCCACGACGAGCAGCACAAGGTCATCGGCGAGGTGGTGCAGTACGTGCGCGGGCGGGTGCCGGTGATCGCCGGCGCCGGCTCGAACAGCACGCGCGAGGCGGTCAGCCTGGCCCAGGCGGCGGAGAAGCTGGGCGCCAACGGCATCCTCACAATCACCCCCTATTACAACAAGCCGACCCAGGAAGGCCTGTTCCAGCACTACAAGGCGGTGCGCGAAGCCACCCGCCTGCCGCTGGTGCTGTACAACGTCCCCAGCCGCACCGGGGTCAACATGCTGCCCGAGACCAGCGAGCGGGTGAACCGCCTGGGCAACATCGACGCGATCAAGGACGCCGCCGGCAACCTCGACCAGACCTGGGACCAGCTGGCGCGCGGGGTGCGGGTGCTCTCCGGCGACGACGGCATGGTGCTGCCGATGATGGCGCTGGGCGCCAGCGGGGTGATCAGCGTGGTGGCCAACTTCGCCCCCAAGCTGATGCGCGCCCTGTGCGACGCCTGCGCCGCCGGCGACTTCGCCGCCGCCCGCCGCCACCACGCGGTGGTGGTCGAACTGGCCAAGCACGCCTTCTGCGAGACCAACCCCATCCCGGCCAAGGCCGCGGTCGCCGCCCTCGGCTTCTGCCGCGAGGAATACCGCCTGCCGCTGGTGACCATGACCCCCGACAAGAAGGCGGCGATGCTCGCCTGCCTGCGCAAGCACGCCCTGCTGGCGTGATGGGGAACGCGGACATGCCCATGACCGCCAGCGGGATCTTCACTGGGCATTCCTTCCTCCTTCCTCCTTCCGCCTTCCTCCTTTCCCATCCATGACCCTCGCCGACAAGGTCACCCTCGCGCGCCTGGTGCTGATGCCGCTGATCGTGGCCGGCTACCTGCTGCTGCCGATGGAGCGGCACCTGGTGTTCTGGGTCTGCGGCTGGCTGTGCGCGCTGGCGGAATACACCGACCTGATGGACGGGCGCATCGCCCGCCGGCGCGGCGAGGTGAGCGACTTCGGCAAGCTCGCCGACCCGTTCTGCGACGTGGTCTACCGCCTGGGGGTGTTCCTGGTGCTGCTGCTGCCGGTGGCCGGGGTCGGCTACGCGGTCACCGCCGGCGGCCCCGCCGGGATCGCCCTGGGCGAGGCCACCGCGCGCTTCGACGTCATCCCGCTCGACCACCTGTGGCCGGGCCAGCCGGTCTACGTCACCGGCACCATCAACGGCCAGCCCCAGCTCGCCACCAGCCCGGTTCCCTGGCTGCCGGTGTTCCTGATGGTGATGCGCGAGATCATCGCCGGCGCCCTGCGCGCCATGACCGCCACCAAGGGCCTGGTGCTGGCCGCACGCACCTCGGGCAAGGTCAAGGCCTGGATCCAGGGCATCACCATCATCACCCTGTTCGCCTTTCCGGCCTGCTTCTGGTACCGCGCCGAGTGGCACCTCGCCTGGGGCTTCTGGATGACCTGGCTGTGCGCGCTGGTGAGCGTGGCCTCGATCCTGGAATACATCTGGGTCAACCGCGGGGTGCTGGGGCAGATGCTGTCAAGGCGGTGACTTGCCGCCCCGGCACGCTAGGATGCCGGCAAGGGGAGCGCCATGGATAGCATCGCACCGGTCAGCGGCCTCTCCGCCAAGGCCATGGACAAGAACGTCGGCGCGCTCAAGGCGGCGATGGATGTGCAGCAGCAGATGGTCGGCCAGCTGCTCCAGGGCATCGCCCCGGTCGCCACCCTGAAAACCGATTCGGCCCAGATCAGCGCCGACGGCCAGGCCCTGCTGACCAAGGAGATGGGCGGGGCCTGAGGGTCCTCCTGTCACCTACGAAGAGCAGATGACTCACCGCCACGACGCCACGACGCCACGAGAAAAGGACTTGGGGAGATACGCTCCTGCACCCGTTGGGTGAGAGACCGTTTCGTTGCAAGTCCATTTCCTGCCGTGGCGTCGTGGCGTCGTGGCGGTCGAATCTCCGGATTCACGATCACTTCACACTGGCAAAGACCGTCCCTGTCGCAGCGGGATCGTAGGCGCTCCAGGTCACCTTGCGCAGGTGCTCGACCGGCCCGCCGCGGCGCTGCTGCTCGACCAGGGCGCCGATCTGGGTCTGGCTGGCGAAGGCGGCGATCGAGCGGAGCTTGGTCTCGAACTGCGCCGCATCGCCGCGCACCTGCACGTCGGGCTCGCCTGCGAACGGGCAGTACACCGCGTAATCCCAGCGCACCGGCAGGGCGATCGGCTGGCCGAGGTCGAGCCAGATCTCGCCGCTGGCGTGGAAGCAGGCGATGTCGAGTTCGCTCGCCACCACCCGGTGGTCGGGATGGAGGTCGGTGGGGGTGGGGCCGAACACCAGCCCGGGGCGCACCAGGCGCATCACCCGCGCCAGGGCGTAGGAGATCCCGGTCGGCCGGCCGTCGGCGCCCCAGCGCACGCCCTGGTGGGCGGGCAGGTCGCTGTCGGGGAAGCCCAGCCAATGCAGGCGCTCGACCGGGATGCCGAGCAGCCGGCAGCTCTCCTCCTGCTCGGCCTTGCGCCGGGCGACGATGCCGGCGGCGTCGGCGGGGGTGCGGAAGCCGAAACGCCCGTCGGTCACCACCGCCACGTGCACGGCGATGCCGGCCTGGTGGGCGCGCTGCACGGTCAGGCCCAGCCCCAGCACCAGGTCGTCGTCGTGCGGCACCACCGCCAGCCACGGTCCCGGCGCGGCCAGGGCGGTGGCGATCGAGGCATGGGGGACGAGCGGCGAACGGGTCACGGCGACGGTAGGCATGCCCGTCATTGTAGCGATTCAACCCAAGGTCCATCCCCGTCCCTTGAAAAACAGGACTTTTTTTCCGGTGGCTACCGGAAGAATCGCCGGGGTGGAGATCGACCCCGCCACCTTCCGCCATCTCACCACCCTGCACCGCCTGGCCGACGACCTGCGCCGGGTGACGGTGTGGCGGGCGGCCGACCGCCCGCGCTACGAGGGCGCCACCGTGCACGCGGTGCCGACCCTGGTGCTGTGCCTGGAGGGCACCGCGCGCATCGGCGCGGCGCGCGGCGGGCGCATCGACCTGGGGGTGGGCGAGGCGCTGCTGCTGGCGCCCGGCGCCTGGCACGAGCACGTGCCGCTGCGCCCCGGCTCGACGGTGTGGATGCAGGGCTTCCTCGCCACCCAGAGCGACGTGGTGCTGGCCTCGGCCGACAGCACCGGCACCGCGATGGTGCCGCGCCAGCCCTACCGCCGGCTCTACCAGCAGGCGCTCGACACCGCCGATGCGGGCGAACGCCGCCGGCTGGTGGGCGAATGCCTGCGCCAGACCCTGAGCGACGAGATGCGCCCGATCCGGCGCATGCCGCCGGCGGTGGCGCGCATGGCCCACGCCCTGTGGTACGGCCCCCGCCCGGAGCTGACGGTGGCCGACGCGGTGCGCCTGGGCGGCCTCGGCCACAGCCAGGCGCACGCGCTGTTCAGATCCTGGTTCGGCACCACCCCCAAGCGCCTGCTCACCGACCAGCGCCTGGCCTGGGCGGTGGAGGCGCTGCGCGAAGGCCTGACCCCGGGGGCGGAGCGCGCCGGCTTCCCCTCGCGGGTGGCATTCTCGCGCGCCTTCCAGGCGCGCTTCGGCCTGCCCCCGCGCCGCTGGCGCGAGGCCGAACTGGCCGACGCCTGGTAGCTGGCCGGCGCCAGCCGCCGCGCACCATGCCGCCATGCCCTACCTGATCCGCCTCGACGACATCGACGCCGCCGGCGTGGTGTTCGCGCCGCGCATCTGCGCCATCGCCCACGCCCTGTGGGAGGAGGACCTGGCCGCCGCCGGGCTGGCGCTGGCGGTAGTGCTGGGCGATGGCGCCTACGCCCTGCCCCTGGTGCGCCTGGAGGCCGACTTCCGCGCCCCCCTGCGCCACGGCGAACGCATCGCCGCGACCTATGAGGCCAGCTGCGGCGAGGACGGCTTCCGGGTGGCGATCAGCCTGCGCGGCGAGCCTGCATCGCCCTGCCCGCCCGCCGCCGCACCGCCCTGCCGGCGGCGGTGGCGGCGGCGCTCAGCCGGCTGCCAGCCGCCCCTCGATGAGCGCGGCCAGGCGGTCGGCCACCGCCGCCGGGCTGGTGCCGGTGGGCTCGATGTGGCCGGCGACCTCGCGGTAGAGCGGATCGCGCACCGCCAGGATCGCCGGCACCTCGTCGGCGAGGTTGCCGCCGGTCAGGCTCGGCCGCCCGCCGCCGTGGTGGCGCAGGCGCTCCTGCACCACCGCCGCCGAGGCCTCGAGGTACACCACCAGGCCGCCGCGGGCGCGCAGGCGGTCGCGGGTGGCGGCGCGCAGCACCGCGCCGCCGCCGGTGGCCAGCACCAGCGGGCCGTCGGCGGCGAGCAGGTCGGCGATCACCGCCTCCTCGGCCTCGCGGAAGGCGGCCTCGCCACGCACGCGGAAGCACTCGGCGATCGAGGTCCCCAGGCGGACCTCGACCGCCTGGTCGGCGTCGACGAATGGCCAAGCCAGCCGCGCCGCCAGCAGGCGCCCGACCGTGCTCTTGCCGCAGGCGCGGTAGCCGACCAGGGTCAGACGGTGGAGCATGGCCGGCGAGGATGGTGCAGGCGCCCACCCCACAAGCGGAAGGCGGCGGCGCTGTGCGCGGTTGCCAGGCGCCCCGGTTGTGCGTAAGACCCTGGCGCGATGAGCGCCACCACCCCCGGTGCAGACAAGCCGAGCCGCGGCCAGCGGGTCCCCGCCAAGGGCCTGCTGGCGGCCGGCACCGTGGTCGCCGGCTACCAGATCGAGGCCCTGGTGGGCAAGGGCGGCATGGGCGAGGTCTACCGCGCCCGCCAGGTGAGCATGGACCGGGTGGTGGCGCTCAAGGTGCTGGCCCCGCACCTGGCCAAGAAGGACCCGGTGTTCGCCAAGCGCTTCGTCGACGAGGCGCGCGCCGCCGGGCGCTTCAACAATCCCAACATCGTGCACGTGCACGATGTCGGCCAGACCGCCGCCCCGCCCGAACTCGCCGCCCAGGGGGTGGCCGAGGTCAACTACTTCTCGATGGAGTACGTCGACGGCGAGACGGTGCAGGACCTGCTCAAGCGCGAGACGGTGTGCCCACCCGAAGTGGTGGCGCGGGTGATGCAGGGCATGGCGCGCGCCCTCGCCTACGCCCAAGAGGTGGGCATCGTCCACCGCGACATCAAGCCCGACAACATCATGCTCGGGCGCGGCGGGGCGGTGAAGCTGGCCGACCTCGGTCTGGCCCTCGAGGCCGCCGGCGAGGAGACCGACAGCGCCGAACGCGACGCCCAGGGCCGCATCAAGGTGATGGGCACCCCGCTCTACATGAGCCCGCAGCAGGCGCGCGGCCTGCCCCTCGACCACCGCAGCGACCAGTACAGCCTGGGCGCCACCCTCTACCACATGCTCACCGGCCGGGCCCCCTACCAGGGCGACGGCCGCGCGGTGATGCAGGCGCACGTACGCGAACCCATCCCCGATCCCGCCGAGGCGCGCGCCGACGTGCCCGAGGCCTGGCGCCAGCTGTGCCTGCGCCTGATGGAAAAGGAGCCCGGCGCGCGCTTCGCCGACAGCGCCCAGCTCGCCGCCGCGGTCGATGCCGCTGCCCACGGCATCACCCTGGCCCGGCTGGAGCAGGCGGCGCAACCAACCCCCTGGCGGCTGTGGTTGGGGGTTGGCGGCGGCGCGGTGGCCCTGCTGGTGCTGGTGGTGGCGCTCAGCCGCTGCGGCGGCCAGGCCGCCGCGCCCACCGATCCGGCCCCGGCCCCGGCTCCGGCACCGGCACCGGCGACCACCCCCGCACCGGCCAAGCCCGTAGCGGTCAAGCCCACGCCAGCGCCCCTCCAGCCGGCCCCTGCCGCGACCAAGGCGGCAGCGCTCCCGCCCAAGCCGGCCGCCACCGCCGCCGCCACCCGCCCCCCTGCGGCGCGCCCGCCCAGCGGCCCCTGGAACGCTCTGCGCGCCCAGCTCGAACCCCTGCGCACCAGCCTGGACTACCTCAAGGTGCGGGCGGCGGTCGAGGCCTGGCGCAGGGACGCCCCCGCCGCCGACACCGAGGCGGCGCAGGCGGCGCTCGAGCTCGGCGCCCTCGCCTCGCAGGGCGAAGGCGCGGTGCGCGCCTGCGTCGGCCAGGAAAGCCCGGTGATCGAGATCCGCCCCAACGGGGTCGCGCGCGAAGTGCGCCTGCTCAAACTGCGCCTCACCGAGGTGTGGTGGTGCGAGCCGCTCGACCAGACCCGCCGCGAGCAGATGCTGCCGCGCGCCAGCGCCGGCATCCCCTGGTCGCTGCTGCTGCAGCGCGCCCTGGTCGAACAGGACGTCCCCCGCCGCGAGGAGGTCGCCGCCGCCACCTTGTGGATGTGGCGCGACAACGAGGCCGCGGCGGCGATGCGGGTGATCAGCGACCTGCCGCTGGGGGTGGCGCTGAGCCGCCTGGAGGGCGGCAAGTAGGCGGCGGCACCGGATCCCAGCCATGCCCGCCCCAGGGGTGGCAACGGCACAGCCGGCGACCGCCCAGCCACATCCCGCGCAAGGGGCCGTGCACCTGCACCGCCTCCGCCATGTAGGCGGAACAGGTGGGCTGGTACCGGCAGGCGGGCGGCAGCAGCGGCGACAGCCAGCGCTTGTAGAAGGCGATCAGCGCCAGGAGCAGACGGGTCACCGCCGGCCTCCGCCCCCGCGCCGGCCGGGATCGGGGGTGGCGGCCAGGGCCTTGGCCACCAGCGCGGTGATCTCGTCGTCGAGCTGGCGGTGGGCGTCCGGGGGCGGATCGCGGCGGAACAGCACCACCACGTCGTGACCGTGCAGGACCGCCTTGAGACGCAGGCGGAACAGTTCGCGCACCCAACGCTTGAGCTGGTGGCGGCGTACCGCGGTGGGGGCCACCTTGGTCGAGATCATCGCCCCCAGGCGCGCGCGCGGGTCGAGCCGGCGCGGCCGCGGCAGCACCAGCACCACCACATGCCGCCCGGCGGCCTTCTGCTGGCGGTGCATGATGCGGCCGAAGTCGCGGTTGGAATGCAGCCGGGACCGGGGCGGCAGACGGGCATCGCGGTCCGGCCCGGGATCGGGGGCCGGGGCGGGTGCGGGGGCGGGTGGTAGAGCGGTCGGGTCCACGGCAGGTAGGTACTCGCCTCGCGGCAGCTGGGGCTTAGGCTCATAGCACCCTCTCCACCCTGCGCCACGAGGCTCTCCATGGCCGAACAGGTCCCTGTGCTCATCGGCGTCGCCGGTCTGGTCGACGGCGAAGTATTCCCGCTCGCCGATGGCGTCGAGGTGGTGATCGGACGCAGCCGTTCATGTACGGTCAGCCTGCGCCGGGTGGTCAACTACCTCAATGCGCCGCAGGCCACCCGCGACGCCGACCACGATTTCAACACCGTCAGCCGCCGCCACCTGCGCGTCACCGTCGCCGCCACCACCGCCTCGATCGAGGACCTCTCGACCAACGGCACCCAGGTCAACGGCCAGGCCTTGGATGGGCCGCAGCAGATCGATCTCGCCAGCGGCGGCTGCGTCCTGCGCCTGGGCACCCGCGAACAGTTCGAACTGCGCCTGGTCGACCGCGACGATCCCCGCCTGGAAGGCCGCGCGCCGGTGGGCGCCACCGCCGGCTGACCTCCGCCGCGGGCGGGGTTTGGCCTGCCATGTGCGTTCGGTCTGGGCAGGTGTCCCATGGCCGTCGCCTTTCCGAGCGCATCCGCCGTTTCCCTGCAGGCCCCGGATCCGAGCGATCCGGGTGCCAGCATGCAGGCGCCTGGCAACGGCGCCGGCGATCCCTTTTCCGCCATGCTGGCGAGCGCGTCGCTGGCACCCGCGGCAGTCGCGGGCGAACAACCCGATGCCGCCTTGACCACCGACGACGCCGCCAGCGGCTGGCCTGATGCCGCCGGCGACGGACTGCCCAGCGAACAACTGCTCGGCTTGATCGCAGTGCCGGCCCTGCCGGTGCTGCTCAATCCCGTCCTGGATCAGTCAGGAGCCGGCCAGGAACCCGCCGCCATCGTCAACCCTGAACTGGCCTTCGCCCTGGGCGAGGCCGCCCCCTGGCCGCTCCAGGGCCTCGCCGGC
>JAKLKR010000138.1 GCA_023150565.1 Planctomycetota bacterium
CGACCTGGCTCGCCTTCGATTCGGCATCCAGGCACCCAATGGTACCGGATGGTTCTATCAGGAGATCCTCCCGGAAGCCGGCAAGACGGTATCCCATGTGGTGTGGACCACCTCCAGCGGCTATGTACACACCCAGCCGGTCGTCAACCACGGCGCCTGGGCCTATGATTCCAACCTGCCCCCGATCGGAACCTGGGTCGGTTCATTGCCCTCCATCGAAGCGCTCTTCCCCGCGGGAACCTGCACCGCCGCCATCACCTACACTGACCTCAGCTCCGAAACCCTGACCTGTGTCAAGGCGGCTGGAAGCTATCCCGGATTCCTGGATGTGACGGTTCCGCTCGATCAGAGCACGGGCGTCTCGCTGACGCCGACCATCTCCTGGACCGGGACCGTCGCCCACCCCGGTGGCGGGGTCGGGGTCGAGATCATGGGCGCCGATGCGGCCGGTAACCTCGATGGCACATTCTATCATGGGGTCTGGGTCAACAGCGTGAGCAGCTATACCGTGCCCGGAGGCCTGCTCAGCGCCAACACCTCGTACGTGATCAGCGTGCGCAACGCCAATGGCGACGACACCCGTCTGCAGAGCGACACCTGGATCCGCATCACCACCCTGGGTCCGCCAGTGGTCACCAGTTCGACCAGCGCCTTCGCGGCGGTGGGATCGGCGTTCAGCTACCAGATCACCGCCAGCAACACCCCCACCTCGTTCGGGGCCTCCGGCCTGCCGGCCGGGTTGTCGGTCAACGTCGGCACCGGCGAGATCAGCGGCACCCCCACCGTGAGCGGCAACTTCCCGGTGACGGTGTCGGCCACCAATGGCCTGGGCACTGGCACCCTCAACCTGACCCTGTCGGTCAGCGCGGCTCCTCCGGTGATCACCAGCGTGCTGACCGCCACCGGGATCGAGACGGCGCCATTCAGCTACCAGATCATCGCCACCAACTCGCCATCGTCCTATGGAGCCAGCGGCCTGCCCTCCGGGCTGTCGGTCAATGCCGCCAGCGGCCTGATCAGCGGCACGCCCATCACCAACGGAGTCAGCAATGTCATCATCTCGGCCACCAATGGCACCGGCACCGGCAGCGACACCCTGGTGATCACCATCGCCCCGCCCACACCGGTGACGGTGACGGTGGCCGACAAGACGGTGGCCTATGATGGCACCTCGCACACCCTGGTCGCCACCGCCTCGAACCCGGCGGCGACCTTCTCGTTCGGCTACGAACTGCTCAATCCCGACCGCGTGACCTACCAGGTCTCGGCCACCACCGCGCCGACTGCCGGCGGCACCTACCGGGTCACCGCCACGGCAGGCGGAGGCTATTCCGGTACCGGCATCGGCACCCTGGTGATCCTGCCGCGTCCACCGGTGATCTCGGGACCCTCGGTGACCGCCAGCACGATGCCGACTTGGTCGTGGACTCCGGCGGGTGGAGGCGTCGGGCAATACCGTTACAAGCTCGATGATAGCGACCTCAGCGCCGGCGCCACGACCACGGCCTTCGTGTCCTATACCGCCGGCAGCGCCCTGGCTGACGGACCGCACCTGGTCTATGTGCAGGAGCAGAATCAGAGCGGCGACTGGTCGGCGAGCGGCGCCGCCACCGTGGTGGTGGATTCACTCGGCACCTATTCGCTGCCCATCATCACCCCGCCGGGAGGCGATTTCACCGGTTCGGTGACCGTCACCCTCGGCACGGCGGTGTCGGTGGGGGGTCTGAGCGTGCTTTACACCCTGGACGGCAGCGACCCGGCCATCTCGGCCACCGCCTTGACCTATGGCGGCCCGATGGTGTTCAAGGCGGGTGAGCGCCTGCGGGTGGTGGCGCGCAATGGCGCCTCGACCTCGCCTGAATCCACCGCCACCCTGCGCGTGGTCGGCGATCCCACCCTGGATGTCCTGCCGCCTGAACTGTGGTCGGTGTCTTCGCCGTCGGTCGAACTGGGCAACACCCTCTCGGTCAAGATCATCCACGGCACCCCGCCCTATACCGTGGCGGTGAGCGGAGCCTCCTATTTCACCCCCGAGGCGATGGCCAACACCTACGACTTCAAGAAGGACGGCGTGGCCTGCGCCGGCATCTGGGTCGATGTGGTGGCGGACCGCCTCGGCACCATCACGGTGACGGTGACGGACTCGCTGGCGCGCTCCCTGTCCGCCACCGCCTCGGCGGTGGCCGGCGGTTCGGTCGCGGCTTCGCCGGCGGCCGTCACCCCCAGCACCTCGACGGCGGTGGAATGGACCGCGCTTTCGCCCCAGACCATGGCCGGGGTCGAACGCCTGCTGGCGGTGGCAGGAGCGACCGACCGCACCCAGTTCCGCGGCCTGTGGTACGATGCGCCCAGCCGCGTGTGGCGCGATCTGCCCGAGAAGCCGGTCGGTGGCCAGCTGCCGATGAGCGGCTTCTATGTCGCCTCGCGGCAGTCGGTGGACCTGGCCGGGACCGGCGCGCCGGTGAACAGCTATTCGCAGATCGGCAAGATCTACCCGGGCTGGAACCTGATCGGGGTGCCTGCGGTGGTGAACTACGGCGGCACCCTGGTCAGCGGCATCCCGGCCTCGTCCCTGATGCTGCTGGACGAGGATGGTGCGGCGGTGCCGGCCGGATATCCGGCCGGGATGCTGCGCATCGCACGCTGGTCCGGCGGCTCCTTCCAGCACCTGGTGGGCGGCAGTTCGGGCATCGACGAGCTGTCGGCGATGACCGAGAACCTGGTCTGCGGCGCCGCCTACTGCGTCTACAACGGCACCACCACCCCCGCGCGCCCGCTCTACCTGATGGTGGATCCTTCCGCATTGCCGATGGGGGCGCCGCGGGCGGCTGGCCGGAGCCTGGCCGACAAGCGGGTGGTGTCCGGTGCCTGGTCCAGGGCGGCGGCCGCTCCGGTCACCGTCGCCACCTCGGTCAACAGCTACGCCTCGCGCTATGGCGGCGAACCGGCTGCTCCGCCCGGAGCCGGCGGCAGCGGCGGCGGTGGAACGGCTGGTCTGCCCGGTGGCCTGCCGGTCGGAGGCGCCAACGGGTCCCCGGTGGCGCTGCCGGCCATGAGCAGCGGCAGCGGCGGCGGTGGCTGCGGCCTCGGTTCCGGACTCGGCCTGGTGGCCCTGGGTGGAGCCCTGGCCCTGGCCGGGCGGCTGCGACGCCGGTGCTAGCCATCCGCGCTCTTGCAGCCGGGCGGCAATGACGTCGTCTGGCTGTCATGCGCCACCCCGCCCTGCTCTTCGACCTGGATGGGACGTTGATCGATTCCACCGCGGCGATCCGCGCCGGGTTGCGGGCATCGCTGGCGGCGGTGGGGAAGGCCGATCCCGGGGATGCCGAGCTGTCGGCCTGCATCGGCCTGCCCTTGCTGCATGTCTGGCTGCGCCTGGGCATCCCCCATGACCAGCACGATGCGGCGGTCGAGGGCTACCGGCGCTGGGCTGATGCCACCGGCGGGCAGCGCCTGGCCAGGCCCTTCCCCGGGATCGATGCCCTGCTGCGGCGGCTGGATGCCGCCGGCTGCCTGATGGTGCTGGCCACCGCCAAGGATCCCCAGGCCGCCGGCCGGGCCCTGGAGCGCCATGGCTGGGCCGGGCTGTTCGCTGGCCATGCCGGCGCCGAGCCGGGCGACGGGCCCGACAAGCGCGGAGTCGTGGCACGGGCCCTGGCCCAGCTGCCACCGGCGTTGCGCAGTCAGGCGGCGATGGTGGGCGACATGCCGCAGGACGGCGACGGCGCCGCTGCGGCGGGCATCGCCTTCGTCGCCTGCGGGTGGGGGTGCGGGGTGCCGGCCGCGGTGGCGGCGCAGAGGCCGGTGTTCACCGCCGCTTCGGTGGCGGAGCTGGCGGACTGGCTGCTCAGCGCCCGGCGGCCTTGACCACCGCGTCGCCGTCGGCGGCCATGAGCAGGCGCAGCACCGCCTTCTGGGCGTGCAGGCGGTTCTCGGCCTGGTCGAACACGATCGAGCGCGGGTGCTCCATGGCGCCGTCGGTGATCTCCTCGCCGCGGTGGGCGGGCAGGCAGTGCATGATGCGCGCGTCGGGGGCCGACTTCGCCAGCAGCGCCTCGTCGATCTGGAAGCCCTGGAAGTCCTTGAGCCGCTTGGCGGATTCCGCCTCCTGGCCCATGCTGGTCCACACGTCGCTGTAGAGCACGTGGGCGCCGGCCACCGCCGCCGCCGGGTCGTTGTGCTCGGTCACGCCCAGGGCGGCGGTCTCGGCGGGATCGAAGCCGTAGCCCTTGGGGCAGGCGAGCACGAAGCGCGAGCCGGCATGGCGGCAGGCGTGCGCCAGGCTGCGCGCGACGTTGTTGCCGTCGCCGACGAACACCACGGTCAGGCCGTCGATGCGCCCGAAGTGCTCGCGCATGGTCAGGAAGTCGCCCAGCGCCTGGCAGGGGTGGTGGAGGTCGCACAGGCCGTTGACCACCGGCACCCCCGACCACTTGGCCAGGCCGGTGACGGTGTCGTGGCGGAACACCCGCGCCATGATGCCCTGGACCATGCGCCCGAGCACGCGGGCGATGTCCTGGATGGCCTCGCGCTTGCCGATGCCGATCTCCTCGCCGCGGATGTAGAGCGCGCGCCCGCCCAGCTCGGTCATCGCCACCTCGAAGGAGATGCGGGTGCGCAGGCTGGGCTTCTCGAACACCATCGCCAGGGTCTTGCCGGCGAGGGCGTGCTCGGGCACGCCGGCGGCGCGGCGGTTCTTGAGGTAGGTGGCCACCGCGAGCAGGTCGTGGAAGCGCTTGGCGTCGATCGCGTCGAGGGTGAGCAGGTGCTGGGCCATGGCGGCGGTTCCGTTGGCGATTGGGGGAGGGTCGGCGGGGCTGGCTCAGGCCAGCCGGATCTCGGTGCCGACGCCGTCGTTGGTGAAGATCTCGAGCAGCAGGGCCTGGGGCTGGGCGGCGGAGACGATGTGGATCTTGCCCACCCCGGCATGCAGGGCGGCGATGCAGCTCTCGACCTTGGGGATCATGCCGCCCTTGATGACGCCCTGGGCCGACAGCTCGCGCACCTGGGCGTCGGTGAGCGAGGAGAGCAGGGTCGCGGGGTCCTTGGGGTCGGTCATCACCCCGGGCACCGAGGACATGAACACCAGCTTGACCGCCTTCATGCCGGTGGCGACCGCGAGCGCGATGTCGTCGGCGTTGGTGTTCATAACCTGCCCGTCGGCGGTGACCGACAGGGGCGGCACCACCGGGATGAGCCCGCGCGAGGCGAAGCGCCACAGGCGCTCCTGGTCGACACCGGTGGGCTGGCCGACCAGGCCGAGGGCGGGATCCATGACCGTGCCGGCCACCACCTGGTGGCGGGGCGGGCACATGCCCACCGCGGCGCCGCCGAGGGCGACGATGCGGTTGACCAGGTGGACGTTGAGGGCCTCGACCTCGCGCGCGACGATCGCCATCGCCGCCGCGTCGGTGACCCGGCGGCCGTTGTGGAACACCGGCTTGAGGCCGGCGGCTTCCATCGCGCGGGTGATCGACTTGCCGCCGCCGTGCACCAGGATCGGCTCGACCCCGACCTGCTCGAGCCACACCAGGTCGGTGAGCAGGCGGTCGAGCACGGTGGCGTCCTCGATCGCCTCGCCGCCGACCTTGACCACCATCACCTGGTGGTGGAAGCGCTTGAGGAACGGCAGCGCCTCGATCAGCACCCTGGCCTTGGCGGCGGCTTCCTGGACCACGTTGCATCCTCCCTGAAAAAACAGGAAGGGGGGAATCTAGGGGCCAGCCGCAGGTGTCGAGGGCAAATCCCCCTCGGCTTTGCCGCATCCCGATGCACGGCGTCCCTGCATCGATCCTTGGCTACTTCTTCACCGCCCATTCCGAATAGGGGTGGTCCTTGGCCAGCACGGTGCGCGCGGCGGCGGCGCCGTCGCGGTCGCCGGCCTGGTCGCAGGCCTTGGCCAGCAGCCACAGCGCTTCGGCCCGGCGGTCGTCGCCGGGCAGGGCGTGGAGCAGGGCGCGCAGGCGCAGGATCGCCGGGGCGGGGTCCTTGCGCGCCAGGTGCACGCGCGCCCACAGCAGGCCGGTCTCGGGGCCCAGGCGCTCTTCGGGCACCTCCCACTCGATCTCGCGCAGCAGGCGCGAGGCGGCTTCGGCGTCGTCGCGGGCGAGCTGTTCGCGGGCGCCTTCCAGGCGGGTGCGGCGGCGGGCGCCGCGGGCGCGGTCCTGGGGGTCGGCGGTGGTGCCGGCGGAGCGGTAGGCGGCACGCGCCGCGTCCACATCCCCGGCGGCCAGGGCGGCGTCGCCGAGGTAGATGCGCACCAGCCGGCGCTCATCGTCGCTGAGCGCGGGCAGCGCCAGGCCGTCGAGCAGGGCTTTGCCTTCGGCGGTGCGCCCGAGCACATGCACGTACAGGCCGGCGAGGTGCAGGGCGGTGCGCTCGCGCAAGGCGTCGCGTGCGCCGTGGCGGGCGAGCAGGGCCTTCCACACCGCCTCGGCCTCGCGGTGGGCCTTGAGCGGCGGTTCCTGCAGGGCCATGCCGGCGGCGAACAGCGCCTCGTCGCCCTGGGCGCCGCCGAGGTCCTTGGGGTCCTGGGCGCGCGCCACCAGCGCCGGCACCAGCGCCGGCAGGCGGGCGCGGTCGTCGTGGCCGGCCACCAGCAGGGCGAAGGCGGCGAGATCGTCGCCGGCCAGGGCCTTGAGGTCGCGCCCGGCCAGCTCGGCCAGCCGGCGGTCGACCGCGTCGGCATCCCAGTCGCCGAGCTGGTCCCAGCGCTCGCGCACCGCCACCTGGCGCTTCACCTGCCTGCCGCCGTAGTCGAGCACCACGCTGCGCAGGCCGGCGCGGGCGAACAGGCGCTTGGCCGCCTGGCCCTGGTCGGGCGGCAGGCCGTCGTCGAAGCGCCAGCGCACCTCGGCGCCCACGCTGCGCCCGCCGAAGGCCATCTCGACCAGGGGGCGGCCGCCGCAGCGGGTGCTGCCCGACGGTTCCCACATGAACCAGGGTCCGGCCGCGGCCGGGCGCGCCTCCCAGCTCGACACCGGCACGAAGGCGGTGGGCGGCACGATCTCGGGCTTCTGCGCCCACGGCGGGGTCCAGGCCAGGGCGGAGCAGATCCAGCCGCCGCGCTGCACCAGCAGGTGGCGCAGGCGGTGGACGCCGGCCTCCAGCTCGATGGTGCCGGAGCGCTCGCCGCGCTTGCCGCCGTCGAGGTTGTGCCAGCCCGGCCACGCCACCACCTGCTTGCCGTCGATCCACACCGCCGAGGCATCGCCCGAGATGGTATGGAAGCGCCAGGTCCCCTTGCTCGGGATCTTGATCCAGGCGGTGGATTCCAGGGCGATGTCGCCGCCTGGCCCGCAGGGGTTGAAGCCCTGGAAGACCTGGGTCAGCAAGGCGCGGCCCTGGATCCTGCCGGCGGCGAAGATCTCCTCCATGCGCTTGGGCGAATCGGGGTCGCCCGGGCCGCGGCTGCGCACCTCGCCCACCACCCCGGCCTGGGGCCACCAGGACTCGTCCGGCTTGAGGTCGTCGCCCACCACCACCTGCACCTCGCCGGTGGCGGCGCCGTCGATCAGCACCTGCACCGGCTCGCCCGGGGCGGCCCACAGCACCCGCGCCTTGACCGGCTTGCCGCCGGCGCTGGCGCTCACCCCGCAGCGCTCGGGATGGGCGAGGGCGGTCCACAGGCGGGTGTGGCCGGCGCCCGGGCGCGGGGCGGCGGCCGGGCCGGTGTCGACCAGCCAGGTCTCGCGCTCGGCCGCCTGCGCCGCGAGCGCGGCCAGCACCAGCGCCAGCCAGCGCATGGCCTAGGCGCCGGCCTTGAGCAGGTCGTCGACGGTGGGCAGGCGCTGGCGCGGCGCCCCCAGGCGCGGGCGGCAGGCGAGCAGGGCGCGGGTGTAGGCGTGCTGGGGGTCGGCGAACACCTGCTTCACCGGGCCTTCCTCCAGCCGCACCCCGTTGCGCATCACCACCACCCGGTCGGCGAGGTCGTGGACGATGCCGAGGTCGTGGGTGATGAACAGCACCGCCATGCCGCGTTCGCGCTGCAGGCGGCGCAGCAGGTCGAGGATCTGCGCCTGGATGGTGACGTCGAGGGCGGTGGTGGGCTCGTCGGCGATCAGCAGCGGGGGGTCGCAGGCCAGGGCCATGGCGATGCACACGCGCTGGCGCATGCCGCCCGACAGCTCGTGCGGGTACTGATCGGCGCGGCGGGTCGGCTCGGGGATGCCCACCGCCTTGAACAGCTCGATGGTGCGCGCGCGCCGGCCGGCGGCGTCGAGAGTGGTGTGCAGCTCCAGCGCCTCGTCGACCTGGGCGCCGCAGGTCCAGGTGGGGTTGAGCGCGGTCATCGGCTCCTGGAAGATCATCCCCACCTCGCCGCCGCGCAGCCGCAGCAGCCGGCGGGCGTCCATCGCCAGCACGTTCTCGCCCTTCCAGGTGATCCCGCCGCGCGGGTAGCAGGCGGGCGGCTCCTCGAGCAGGCGCATCACCGACATCGCGGTCACGCTCTTGCCCGAGCCCGATTCGCCCACCAGGGCCAGCACCTCGCCGGGGGCGACGCTGAAGGACAGCCCCTTCACCGCCTCGGTGGTGCGTTCGCGGGTGCGGAAGGTGACGTGCAGATCGTCGATGACCAGCAGGGGATCGGGCATGGGGGAATTGGAAGTGAGAAGGAGGAAGGAGGAAGGGATTTGGAAAGGAGGAAGGCAGAAGGAGGAAGGAGGAAGGGTTGCGGTCTCGCATCCCCCGCCGACGTGGGATCCGGGCCGTCATTCCTTCCTCCTTCCTCCTTCTGCCTTCCTCCTTTCTATGCGATGCCATGCCCACCGTCACCGTCTATGGCAGCTCCAGCCCGCGCACCCCGGCCGCCTATCTTGCGGTGGCGGCCCGGGTCGGGCGGCTGGTGGCCGGGCGCGGCTGGACCCTGGTCACCGGCGCCGGCAAGGAGGGCTGCATGGGCGCCTGCGCCGACGCCTGCCTGGCGGCGGGCGGGCAGGTGCGCGGGGTGATCCTGCGCCGCTTCGCCGAGCAGGGCCTGCAGCATCCCGGCCTGGCCGAGGTGGCGGTGGCCGAGGACATGCGCACGCGCAAGCGCCTGCTGGCGGAGGGGGCCGACGCCTTCATCGCCCTGCCCGGCGGCCCCGGCACCTGGGAGGAGCTGTGGGAGATCGCGGTGCAGCGCCAGATCGGCGCCACCAGCGCGCCGCTGGTGGGGGTGGACGTCGACGGCTGCTATGCCGGCTTCCGCGCCTGCCTGGCGCGCGCCGAGGCCGACGGCCTGCTCTACGGCCCGGCGTGCGAACTGGTGGCGTGGGTGGGCGACGCCGACGCGGCGGTGGCGACGGCGCTGTCGCCGGTCACCAGATAGGCGATCACCGCCCCGACATAGAACGCGATCCCGGCGCCGATCAGGCCCATGTGCACGAAGTAGCCGCGGGTCTTGCCGTTGCGGTAGCGGATGGTGGCGGCGATGGTGTCGCGCGCGGTGGCGCCGGCGAACTGGGTGCTCCAGCGGATGCGCAGTCCGGCCAGCAGCACCAGCACCCCGGCCAGCACCAGCACCAGCCCGCCGCCCATCAGCCAGCGCGCCTCAGGACCCGAAGCGGCGATGCGTGGCCCGGAGAACCCGGTGATGGTGAGGGTGATGGTGGCGAGGGTGAGCAGCAGCTGCGAGCGCCCCTGGATCACGGTGAACTGGCCGCTGACCACCGCCATCGCCGGGGCGAGGCGGCCGTCGTGCATGGCGAGGATGGCGTCGGCCTCCTGCTCGGGAGTCAGGGCTGCGGGCATGGTCGCAGCATAACGCCCTGGATCAGCCGCGCAGCCCCGCGGCCCCGCGCGCCAGCTCGGCGATGCAGGTGTCGACCTCGGCGACGGTGGTGCCGGGGGCGAAGGACAGGCGGATGCTGTTGGCGGCGTCCACCGCCGGCACCCCCATCGCCGCCAGCACGTGGCTGGGCTTGCCGCTGCCGCTGGCGCAGCTCGACCCCGCCGAGGCCGCCACCCGCACCAGGGTGCCCAGCCATCCGCGGGCCAGCCCGGGCACGGTCACGCAGGAGGTGCCGGGCGCGCGTTGCGTCCCGGCGCCCTGCACCACCAGCCCCGGGATGGCGGCGCGCAGGCCCGATTCCAGCCGGGCGGTGAGCCGGCCGAGGTGGTCGCGGCGGGCCTCCAGCTCGCGGCGGGCCAGCTCCGCCGCCAGGCCCAGCCCGGCCAGCAGCGCCACCGGTGGGGTGCCCGGGCGCAGGCCGCGCTCCTGGCCGCCGCCGTGCAGCAGCGGCTCGAGGCCGAGGCCGCGGCGCAGCCACAGCGCGCCGCAGCCGGGCGGGCCGCCGAACTTGTGGCCGGAGATGGCGAGCAGGTCGCAGCCGAGCGCGGCGACCTCCAGCGGCAGCCGCCCCGGCGCCTGGGTGGCGTCGCAGAACACCAGCGCCCCGGCGGCGTGGGCGGCGGCGGCGATCGCCGGCAGGTCCTGCACCACCCCGGTCTCGTTGTTGACCAGCAGCGCTGCCACGAGGCCCGGCCGCCCGTCGGCCGGCAGGGGGGCGTAGCTGCCCTCGCCGTCCACCGGCAGTTCGACCAGCCGGCTGCCGGCGCGCGCGGCGGCGCGCAGCGGTTCCAGCACCGCCGGGTGCTCGGCCGCCCAGGTGCAGCACAGCGGGCGATCGGTGCGCAGGCGGTGGGCGGCGCCGAGCAGGGCGAGGTTGCAGGCCTCGGTGGCGCCGGCGGTGAATACCACCTCGTCGTCGCGGGCGCCGAGCAGGGCCGCGACCTGGGCGCGGGCGCGGTCGAGGGCGGCGAGTGCACGTCGGCCCGGCTCGTGGTGCCGCGACGAGGGATTGCCCAGGCCGGCGGCCAGGGCGTCGGCCACCGCCGCCGCCACCTCGGGCCGGCAGGGGCTGGTGGCGTTGTGGTCGGCGTAGATGAGGGGGGCGGTCGACGGTTGATGGTTCATGGGGCGCCGTCCGCGAACGCGGAATCATCGCACGGCCCATCTTCAACCATCAACCATCAACCATCAACCATCAACCATCACCGCTTCTTCGCCCCGCACAGGAAGCGCCAGGTGCGCGACCACGGCTTGCCGCCCACCTCGACCTCCATCGCCACCTCGTAGGTGGCGCCCACCGCCAGCGGCTCCTTGGCGATCAGCGCCACCACCTTCTGGTAGCGGTTGTGGGTCACCTCCCCGCCGGCCTTGCTGTCGAAGGTGTAGCAGTCGACCACCGTGCCCGGCTTCTGGCCGGGGCCGCCGACCACGGTGAGCACGCCCTTCTTCAGCACCGCCTCGGCGTCGAAGTAGGCGGTGATGGGGAAGCCGGCGCTCTTGTCGCCGGGGATGGGATCGGGCATCTCGGTGATGAAGGCGGTGGGCACCTCGGTCTGGTCGGGGACCGGCACCAGGATCGGCCACTGGCCGGCGGTCTTGGACAGGCTGCGCCGGCCGTCGATGCCGCAGAAGCCGCCCTGCGAGCCCAGGCCGAAGCCGAGGGTGCCGGGGCGCACGCAGTCGATGCGGTGGTAGAAGGTGGCGATCATGTTGTCGGGCACGTTCTCGGGCGGCACGCCCTTGCTGAGGATGCTGTTCATGCCCGACTCGTGACCTTCGACAGTATAGCCGGGCTTGCCGGCGTCCTCGGGATGGGCGAGCACGCCGGTGCCGACCATGTAGGCGCAGTGCTTGTGCAGCGGCGCGCTCAGCGCCGGGTCCTCGGGCCGGGCCGGCAGCCCCAGGCGGGCGCGCGCCAGGTTGAGGTTCCTGAGCATGGGCAGGGTGTCGGGCAGCACGGTGGCCAGGGCGCGGCCGGTGGCCTTGGGCTCCTCGCCCCAGGGGCCGATGGCGAAGCTGGCGATGGCCGCGCCCGGCGTGCACCAGGGTTCGTCGGCGGCGGGCAGCGGCCACACCCACTCCTGGCCGCTCCAGCACAGTCCGTCGGTGCCGGCGCCATTCCAGCTGCCGTCGCCGTCGGCATCCACCAGGTCGACCGCGTCGGGGCCGAACCACACCGTGATGCGGGTGGCGTTGCGCCAGGTCCAGGCGCCATCGGCGCCCTTGTCGAGCCACAGGGAGATGGGCAGCTTGGACTTCTCGCCCGGCTTGCCGTTGGGCTTGTCCTTCTCCAGGGTCAGGGACAGGGGGCCGGGCTTGGTGAAGGACTTGAACTTGCCGTCGCCGGCGACGTCGACCTCGAGTGCGCCCTTGGCGGTGGTACGCGCTGGCATGCTTTTGCCGCCGATGGCGATCGCTTCGCCCACCGGGTGGTCGAGGGGCGGCAGGATCTGGCTGCGGTAGAGCACGGTGGCGGCCTGCACCTTGGCCTTGAGCGCCAGCGGCTGGTCGCTGGCCGGCTTGGCCGGCTCAGCTGCGGTGGCGAGGACGCTGGCGGCGAGCAGCAGGGGCAGGCGCATGGGGCCGAGGATAGCGCCCTGCGGCCAGGGCCCAACCGTCGGGAATCCCCCCATGGCGGAGGTGCATCTGGCACCCTTGGCGCCGGCTGCCACGCTGCCGCCGTGGAACACACCCTGCTTCTGTTCGCCCGCCTGGCCGAGATCGCCGGCAACGATCGCCTGACCCTGGCCCTGCCCTCCGACACCAGCGCCGAGGCCATCCTGGCCGCGGCCGCGCAGGCGCGGCCGGCGCTGGCGCCGGTGCTGCGCACCTGCCGGGTGGCGGTCGACCAGGTGTTCGTGCGCGGTCCGCTCACCCTCACCGCGACCAGCGAGATCGCGCTCATCCCGCCGGTGAGCGGCGGATGACCACCCTGACCGCCATCCACGACGGCCCGCTGCCGCCGGCGCTGCTCGCCCCGACCGCGGTCATCGCCCCCGGCCATGGCGCCTGCGCCTGCTTCCTCGGCGTGGTGCGCGACGAGCACCACGGCAAGGCGGTGACCGGCATCGACTACCGCTGCTACCGGGTGATGGCCGAGGCCCTGCTGCCGCGTCTGGCGGACGAGGCGCGCAGCGCCACCGCCACCGCCCTGGGGGTGCAGATCGTGCACGGCACCGGCTGGATGGTCCCCGGCCAGGTGTCGCTGGCGATCCACGTCTCGGCGCCCCATCGCGGCGCCGCCTTCGACGCCTGCCGCCTGCTGCTGGAACGCATCAAGCAGGACCTGCCGGTGTGGAAGCACGAGCGCTACGGCGACGGCAGCGCGGCCTGGCTGGAGGGATCATGAAGAGCCAATTGTCGCACCTCGATGCCGACGGCGCCGCACGCATGGTCGACGTCTCGACCAAGGCGCCCAGCGCGCGCAGCGCCAGCGCGCGGGCGGTGGTGGCGCTGCCGCCGGTGTGCGTGCGCTCGTTGCGCGCCGGTCCCGGCTCGCCCAAGGGCGACGTGCTGCAGGTCGCGCGCATCGCCGGCATCCAGGCCGCCAAGCGCACCCACGAGCTGATCCCGCTCTGCCATCCGCTGGCGATCACCGGGGTGGCGGTCGACCTGCGCCTGGTGGCGGCGCGCATCGAGATCCTCGCCACCGTGCGCTGCGCCGGCCCCACCGGGGTCGAGATGGAGGCGCTCACCGCCGCCAGCGTGGCCGCGCTCACCGTCTACGACATGCTCAAGGCCCTGTCCCACGACCTGGTGATCGGGCCGGTCGAACTGCTCGAGAAGACCGGCGGCAAGAGCGGGGCGATCCGTCGCCGCCGGAGCGCGCCGTGATCAGCTTCGAGCAGGCCCTGGCCGCCCTCGCCGCCCTGCCGGCGTCCTCCAGCAGCGAGGAGGTCCCCCTCGCCCAGGCCCTCGGCCGGGTGCTGGCGGCCGAGGTGGTGCTGGCCGGCGACCTGCCGCCCTTCGACCGTTCGGCGATGGACGGCTTCGCCATCCATCCCCAGCCCGGCCGCCAGGCCTATGCCATCACCGGCACCATCGCCGCCGGCGCCGCCGTGCCGGCCGCCCTGCCGCCGGGCGGCTGCCAGCGCATCATGACCGGGGCGCCGGTGCCGGCCGGGGCCACGGTGGTGCCGTGGGAGCGGGTGGTGGAGCGCGACGGCGAGGTCACCGTGGCCGATCCGGCCGACCTCGCCCCCGGGCGCAACACCGCCCGCCGCGGCGAGGACGGCCGCGCCGGCACCCCGGTGATCGCCGCCGGCACGGTGCTGTCGCCGCTGCTGCTCGCCAGCGCGGCCATGGCCGGCTGCCGGGCGCTGCGCGTGGCCGGCCGGCCGCGGGTGGCGGTGGTGGTGACCGGCGACGAGGTCGGCACCGCCATCG
>JAKLKR010000139.1 GCA_023150565.1 Planctomycetota bacterium
GCGGGCGACGACCGCCGCTTCCTGGAGGCCTGCATCCGCTGCGGCGCCTGCGTCGCGGTCTGCCCCACCCACGCCCTCCAGCCGACGCTGCTCGAGGACGGCCCGGCCGGGATCTACGCCCCCCGCCTGGTGCCGCGCATCGGCGCCTGCGACCACGGCTGCACCGTCTGCGGAGAAGTCTGCCCCACCGGCGCCATCCCCCTGCTCGCCCTCGCCGCCAAGCGCCGGGCGCGCATCGGCCAAGCGGTGCACGACCACCGCACCTGCCTGCCCTGGGCCGAGGGCGCGGAATGCCGGGTGTGCCAGGAGCATTGCCCGGTGCAGGACAAGGCCATCACCCTGCGCCTGGGGCGCAATCCCGCCGGCCAGGCGGCGATGCTGCCGGCGGTGGACGGCGCACGCTGCATCGGCTGCGGCACCTGCGAATACGTCTGCCCGCTGGAGGGCCGCCCCGGCATCCGGGTGGTGGCGCGCGCCAGCGCGGATAGCGTGCGCCGCGAGCTGCAACCCGATGAGCACGCCTCCACCTCCACCGGCTGAGCGGCCCTCCTGGCTGGGCGGTCTGTTCCGCCGCATCGGCCGCGCCGCCGCCGCCGCGCCCAGCGACGAGCAGGCGGCGATCGACCGGCGCGCGTTCCTCACCGGCAAGATGCTGCGTCCGATGGTGGACCGGCTGAGCGAACCGCTGGAGCGCGCCGGCAACGCCGCGGCAGCGGTGATCGCCGCCGAGCAGCGCGCCGGCGCAGTCACCGCCGCCCAGGGCATCGCCCGCACCTTCCCGGTGCTGCGCCCGCCCGGGGCGGTGGCCGAGGCCGACTTCCTGGCCGGCTGCACCCGCTGCGGCGACTGCCTGCCAGCCTGCCCGCACGGCGCCATCATCAAGGCCCCGGAGCGCATGCGCGCGGTGGCCGGCAGCCCGATCATCGACCCCGCCAGCCAGCCCTGCCTGATGTGCCCGGACACCCCCTGCATCAGCGCCTGCCAGCCGCAGGTGCTGCGCCGCGAGGCCGGCTATCCGGTGCCGTCGATCGGCACCGCGCGCATCCAGCCGCTCGACTGCCTGGCGCACCAGAACAGCACCTGCTCCTCCTGCGCGGAGCGCTGCCCGGTGCCGGGGGCGATCGTGCTCGACCAGGGCCGCCCGCGGGTGGTGGCCGACCTCTGCACCGGCTGCGGCATCTGCCACCACGTCTGCCCGGCGCCGCGCAACGCGGTGATCATGCTGCCGCTGCTCGGCCGCCAGCCGATCCCCAAGGACCGGCTGTGAGCGACGCGGTACGCTTGGCGGAACTGGTGCAGGCCGAGCTGGATGCCGCCACCCTCGACGCCCTGGAGCGCGACCTGACCGCCCTGACCACGGTGCTGGACGTGCAGGTGAAGGGCGCCGCCGCCACCTACGCTGCCGGCACCGGCACCGGCCTCGCCGAAGCCCTGGCGGCGCTGCGCGCCAGCACCGTGCGCGGGGTGCAGGTGCGCTACGCCTACCAGCAGGAGGTGTGGTGGGACACCCTGCTGCGCACCCCCGCCGGGGTGCGCCTGGTGCGCATGCGCGCACCCGAGTTGGGATAGGCCCGATCGCCCCGCTTCAGCGCAGCAGGTCGAGCCAGGCCGACTGGCCGTAGGCGGTGCGCAGGCGCACCCATTCCGCCACCCGCTCGTCGCGCGCCATGCCGCGGTCGCCCTGCCAGCCGTAGACCAGCGCCTGGCGGCCGTTGCGGTCCTGGTGCACGCTGAAGGCGGGGTACAGGCCGGTGCCGCTGGCGAGGGCGTTGAGCCGCATCGCCTCGCGCGCCAACTCGCCGGCGCGCACGCCGTCGACCTGGGCGTGGGCCTCCAGCACCAGCAGCCACGGGCCTTCGACCAGCCCCGGGGCCGGCACGCTGGCGGCGGCGCTGGCGGAGCCGGCCGTGACCGCGGGGTTGACCGGGCTGGCGAGCAGCGGGGCGGGGCCGACCGGGCGCGCGGGGGCGATGCGTGGCGCGTAGTCGGCTGGCGGCAGGCGGCCCCAGCCGCTGTCGTGGTCGACCAGGATCAGGCGCTGGGCGCCGTCGCTGCCGGGATGGTAGCGCACCTGCCACCAGCGGTGGCCGTCGGGGGCGGTCTCGGGCGGCAGCACCTCCTCCGGGTCGCCCCAGTTGAGGCCGAACTCGCGCTGCACGTTGTCGGCGATCACCGCCACCTGCACGCGCGCCAGCGGCGGCCGGCTTTCGCAGGCGGCGAGGGCGAGCAGCAGCAGCGGCAGGGCGGCCAGCGGGCGGATCATGGCGCGCAGCATGGCCTGCCGGCCAGGGTTGCCAGCGGGGCCGGACGGCCACCATCCCGCCGCCATCGGAGCCCCCATGCCCCTCGCCACCATCCGCTATTCCAGCGATCCCATCGGCAAGCAGTGCGAGATGCACGTCATCTGGCCGAACGGCAAGGGCCCCTTCCCGGTGGTCTACCAGCTGCACGGCCTGAGCGACGACGCCGGCGCCTGGCTGCGCTGGACCTCGATCGAACGCTACGCCACCGCGCGCGGGCTGATGGTGGTGCTGCTCGACGGCGAGCGCTTCTTCTACACCGACCTGGGCGTGCCGGGCATGGCCTACGAGCAGCACATCCTGCATGCCGTCGACTTCGTCGACCGCACCTTCCCCACCCGCGCGGTGCGCGCCCAGCGCGGCATCGGCGGGCTGTCGATGGGCGGCTACGGGGCGATGAAGATCGGCCTCAAGCACCCCGACCGCTTCGCCTCGATCGCCGCCCACAGCGGCGCCTACGACGTGGCCGGCTTCCGCGCCCGCAACCCCCAGCTGGCGGCGCTGCTGCCAACGGTGAAGGCGGGCGACGACGTCTACAAGCTCGCCGCCCGCCCGGGCGCCAAGCCGGCGATCCGCTTCGACTGCGGCAGCAGCGACTTCCTGATCGAGGACAGCCGCCGCCTGCACGCCCTGCTCGCGCGCAAGGGCATCGCCCACGTCTACGAGGAGCATCCCGGCGACCACAACTGGGCCTACTGGGACCAGCACGTGCAGGCCGCCCTCGACTTCCACTGCGCCGCGTTCGCCCGGCGCCGGAAGGCTTGACCCAAAACCCTGACTTGGGAATCGTTGTCGCTATGGAATCTCCTCCTGGGCAAGGGCCTGGGCCTTCCGCTTCGAGCCACCTACCAGGTGCGGCCTCAATGCGGCAGTTGGTGGCGGCAGCAAGGCGCCGACACGCGATGTGTACTGGTGTACAGGAGCGTGTCGGGAACGCAGCTGCCGCCTCCAAATGCCGCGTTGAGGTTGACCAAACCTCCGCCTGACAACCGCCCCGGGCCGGGATGATGCCCGGCGAGGACCCCCGCCCATGCCTGCCACTCCCGCCCCCGCCCCGCTCACCGGCCTGCTCCCCGGCAAGGTCGTGCTCGTCACCGGCGCCGCCTCCGGCCTCGGCCTGGGCATCGCCCGCGGCCTGCTCGCCGCCGGCGCCAAGGTGTGCTTCACCGACGTCGACGAGAAGGGTCTGGCCGAGGTCACCCGCGAGGCCGGCGCCCAGGCGATGTGGGTCAAGCTCGACGTCACCAGCGAGGACAGCGTGGCCAAGGCCTTCGCCGCCTGCGTGGCCCAGTTCGGCACCCTCGACGGCCTGGTGTGCGCCGCCGGCATCGCCCCCGCCTTCAACCTCATCGACTACCCGCTCGACAAGTGGGAGCTGTCGCTGCGCATCAACCTCACCGGCTACTTCCTGTGCGGCCGCGAGGCGGCGCGCTACTGGGTCAAGCAGGGCATCGGCGGCGCCATGGTGCTGCTGTCGTCCAAGAGCGGCCTGGAGCCGAGCAAGGGCAACAGCGCCTACAACGCCACCAAGGCCGGCGAGCTGCACCTGGCGCGCGGCTGGGCCGCCGAGCTGGGCGGCAAGGGCATCCGCGTCAACTGCATCGCCCCCGGCAACGTCTTCGAGGGCTCCAAGATCTGGAACCCGACCTACATCGCCGAGCGCGCCAAGGCCAAGGGCATCAAGCCCGAGGAGGTCATCCCCTCCTACATCGCCCAGACCGCGCTGAACCGCGACATCAAGCCCACCGACATCGCCAACGCCGCGGTGTTCCTGCTCTCGGACCAGGCGCGCTGCATGACCGGCCAGGTGCTGATCGTGGACGCCGGGCAGGTCTACGCCCGCTGACGCGCCGCCCATCCGCCGGCCCCCCGCCCACCCCCGGCCCCCTGGCCGGGGGTGTTGCGTTGGCGCCGGGGCGTGGGGTACATTGGCGGCCAGGAGCAGGATCGGGCGGGCGCACCCTTGACTTGGTACAACCAATTGGCATAAACATGCCATACGGTTGATCCAATCTGCCCGCCCGGGGAGACACCATGCCGCGCACCGCCTTCAGCCTGATCGAGCTGCTGCTGGTGGTGACCATCATCGGCCTGCTCGCCGCCATGCTGCTGCCGGCGGTGGGGCTGGTGAAGGAGGCGGCCAGGCGCACCGACTGCGGCAACCGCCAGCGCCAGATCGTCATGCTGGCGGTGCGCCATGCCGGCGACAACGACGGCAGCCTGCCCGCCACCGGCGCCAGCGACGGCGCCTGGTGGTACCACCAGCTGAGCGAATCCACCGGCACCACCACCTCCATCCCGGCCGAGGCCCGGCTGTTCTTCTGCGCCAACGATCCGCACCGGCCCGAGCAGATGGCCGCCCCCTGGAAGCCGGCGATGGCGGCGTGGTACTGCGGCATGATCAGCATCGGCTACAACGTCCAGGTGCTGGGCCAGGCCTCGGCCTGGATCGATCCCGCCTACACCGGGGTGGCCCGGCTGCACCAGCTGGCCAAGCCGGGCGACACCCTGGTCACCGCCGATTCCGGGCCGAACCCCGGCCTGCCCGCCATGGCCGGCTGGGGCTACCACCAGGTGACGGTCAACGAGTGGCCCAAGGCCATGCCCCGCCACGGCGCCGACCGCAAGGAATGCATGGTCGGCTGGGCCGATGGCCACGTCAGCATGGTGCGCGCCGCCTGGCGCGCCGCCGACTCCTCGTGGACGGTCTACCAGCCGGTGGCCCAGGGCGGGCTGGGATGCGGGAAATACCAGGCCTTCCCCCTGCCGGCGGGGGTGGACACCGCCTGGGACCGGCGATGAGCGGCGAGGCCACCTCGGGACGCCGCCGCCGCTGGCTGCTGGCCGCGGTCGCCGCGCTGCTCGCCGCCGCCCTGGTGGCGCTGCTGCGGCCGGCGGGGACGCCGCACGCCGCCGTCGGCTCGACCATCCCGCCGCTGACCCGGGCGGAATGGCAGACCCTCGACGGCGAGGCCCTGCTGGCGCGCATCGCCGGCGAATGCCAGCGCCGCCTGGAGAGCGATCCGCGCGGCCTCGGCGGCGCCGCCGCAGTGCTGCCGGAGCCGGCCCTGACCCTCTGGCTGGTGGCGGTGCTGGAGGGCGGCATCGCCCGCACCGGCTTCGCCCCCTACGCCACGGTGGACGCGGCCGCCGAGCACGCGCCGACGCTGGAGCGCCTGGCCGCCGCCTACCGCGCGCTCGGCCTCGACCCCCTCGCCGCCCTGGTCGCCGAGGCCGCCGGCGGCGGCGACAGCGCCGACCTGCACCGCCGCTTCTGCGCCGCGCTCGCCAGCGCCGACTCCGCCGGCCACCGCCTGGCCTATGCCCGGCGCCACGTCGACCAGCTGGTCGCCACCCCCTGAACCCCCCACCGGCTTGCATCCCATGGTCATGCCGCCTACCGTGCAAATGGTTCAACCATTAAAGCGCGGAACAACCATGGCCTCCCCCCTGCCCGACAGCGACCGCCCCCTCGCCGACGATGCCAGCCTGGTCGACCAGGTGCGCGAACGCATCGACGAGCTGCTGCGCTCCGGCTCCTACCCGCCCGGTTCGCGCCTGCCGCCCGAGCGCAGCCTGGCCGAGCGCTTCGGGGTCAACCGCCTGACGGTCAACAAGGCCCTCGGCCGCTTCGTCGATGCCGGCCGGCTGACGCGGCGGGTGGGCAGCGGCACCTGGGTCACCGACGCCCCGCCGCCGGCGCCGCCGGCGGCGCGCGCGCTGACCCTGGTCGACGTCTTCCTGCCCCACAACGACCGCGTCGGCGAGGGCGCCTCGGCCATGCTCGGCCGCCCGGGGGTGATCGAAGGGGTGCACGACTACTTCCGCGCCCGGCGCGATCCGCCGGTGCGCACCGCCCTGGCCTACTTCCGCGACGACGCCGAGCTGGCGGCGGCGCTGCAGCGGGTGGCGGGCGAGCCGGGCACGGCGCAGGTGGTGTGGTGGCGGCCCGGGGCGCTGGCGCTGGCCGCGCTGCGCGCGCTGGCCGGGCGCGGCAACCCGGTGTGCCTGGTCGACTGCCGCGAGCCCGCCTGCGACACCCACCTGGTGGCGAGCGACAACTTCCAGGGCGGGCTGGTCGCCGCCCAGGCGCTCACCGACGCCGGGCGGCGCCGCCTGGCCTACCTCACCCAGCCCCTCGACCAGGAGAGCCTGGCCGAGCGCGCCGAGGGGGTGCGCCGCGGCGCCCTGCGCGCGGATGCGCAGCTGGCCGAACGCATCCTGCGCGACGCCGCCGAGGTGCCCGCCGCGCTCGACGCGCTGTGGGCCGCCGGCGCGCCCGACGGCATCGCCGCCAGCAACGACTGGATCGCCCTCGCCGTGCTCGCCGAGCTGCGCCGCCGCGGCATCGCGGTACCGGGCGAGGTGGCGCTGGTGGGCTACGACGATGTCGAGCAGGCGCGCTACAGCGACCCCGCGCTCACCACCGTGTCGCAGGACTTCGCCGCCATCGGCTTCCGCGCCGCCGAGGTGGTGGACCGCGCCTTCCGCTCCCCCGCCGGGCCGCACCGCGCCCAGCTGCTCAGCCCCCACCTGGTGCGCCGCGCCAGCACCTAAGGAACCGCCATGCCCCGCCCGCTCTCCGCCTGCCTGCTCGCCCTCGCCTGCGCCCTGCCCGCCGCCGAGACGCTGCCCGCGAACGGCGCCTTCGAGGAGGGCAAGGCGCGCTGGTGGGGCGAGGGCGGCTGGTCGGTCGAGGCTGATCCCACCGGGGGCGCAGCGCTGCGCATCGCCGGCGGCTATGCCTGCCAGGACAAAATGGCGGTGCAGGGCGGCACGCGCTACCAGGTGCGCCTGCGCATCCGCTGCGAGGGCGCCGAGGAGGGCTCGGTGTTCGTCCAGGCCAGCTTCCGCGGCAAGGGCGTCGATCCCGGCTGGCGCGGGCCGATCGAGGCCGGCGGCGAGCCGGCGCTGGTGGCCACCGGCGGCAGCCACGCCTGGAAGGAGTTCAGCGTGGTGGTCGAGGCCCCGGCCGGCGCCGACCAGTTCCTGCTCTACCTGCGCAAGGCGCCCGGCAGCCCGGGCACCGCCTGGTACGACGACGTGGCCATCGCCCCCACCGAGGCGCCGGCGACCCCCGCCGGCGGCGGGGGCGGCAGGCCGGTGGTGAAGAACCCCGGCTTCGAGAAGGGCAAGGCCGGCTGGTGGGGCGAGGGCGCGTGGTCGGTCGAGGCCGGGCAGGGCGTCGACGGCTCGGCCGCGCTCAAGCTCGACAAGGGCTTCGCCTGCCAGGACAAGATCGCCGTCACCGGCCGCCAGGCCTACCGCATCAGCATGCGCATCCGCAGCGAGGGCTGCGCCGATGCGTCGGTCTACGTGCAGACCAGCTACCGCGGTCCGGCGGTGGACGCCGGCTGGCGCGGTCCGGCGCTGGTCAAGCTGGGCGGGCGCAGCGAACCGGCGCTGTTCGTCACCGGCGGCAGCCACGGCTGGCAGGAGTTCAGCACCGTGGTCGCGGCGCCCCCGGGGGCGCAGCAGATCCTGGTCTACCTGCGCAAGCAGGACGGCGCCGGCAGCGCCTGGTTCGACCAGGTCGCGGTCGCCCCCAG
The DNA here is from genome assembly GCA_023150565.1 of Planctomycetota bacterium. Lineage (GTDB taxonomy): Bacteria > Planctomycetota > UBA11346 > UBA11346 > UBA11346 > JAKLKR01. The sequence continues at coordinate 7,850 of JAKLKR010000139.1, forward strand.
CGATGAGAAGCCGCTGACCGCCGCCGACGTGCGCCGCGCCGAGCTGGCCACCGAGCTGCTGCCTGCCAAGGCCGCCGATCCCGCCCCGGCGCTGGCGGCGGCGGTGGCGGCGGCCCAGGGCCAGGCCGCGCCGCTGGCGCTGGCCGCGGGCGGCAAGGCCCTCGCCCACCTGCACGTCGCCAGCGATGCCGACGTGGTGGCGCTGGGCGCGGCCGCGGTCGGGCTGGGCAACACCGTGCGCGCGCGCCTGTGGCTGGTCGAGGGCGCGCCCGGCTCGGCGCTCGCCCACCGGCTCGGCGACCAGGCCGCGGTGGCGCTGCCCTTCGCGGTCCGCCTGCTCGACTTCCAGCTCGAGACCTGGGAACCGACGGTGGTCATCGGCCATCCCGACGGCGCCGGCGGCTGGCGCTACGAGGCCGGCCGGCTGCCGCTCGAAACCGGCCGCCGCGAACGCCTGGGGGCGTGGACGGTGGAGGTGCTGGCAGTGCTGCCCCAGGCCGCGGTCGACGGCGCCGCCGCCCGCCCCTTCACCCAGCCCGGCGCCGGCCCCGCCGCCACGGTGGCGGTGCGCGATGCCGCCGGCGCCCTGGTCGGCAGCGGCTGGGTGCACGCCCCCACCGCCTGGGGCGGGGCGCTGACCGTACCGCTGGGCGGCGACGCCGTGGCGCTGATGGCCCCGCCCAAGCCGCGCCTCTACCGCTCGCTGGTGGCGATCGACCATGGCGATGGCCGCAGCGAAACCGCCACCATCGAGGTCAACCGGCCGCTGGTGGTGGACGGCTGGTGGCTCTACCAGACCGGCTACGACCAGCAGCACGGCGGCGCCAGCCAGCGCAGCGAACTGGAGGCGGTACACGATCCCGCCCTGCCCGGCATCTATGCCGGCTGCGCCCTGCTGTTCGCCGGCCTGCTGCTGTGGCTGTGGCGCCTGCGCCGGGAACTGGAGGCGGCACGATGACCCCCCTGCTGCTCGGCCTGGCGGCGGCCTGCTTCCTGCTCGCCGCCGCGTGCTCCTGCCTGCCTGGCCGCGGCTGGCAGCGCACCGGCTTCGCCGCCCAGGCCGCCGGGCTGGCCTGCCTGGCGGGGCTCATCGCCGCCCTCTGGCTGACCCTCGGCCGACCGCCCCTGCGCACCCTGGGCGAGACCCGGCTGTGGTACGCCACGCTCACGGTGGCTATCGGCCTGGGTCTGGAATGGCGCCTGGGCACCAGCGCCCTGCGCCTGCCCATGCTCGGCTTCGCGCTGCTGTTCTGCCTGCTCGGCCTGGCCATGCCCGAAAGCTTCGACCGCACCCTCATGCCGGCGCTGCTCAGCCCGTGGTTCGTGCCCCATGTGGTGGTGAACCTGGTGGCCTATGCCGCCCTCGCCCTCGCCGGCGGGGCCGCCGCCCTCGCCCTGTGGCGGGGCCGCGGCCAGCCGGAAAGCGCCGCCCTCGCCCTGCCGGGGGTGCTGGCCAAGGTCGGCCTGGTGTTCCTGACCCTGGGCCTGGCCTTCGGGGCGCTGTGGGCCAAGGAGGCCTGGGGCCATTACTGGTCGTGGGATCCCAAGGAGGCCTGGGCCTACCTGAGCTGGTGCGTGTGCGTGTGCGCCATGCACCTTGGCCGGGAAACCAGCCCGCGCACCCGCGCCTGCACCCTGGTGGCCGCCATGGCGATGGTGTTCACGAGCTGGTTCGTGGTCTCAAGCCTGCCGGCCGCGCGTACTTCCGTGCATACCTATGCCTGGGCACCTGCCCCGTGACAGGACGCCCGCCGGCCCTAGGACTGGCGTCCGAAGGACATGCCATGACCGAGATCCTGTGGGAGGACCGCTACGCGGTCGGCCACGAAAGCATCGACGCCCAGCACCGCCGCCTGTTCGTCCAGCTGGCCGAGGCCGCCAAGCTGTTCACCGGCCGTCTGGCCAAGGGCGATGCCCGCGGGGCGGCCACCATCGACCACCTGCTGCGCGAACTGCGCGACCACTTCCGCTTCGAGAACGAGATCATGCGCACCCGCGGGTATCCCCAGGCGGATTCCCACCGGCAGTACCACGCGCAGATGCTCACCGCCTACGAGACCGCCACCGAGCGGCTGCTGGCGGGCGCGGACGGCAGCGCCCATTTCGCCGATTTCCTCAAGCAGTGGTACTACCACCACACCAGCGGCGCCGACATCAACCTGGGTAAATGGCTGTCCCTGAACCCCTGATCGGGACGGTGCCCTGCCCTACCTGCGGCCGCACGGTCGAGGCCGCGGTGGCGTCCTTCCCGTTCTGCTCCCCACGCTGCCGCCTGCGCGACCTGGGCGCCTGGCTCGACGGCCGCCACGTCATCCCCGGGGCGCCCTGGCAGCCGGGTGACGAGGACGGCGAACCGTGATACCCCTGCGCATCGTGCATGTGCTGGCCGATCCCGGCGCCCTTGAGGCCGAGGCGGCGGCCAACCTGGTGGCCGAACTGCAGGGCGACCTGCACGAGAACGCCCACCTGCTGGCGACGGGCGGCACCTGCCTGGCCGGAACCGAGGGCCTGGCGATCGACCCCAGGCCGTGGCGCTGGTGGCTGGGCGGACGCGCCCGCGCCCTGCGCACGGTGGCGGCCTGGACCCCCGACCTGATCCATGTGCATGGCGCCGGCCCGCTGATGCTGGGCGCCGCCCTCGATATCGGCCAGCGTCTCGGCCTGCCGGTTGTGGTGTCGCTGCTCGGCACCGCCGAGATCCCGGTGCTGCGCCGGCTCAAGGATCCGCGCGTGGCCTGGACCCTGGTGCCCAGCGCCCACCACCGCGCCCGCTGCGTGGGCGAGGCCGGGCTGGCGCGCGACCGCGTCGCCCTGCTGCCCTGCGGGATCGCCATCCCCGGGGTACCGGCCAGCCCCAGCGACGAGCATTGGGTGGTGGGCGCCATCACCGGCCCCGGGCGCGGCGACGGCATCGAGCGCCTGGAAGAGGCGGTGGAGTCGGTGCGCGCCGCCGGCTCGCCGGTGCGCTTGCGCCTGTGGAGCGCGGACGCCAACGCCCGTCCAGCCCGCCCCGGCAGCGCGGTGGTGATCGAATCGGGCACCGCCCTGGGCGGATTCCTCGACTCCATCGACGTGTTCGCCGAACCTGGCGACCGCGAGGTCCACCTGCTGCCGCTGCTGATGGCGATGGCGCGCGCCCGTCCGGTGCTGGCGGCGGCGGTGGGCGCGGTGGCCGAGGTGGTGCCCGACGGCGAGGCCGGCCTGCTGGTGCCGCCCGACGACGACCGCGCCCTGGCCGAGGCCCTGCGCCAGCTCGACCTGCCTTCGCGCCGTTCGGTGCTGGCGCGCGGCGCCCGCCGCATCGCCGAGGACCGCTTCGCCATCTCCACCATCGCCCATGCCACGGTCGAGATGTACCGTTCCGCGCTCGGCGGCGGCGGTGGCGAGTCCGGCCGCCGCTCCGAGATCACCTCGGTCTACCGGCGGGTCACCGAGCGCCTGCGCTGATCCAGGCATCCGGCCGGCTGGATGGCGCTCACCAGCGCACCACCACCAGCGCCTTGGCGCCATGGGCGCCGATCACCAGCGTCTGCTCGATGTCGGCGGTCTTGCTCGGGCCGCTCATCCAGGTGTGGTGGTGGCCATGGCGCGGCGCCCGCGCCACCCCCTCGGCCATGCCGCCCACCAGGGCGCCGGCGGGCACCAGCACCAGCAGGCGCTCGGCGAGGAAGGCCAGCGAGCGTTCCGGCAGCGACTCGGCGGTGAACAGCAGGGCGGCGTTCTCGGCCACCGCCAGTTCGGCCCACAGGATGCCGAGCTGGACGTCGGCGAAGCGCCCGGGGGCGCCGTTGCCGGCCGGCTCCCAGCCGGAAACCCCGGCCGCCGCCAGGCGCTCGCCCGCCGCCGGGGCCGCCACCACCCGCCCGCCGGCGAGGTCGATCGCCGCCTGCACCGCCGCGCGCGGCTCCTGGGCGGCATCCGCCAGGCTGCCGCCGACCCCGGCCAGGACCCTGGCGAAGCCCTCCCACGACGCCTCCCAGGCATGCCCGGCGAAGCGCCCGGGATGGGGCGCCGGCGCGCCGTCACGGCGGAAGCGGGCGAGGAAGGCGGCCTCATCCATGGCGGTTTTTCCACTGCGCGCGGAAGGAATCCGCCGGCAGGTCGGGCATGCCGCGATGGCGCAGCCACAGGCGGTGCGGCCCGGGGATGGGCAGGCGGGCGAGGAAGCCCAACCGCCGTCCCAGCCAGCCGCCGGCGGCGAACAGGCGGGGATGGGCGAGGAACCACGCCCCGGCGCGCATCGCCAGGCGCTTGGACAGCGGCACCAGGCCCTCGTCGGCCAGCTGCCGGCGCCAGGCCAGCAGCTGGTCGTGGAGGTCGATGCGCACCGGGCACACCTGGGTGCAGCTGCCGCACAGCGAGCTGGCGAAGGGCAGCGCGCGCGCCGCCGCGGTGCCGATCATCGCCGGGGCCAGCACCGCGCCGATCGGGCCGGGGATGACGGTGCCATAGGCATGGCCGCTGGCGCGGCGGTAGACCGGGCAGGTGTTCAGGCAGGCGCCGCAGCGGATGCACGACAGCGCCCGGCGGTGGTGTTCGTCGGCCGCCAGCCGGCTGCGGCCGTTGTCGACCACCACCAGGTGGCAGGCATGGCCGGGCCGACGCGGGTCGGGGCCGGCGAGATGGGTGGTGTACGAGGTGATCGGCTGGCCGGTGGCGCTGCGCGCCAGCAGGCGCAGTAGCACCCCGGCGTCGTCCAGGGTCGGCACCACCTTCTCGGCCCCGACCACCGCGATGTGCAGCGGCGGCAGCGCGGTGCCGAGGTCGGCGTTGCCCTCGTTGGTGCACACCACCATCGCCCCGGTCTCGGCCACCGCGATGTTGACCCCGGTGATGCCGGCCTCGGCTGCCAGGAAGCGTCTACGCAGGTCGGCGCGCGCGGCGTGGGCCAGGGCGGTGGGGTCGTCGAGCCCGGCCGGGGTGCCCAGTTCGCGGTGGAACAGCTCGCCGACCTCGGCGCGCTTGAGGTGGATGGCGGGCACCACGATGTGGCTGGGCGGCTCGTGGCGGAGCTGGACGATGCGCTCGCCCAGGTCGGTGTCGACCACCTCGAAGCCGTGCGCCTCGAGGTGCGGATTGAGCCCGCATTCCTCGCTCAGCATCGACTTGCTCTTGACCACCCGCCTGACCCCGGCGGCGGTGAGCAGGCCGTGCACGGTGGCGCGCATCTCGGCGGCATCGGCAGCGAAATGCACCGTCCAGCCGGCGGCGCGCGCGTTGGCAGAGAAGCGCGTCCACAGCTCGGGCAGCTGGTCGAGGACGTGGGCCTTGAGCGCAGCGGCGTGGTCGCGCAGGGCCTCCCAGTCGGGAGTGGCGGCGGCGGCCTTGTCGCGCTTGGCGCGCAGGTGCCACAGCGCCTGATCGTGCCATCCCACGCGCGCGTCATCGGCCAGGAAGCGGCCGGCGTCGCGGTGGAAGGCCGGGATGCGCGGCGGCGAGCTCATCGGCTGGCGAGGATCTCGGCCACGTGGATGAAGGGCGGGCCGGCCCCCTGCTTGCGACGGATGCCATCGAGATGCATGCCGCAGGACCAGTCGCTGCCGGTGATGAACTCGGCGCCGGTGGCGGCATGGGCGGCGCAGCGGTCGCGGCCCATGCGTGCTGAAACCTCGTCCTCGGTCACCGCGAAGGTGCCGCCGAAACCGCAGCACTCGTCGGCGCGCTCCGGCACCAGCAGGGTCAGCCCGTCGACCCCGGCGAGCAGGCGCTCGGCCGGCGACGGTCCGCGCCCGTCGGTGCGCTCGCTGGGCGTGCCCAGGCCCAGCTCGCGCAGCCCATGGCAGCTGCGCTGCACCGACACCTTGTGCGGAAAGCGCGCCGCCACCCGCTCGACGCCCATTTTCAGCACCAGGAATTCGCACAATTCGAAGGTGTTGGCGATGGTGCGCCGGTCCTCGTCGTCGAGGATCAGGCCGAGTTCCTGGTAGTGCCCGCGCACCATGCCCACGCAGCTGCCCGATGGGCTGACGGTGACCTTGCCGCGGAAGAGGTCGAGATGGCGGCGGGCGAGCCGGGCGGCATCGCTGGCGCAGCCGCAGTTGGCCATCGGCTGGCCGCAGCAGGTCTGGCGGGCGTCGAACGACACCCGGCAGCCGCAGCCTTCCAGCACCTCGGCCGCCGCCAGACCGGCGCGCGGATAGAGCTGGTCGACATAGCAGGGCACGAACAGGGCGACATCCATGGTCAGCCGTAGATGGTGCGCGCAGCAGGCCCGATCCAGTGGACGGGATTGATCTGGAGGTGACTGATCGTGATGGCGCCGACCGGTCCCGGGAAA
>JAKLKR010000013.1:0-20081 GCA_023150565.1 Planctomycetota bacterium
CTCTTCCTGATGGAAGGCGCCAAGGCCGATGTCGAGTTCAACCCGCGCAACCACGAGCGCCTCGACTACCTGGTGGCCCAGCTCAAGGAGGCGGGGATCTACGTCGGCATCGACATCAACAGCTTCCTCGGCTTCCACGCCGTGGGCTGGGGCGAGGGCCTGGCGCGGCGCTACGGCGAGCGCTTCCTGGTCGACGAGCAGGCACGCCAGACCTGGCGCACCGGCCTGGAGCGCCTGATGACGAGGGTGAACCCCCACACCGGGCTGACCCTGGCCAGCGATCCCGCGGTGGTGTTCGCCACCTGCTTCAACGAGCAGGACATCCCGGCCTTCCGCGACGGCACCTTCGACGCGCCCTGGCTGCGCCCGCACGCCGAGCGCCGCTGGCGCGCCTTCCTCGCCGGGCGCTACCGCGCCGATCCCGCCGCCCTGCGCCGGACCTGGGGGGTCGACGACGCGGCGACGGCGCCGATGTACACCCGCGCCCAGCTGGTCGGCGGGGGCGCAGCGGGCGCCGATGCCAGCCGCTTCCTCTTCGATCTCGAGGACGGCATGGCCGCCTGGTACCTGGAGGGCCTTGCCGCGGTCGGCTACCCCGGCCTGGCGGTGCAGTACGATGCCATCAACCTGCTGCTGCACCACGCCGTGCATGCCCGCACCAATGCCGTGGCCTGTCATGGCTACCACGCCCATCCCAGCGACTATTCCATGCCTGGATCCCGCTGCATCCAGGACGGCGCCGTGGCCGGCGGCGCGGCCTATTTCCTGTCCCGCCTGTCAGGGCGCCTGGTCGACCGGCCCTACCTGGTGACCGAGTACAGCACCCCTTACTGGCACCGCTATCGCCACGAGGAAGGGCTGCTCTACCCCGCCTACGCCTCCTTGCAGGGCTGCGCCGCAATCACCGCCCACGAATGCGCGGTAGCGCTGCACCCGGTCGCCCTGCAGGACTTCTACCTCGGCCGCGACCCCATCAACCGCGCCAACCAGGCCCTGGCGGCGCTGATCTACGCTGGCGGCGCGGTGGCGCGATCCCCCAGCCAGGTCGAGGTCCCGCTCGACGATGCCTTCGTGTTCAGCGGTTCCAACGCGGTCGCCAGCGTCGACGCCGGCCAGGCCCGGGTGGCGCTGCTGTGCGGCTTCGGCCTGCGCTACCAGGGCCGGCCGCGCCCGGCGGATGTTCCCGAGGCGCCCGCCTCGCGTCTGGCGCTGCGCCCGGACGGGCGCGGGGTGGTGGTCGCCACCGCCTTCGCCGCCGGCACCGCCGAGGGCGGCGGCGACGTGGCGGGACGCACCATCGCCGCGGTCAAGGCCGCCGGCATCCTGCCCGCCGGCAACCGCACCGACCATGCCGCCGGCATCTACCACAGCGATACCGGCGAGATCCTGCTCGAGACCAAGGCCCAGCGCCTGGTGGTGGTCAGCGCTCGCGCCGCCGGGGCGGTGGTCAAGCCGGGCGCCAGCGCCGATGCCGGGGCCCTCACCGCCATCGCCAGCGACGTCCCCGCCACCGTGGCGGTGGCTGCGCTCGACGGCAGGCCGCTGACCGACAGCCGTCGCCTGCTGCTGGTGTACGCCACCGATGCCGTCAACACCGGCCACGAGACCTCGGCCGACCGGGTGGTGCTGCGCAAGCTCGGCACCCTGCCGGTGCTGGCCGAGACCGGGGCGATGGCCGCCCGCCTGCGCAACGCCAACGCCGCCGCGCTGCGCTGCCACGCCCTTGCGCTCGACGGCAGCCGGAGGGATACTGTCCCGGTGACGGCCGCCGACGGCGTGCTGTCGCTCGCCATCGACACCGCCCGCCTGGCCGGCGGGCCCGCCGTGTTCTTCGAACTGTCGGTCGATTGAGCCCAGGAGGATGCCATGCGCCACGCCTTCACCCTGATCGAGCTGCTGGTGGTGATCAGCATCATCGCCATCCTGGCGGGGATGCTGCTGCCCGCGGTCACCCTGGTGCGCGAGGCCGCGCGCGGCAGCCAGTGCGGCAACAACCTGCGCACCCTGCAGCTGGCGAACACCATGTATGCCAGCGACTGGGAGGGCTACTTCGTGCCCTCATGGACCACCGATGCCGCCGCCACCCAGTATTGGACCGGCTGGGACCACAACGTCGACCTCGTCTCCACCCTCAGCGAGGGCCGCCTCACCACCGGCAACGGCAACCTCCTGCTGCGCGCCCAGCTCTGCCCGCTGGCGAAGAACTTCCAGCCCGCCCTGTACTGGAACTCGTTCCTGTCCTACGGTTCCAACATCGGCAGCCATTCCTGGCCGCCACCCGCCAACCACGTGGGGGCCTACCACGTCAACCGGGGCAAGCTGTCGACCGTGATAGCCTTCGCCGACAGTCTCGACAGCGCTATCAATGTGACCAAGGCGACGGTGTACTGGAACGGGACCGTCCCGGCCCCCGAGGGCTATTTCCTTAGCGGTGCGACCGCCTACCGCCACCGCGGCCGCGCACGCGCGGTCATGTACGACGGCCACGTCGAGAGCCCGGCGGTGGCCACCCTGATCCCCACCACCTCCTGGTTCGGGTACTGAACCATGCCACGCCGCGGCTGGCTGTTCGCCGCCCTGGCGATGGCGGCGGCGGGGGCGCTGACCCTGCTGCTGCTGGGCCGCGATGGCGCCGAGACCGGCCTCGCGGCCCTGCCGCCGCTGACCGACCTGGCGGCGGTCCCCGACGCCCAGCTTCTGAGCCGGGTCCAGGTCGAGCTGTCGCGCCGTTCCGGCGGCGATTGGCGCCAGCTGCCTGCCGACCTGCGCCGGCTGTGGGTGGTCGAGGCCGGCGAGGGCCCCCTGCGCGACCGCGGCCTGCTGGCGGCGGTGCTGGCGGAACGCGGCGGCGCCCCCACCACCCATCGACCGCCCCTGGCGGAGCTGGCCGAGGCCTACCGCGCCCTCGAGCTGGCCCCGGCCGCCGCGGTGCTGGACGAGGCCGGCCGCCTGGCCGCCAGCGAAGGCGACACCCTGGCGGCCTGGGCTGCCTACGACCTCGCCGACCCCGACCGCGGTCCCGCCCCGCGCAACCCGTTCAGCGCCCTCGACGGGCGCTTCCGCGCCGCCATCGTCGGCTCGCCGGCCAGGCGCCTGGCCTGGATCCGCGCCCACGCCGCCGAGGTGGCGGCGGTGCCGTAATTGCCGCCGGTCAACCTAGACGACGGGACTCGACCGCCACGACGCCACGACGCCACGGCCGGACATGAACTCGCATCGAATCACCGTCTCACCCAAAGCGAGAAAGAGCCGATCTCCATAAGCCTCTTCCTCGTGGCGTCGTGGCGTCGTGGCGTCGTGGCGGTGATCCCTCCGCACCCTCCAAGATCAATCGCGCCAGCGCCGTTCCAGCCCGCCGTAGGCGTCGATGCGGCGGTCGCGGAAATAGGGCCAGATGCGCCGCACGTCGGCGGTGCGGTCGCGGTCGACGGTGACCGTCAGCACCGCCTCGTCGTCGCTGCCGGCCTGGGCCAGCACCTCGCCCTGGGGTCCGGCGGCGAAGCTGGTGCCCCAGAAGCGGATGCCGGCGCTGACCCCGGACGGGTCGGCCTCGTGGCCGGTGCGGTTGACCGCGACCACCGGCACCCCGTTGGCGACCGCGTGCGCACGCTGGATGGTCACCCAGGCATCGCGCTGGCGCGCCTGCTCGTCGGCCGGGTCGGCGGGGTTCCAGCCGATCGCGGTGGGGTAGATCAGCAGCTCGGCCCCGGCCATGGCCATCAGCCGCGCCGCCTCCGGGTACCACTGGTCCCAGCACACCAGCACGCCCAGGCGCCCGACCGAGGTGTCGATGGGGGTGAAGCCGAGGTCGCCGGGGGTGAAGTAGAACTTCTCGTAGAAGCCCGGGTCGTCGGGGATGTGCATCTTGCGGTAGCGCCCGGCGACGCTGCCGTCGCGCTCGAACACCACCGCGGTGTTGTGGTGCAGGCCGGGGGCGCGGCGCTCGAACAGCGAGGTCACCAGCACCACCCCGTGCTCCTTCGCCACTTGGCTGAAGAACGCGGTCGACGGCCCGGGGATGGGCTCGGCGAGGTCGAACACCGCCACGTCCTCGGTCTGGCAGAAGTAGGGGCCGGTGTGCAGCTCCTGCAGCACCACCAGCTGGGCCCCGGCGGCGGCGGCGCGGCCGACCGCGGCGGCGGTGGCGGCGACCATGGTGGCGCGGGAGCCGGTCCAGCGCTGCTGGACCAGGCCGATGCTGAGCGGGTTCATAACGACACCTCGGCGGGAATCTGCATGGTGGCGCAGTGCAGGCTGCCGTGCCAGCGGATCAGCGCCGAGCAGTCGACGCCCTCGATGCCGTAGCCGGGGCAGGCGCTGCGCACCGCCGCCAGGGCGGCGGCGTCGCGCGCCGCGTCGCCATAGGTCGGCACCAGCACGCTGCCGTTGAGGAAGAGGATGTTGGCGTAGGTCGCGGGCAGGCGGTGGCCGTCCTCGGGATCGGTGCGCGCCGCCGCCCACGGCAGCGGCACCAGCCGGTAGGGCTTGCCGGCGGGGGTGCGCAGGGCGCGCAGCTCGGTCTCCATCAGCGCGAAATCGGCGAAATGGGCATCCTCCTGATCATCGCAGCGGACGTACAGGATGGTGCCGCCCGGGCACAGGCGGGCGATGGTGTCGACGTGGGCGTCGGTGTCGTCGCCCAGCAGGTGGCCGTGCTCGAGCCACAGCACCCGCCGCGCGCCCAGTTCGCGGGCGAGGGCGGACTCGACCCCGGCGCGGTCGAGGTGGGGGTTGCGGTTGGGCGAGAGCAGGCAGGCGGTGGTGGTGAGGATGGTGCCGGCGCCGTCGCTCTCGATCGAGCCGCCTTCGAGCACCAGGCCCACGGTCTCGAGCGCGGTGCGGCCGAGGAAGCCGGCGGCGTGCGCGGCGCGGGTGGCCTGGTTGTCGCGCGCGGCGGCGAACTTCAGCCCCCAGCCGTTGAAGCCGAAGTCGAGCAGGCGCGGGGCCAGGCCCTCGATCACGGTGATCGGGCCGTAATCGCGCGTCCAGGTGTCGTCGCAGCGCCACGGCACCACCGTGGCCCGCCGCTCCGGCACCCCGGCGGCGGCGAGCTGGCGGGCGGTGGCGGCGGGGTCGTCGGCCAGCACCAGCAGGCGGCTGTGGCGGGCGATGGCCGCCGCCAGCCCGCGGTAGCAGGCCTCGACCTCGTCGAGCAGCCCGGCCCAGTCGCCGTGGCCGTGCGGCCAGGCGATCAGCACCGCGGCCTGGGGTTCCCATTCCGCCGGCAGGCGCCGGACGCGATTCGTGCCTTCACACCCGTTCATGGCGCGGCACGTTAGCGCCCCCGCCGCCGCTTCCAGGCCGCGCCGCCCCCTTCATACGCCCTTCACTGTCGCTGCGAGGCTGTGCCGTGATGAAACCCGATTCGCTCGAGCGCTGGCAGGTCCAGCAGTCCGCCGACCTCTACGCCATCCGCACCTGGGGCAGCGGCTTCTTCGACGTCAACGCCGCCGGCGAGGTGGTGGTCAAGCTGCAGAACGGCAGCAGCACGGTCGACGTGTCGCTGATGGAGGTGGTGGCCGGGATCAAGGAGCGCGGGCTGTCGATGCCGGTGCTGCTGCGCTTCCGCGACATCCTCGACCGCACCGTGGCGCGCCTCAACGAGAGCTTCGGCGAGGCCATCGCCGCCACCGGCTACAAGGGCGTCTACCGCGGGGTCTACCCCATCAAGGTCAACCAGCAGCAGCAGGTGGTCGAGGAGATCGCCACCTTCGGCCGCCGCTACCACCACGGGCTCGAGGCCGGCTCCAAGGCCGAGCTGCTGGTGGCGCTGGCCTTCATCAGCGACCCCGAGTCCTACGTGGTGTGCAACGGCTACAAGGACGCCGAGTTCATCGACCTGGCGCTGTCCGGCCTCAAGATGGGGGTGCAGACCCTGATCGTGCTCGAGATGCCCAGCGAGCTCGACCTGGTGCTGGAGCGCGCCCAGAAGATGGGCGTGCGTCCGCGCATCGGCGTGCGCCTCAAGCTGTCCTCGCGGGTCAGCGGCAAGTGGAGCGAGAGCTCGGGCGACCGCAGCGTGTTCGGCCTGACCATGGGCGAGACCATCCGCACCGTCGACGTGCTGCGGGAAAAGGGCATGCTCGACTGCCTGCAGATGGTGCACTACCACCTCGGCAGCCAGATCCCCAACATCGGCAGCATCCGCGCCGCCGTCACCGAGGCCACCCGGGTCTACATCGACCTCGCCAAGGAGGGCGCGGCGATGGGCATCCTCGATATCGGCGGCGGCCTCGCGGTCGACTACGATGGCAGCCACACCAACTTCCCCGCCAGCCGCAACTACGACGTGAAGGAGTACTGCGCCGACGTGGTCGAGACGGTGATGGCGGGCTGCGACAAGGCCGGCCTGACCCACCCGACCATCATCAGCGAGTCCGGGCGCTTCCTCACCAGCTACTCCTCGGTGCTGATCTTCAACGTGCTCGAGGTCGGCCGGGTCGACGAGGAGCCCGAGGTCCAGATCGGCGCCGACGCCCCCGAACTGCTCAAGAACCTGGCCGAGATCCTGCGCGCGGTGAACCCCAAGACCCTGCAGGAATGCTACAACGACGCGATGTTCCATCGCGACGAGATCCGCACCGCCTTCGTCCAGGGCAACCTCAGCCTGCGCCACCGCTCGCAGGGCGAGAACCTGTTCTGGCGCATCCAGATGAAGGTGGCCAAGGAGAGCCAGGGGCTGAAGTACGTGCCCGACGAGGTCAAGGACCTGGGCGACGCCCTGGCAGACATCTACTACGGCAACTTCTCGCTCTTCCAGTCGCTGCCCGACTCATGGGCGGTGGGCCAGCTGTTCCCCATCATGCCCATCCACCGCCTCGACCAGTGCCCCAACCGCCTGGGCACCTTCAGCGACATCACCTGCGACTGCGACGGCAAGATCGACCGCTTCATCGACCTGCACGACGTGCGCAAGACCCTGCCCCTGCACGAGGTCAAGGACGGCGAGGACTACCTCATGGGGGTGTTCCTGGTGGGCGCCTACCAGGAGACCCTGGGCGACCTGCACAACCTCTTCGGCGACACCAACATCGTCAGCGTGCGCGTGGACGCCGACGGGCGCATCGACTACACCAACGAGATCAAGGGCGACTCGGTGGCCGACGTGCTCGGCTACGTCGAATACGACCCCAAGGACCTGGTGGCGATGGTTCGCGACCGCGCCGAGCGCGCGGTGCGCGAGAACAAGATCAGCCCGGCCGAACGCCGCGCCATCGTCGAGGCCTATGCCGCCGGCATCAACGGCTACACCTACTTCGAGTCCCACGAGCCGGATCCGGCCGCCGGGACCGCCAGCAACGGGGCCGGCAGCGCCGCGCCCAAGGAGAACTGACATGTCCCGAGTCCTCATCATCGGCGCCGGCGGCGTCGGCGGCGTGGTCGTGCACAAGTGCGCCCAGGCCCCGGACACCTTCAGCGAGATCATGCTCGCCAGCCGCACCGAGGCCAAGTGCAAGGCCATCGCCCGCGACGTGAAGAAGCTCGAACGCCGCACCATCAGGACCGCTGCGCTCGATGCCGACGACCCCAAGAACACCATCAAGCTGATCAAGGCCTTCAAGCCCGAGCTGGTGATCAACGTCGCCCTGCCCTACCAGGACCTGGCGATCATGGAGGCCTGCCTGGCCACCGGCACGCACTACCTCGACACCGCCAACTACGAGCCGAAGAACAAGGCCAAGTTCGAGTACAAGTGGCAGTGGGCCTATAAGAAGAAGTTCGAGAAGGCCGGCCTGACCGCCATCCTCGGCTGCGGCTTCGACCCGGGCCAGACCAACATCTACTGCGCCTGGGCCCAGAAGCACCACTTCGACGAGATCCACACCGTCGACATCATGGACTGCAACGCCGGCAGCCACGGCAAGGCCTTCGCCACCAACTTCAACCCCGAGATCAACATCCGCGAGATCACCCAGCGCGGCAAGTTCTGGGAGAAGGGCGAGTGGAAGGAGACCGACCCGCTGTCGGTGCACAGCCCCTTCGACTTCGCCGAATGCGGCACCAAGGAGATGTACCTGATGTACCACGAGGAGCTGGAATCCCTCGTGAAGCATCTCAACGGCCTGCAGCGCATCCGCTTCTGGATGACCTTCGGCAAGCAGTACCTGACCCACCTGGAGGTGCTGCAGAACGTCGGCATGACCTCGATCAAGCCGATCCTGTACGAGGGCAAGGAGATCGTGCCCCTGCAGTTCCTCAAGGCGGTGCTGCCCAAGCCCGAGAGCCTGGGCGAGAACTACAGCGGCAAGACCAACATCGGCTGCTGGATCGAGGGCAAGAAGGACGGCAAGTTCAAGCGCTACTACATCTACAACGTCTGCGACCACGCCGCCTGCTACAAGGAGGTGCGCTCGCAGGCGATCTCCTACACCACCGCGGTCCCGGCCATGCTGGGCGCCAAGCTGCTGCTCGAAGGGCAGTGGAAGAAGCCCGGGGTGTGGAACGTCGAGCAGTTCAACCCCGACCCCTTCATGGCCGAGATCGGCCACTGGGGCCTGCCCTGGGTCGAGGTCGAGCCCAAGGCCCCGCTGCCGATCTGAGCACGACGATCCTGCGCGAGCCGCGGGCGGCACGCCATCCGGCGCGCCGTCGGCGGCTCGCTCCGTAAGCCGAGGCATCCATGTCCACCCCCGCGCCCGCCGTCACCCCCATCACCGACCTCGACTGGGGCACGGTGCCCAGCCCGTGCTTCGTGGTCGACCGCCGGCTGCTGGAGCGCAACGCGCGCATCCTGGCGCGGGTGCGCGCCGAGGCCGGCTGCAAGGTGCTGCTGGCGCTCAAGGGCTTCGCCCTGTGGCCGGCCTTCGACGTGCTGCGCCCGCATCTCGACGGCTGCTGCGCCAGCGGGCCGGTCGAGGCCCAGCTCGCGCGCGAGGAATTCGGCAAGGAGGTGCACACCTACGCCCCGGCCTTCTCCGAGACCGACCTGGCCGAGACCCTGCGCTTCACCGACCACCTGGTGTTCAACTCGCGCGCCCAGCTCGAGCGCCACCTGCCGGCGGTGCGCGCCTGCGGCCGCCACGTCGAGGTCGGCATCCGCTGCAACCCGGAATACGCCGAGGTCGAGGTCGAGCTGTACAACCCCTGCGCGCGCGGCTCGCGCCTGGGCAGCACCCGCGCCGCCCTCGGCCAGGCGCTGCCGGCCGGGGTCGACGGCCTGCACTTCCACGCCCTGTGCGAGCAGGGCGCCGACGTCTTCGCGCGCGTGCTGGCGGCGTTCGAGGCCAAGTTCGGCGACTGGCTGCCGCAGGTGAAATGGCTCAACTGCGGCGGCGGCCACTGGATCACCAAGCCCGACTACGATGTGGCGCTGCTGGTGCGCACCATCCGCGCGCTCAAGGCCCGCCATCCCCACCTCGACATCATCCTCGAACCGGGCGAGGCCTCGGCGGTCGACACCGGGGTGCTGGTGGCGAGCGTGCTCGACATCCACGAGAACGGCGGGCTGAAGCTCGCCCTGCTCGACGTGTCGGCCACCTGCCACATGCCCGACGTGCTCGAGATGCCCTACCGCCCGACCATCCATGGCGCCGGCGACGGCGGCGCCACCGCCCACACCTACCGCCTGGGCGGCCCCACCTGCCTGGCCGGCGACGTGCTCGGCGACTGGTCGTTCCCCGCCCCGCTGCGGCCCGGCGACCGCGTGGTGTTCGCCGACATGAGCCACTACACCATGGTCAAGACCAGCATGTTCAACGGGGTCAAGCACCCCAGCCTGGCGACCTGGGACGGGCGCGAGCTGAAGGTGGTGCGCCGCTTCGGCTACGCCGACTTCCGCAACCGTCTGGGCTGATCAGCTTTCCGGCAGGGGCTCACCCGGCCGCAGCAGCCAGGCGGAGTCGTGGCGGGTGAAGCCGATGCGCGGGTAGTAGTCCACCGCCTGGGGCGCCGCCAGCAGCACGATCATCGCCTGGGGTGCGGCGGCGCGTACCAGACGCACCAGCTCGAGCCCGATGCCGCGGCGCTGGAAGCCCTCGTGCACCGCCAGGTCGGCCAGATAGGTGACATAGGTGATGTCGGTGAAGGCGCGCGCGAAGCCCACCAGCTGGCCGCCGCTGCGGGCGCTCACGCACAGGTTGGCGTTGGCGCACATGCCGGCCAGGCGGGCCGGGTCGTCGATCGGCCGGCGCGCACCCAGGGTGGTGGCGCGGTAGAGCGCGGCGACCTCGGCGGGCGGCGGACAGGGGCCGGTGGCATAGGCGATGGGCTGGTCCATGCGCCCAGGCTCGCGCCCGCCGCCAGCGGGCAAGGTTGATCGCCGCCGCCGCCGGCCGAGGGTGCGGCCATGACCGCCCGTTCCGTCGCCATCGTCGGCGCCTCGCCCGATCCCGGGAAGTACAGCTTCATGGCGGTGCAGCGCTTCCGCGCCCGCGGCTGGACGGTGTGGCCGGTGCACCCGAGCGCGCCGGAGGTGGACGGGGTGGCGGCCTTCCGCGACCTCGCCGCCCTGCCCGGCCGGCCCGATCTGGTGTGCCTGTACGTCAACCCGCGCATCGGCCTGGGGCTGCTCGACGCCATCGCCGCCCTGCGCCCGCTGGCGCTGTGGCTGAACCCGGGCGCCGACGGTCCTGAACTCGCGGCGGCGGCGCAGGCGCGCGGCCTGCGCACGGTCGAGGCCTGCGTGCTGGTGGCGCTCGGCCAGGGCGATCCCCTGGCGGTGGCCGGGGTCGTCCCGCTCACCAGCTGATGCGTTCGTATTCCAGCGCCCTGGTCAGCTCGGGCCGGGCGACCCCGTCCGCCACCGCCTGGGCCGCCACCGCCGCCGCCACCGCCGGGGCCACCGCGCGGTCGAAGGGCGAGGGCACGATGTACTCGCGGTCGAGGCGCTCGGCGCTGACCAGCCCGGCGATGGCGCGCGAGGCGGCCAGCTTCATGTTGAGGGTGATGCGGCTGGCGCCGACGTCGAGGGCGCCGCGGAAGATGCCGGGGAAGGCCAGCACGTTGTTGATCTGGTTGGGGTAGTCGCTGCGCCCGGTGGCCATGATCGCCACATGCGGGCCGGCGACCTCGGGCATGATCTCGGGCACCGGGTTGCTCATCGCGAACACGATCGGGTCGCGCGCCATGCGCGCGATGTCCTCGACCGTGAGCATGCCGGGGGCCGACAGCCCGACGAACAGGTCGGCGCCGGCGATGGCCTCGGACACCGGCCCGCGCACGCCGTCGGGGTTGGTGTGCTCGGCGTACCACTGCTTCATGCCGTTCATGTTCTCGCGCCGGCCGCGCCAGATCGCGCCCGAGCGGTCGCAGCCGATGATGTTGCGCACCCCGGCCGCCATCATGATCTTCGAGCAGGCGGTGCCGGCGGCGCCCACCCCGCACACCACCACCTTGATGTCCTCCATGCGCTTGCGCACCAGGCGCAGGGCGTTCACCAGGGCCGCGTTCATGACGATGGCGGTGCCGTGCTGGTCGTCGTGGAACACCGGGATGCCGAGATCCTGCAGCGCGTCCTCGATCTCGAAGCAGCGCGGCGCCGAGATGTCCTCGAGGTTGATGCCGCCGAAGGTGGGGGCGATGCGCCGCACCAGCGCGATGATCTCGCCCGGGTCCTTGGTGTCGATGCACAGGGGGAAGGCGTCGACTCCGCCGAACTCCTTGAACAGCTGCGCCTTGCCCTCCATCACCGGCATCGCCGCCTCGGGGCTGATGTCGCCCAGGCCGAGGATGGCGGTGCCGTCCGAGACCACCGCCACGGTGTTGCGGCGGATGGTCAGGCGGTGCGACAGCGCCTTGTCGGCGCCGATCGCCAGGCACACCCGCCCGACCCCCGGGGTGTAGGCCATGGCCAGGTCGACCGGCGAGCGCAGCGGCTTGCGGCCGGCGGTGACCAGCTTGCCGCCGTGGTGCAGGGCGAAGGTGTTGTCGCGCACCCCCAGCACGGTGATGCCGTCGAGGCCGCTGCGCAGCTGCTGCACCAGCTGGCGCTGGTGGCCGCCGTCGCGGCAGTCGACCACGATGTCGCGCACGCAGAACTGGCGGGTCTCCTCCACCAGGGTGATCTCGCTGATGTCGCCGCCGGCGGCGCCGATGGCGGTGGTCAGACGGCCGAGCATCCCGGGCGCGGTGCGGATCTGGAAGCGGATGGTGACGGCGAAGGCGGCGGAGGGCCGCAGCTGGGGCTTGGCGGCGGGCTGGACGGCGGCGGCGGCGACTTGGGGCATATAAACCTCAGGGTTCCCCTCATGTCACACACCGGGGTTCCACCAGCCCCTAGACGGCCCGCCGCATGGCTCCATGCGGAGTGCGGATGCTCATCCATGCGATCAGCGGGCAGGCGGGCGCCTCCGCACCAGCCGTACCATCCCGGCGCTGACGATGACCGCCATCGTCAGCGCCAGCAGCAGCCACTTGCCGCTGGTGCACCAGCCGGCCAGGGCTTCGGCCAGCGGCGCGTGCCCGGGAAAGGCGGCGAGCATCGCCAGCACGCAGGCGTTCTCACCCCAGTCCGCCAGCGCCGCCGCCAGCGGCGGCAGCGCCAGCCAGCGCCAGCGGCCGGAGCACAGGCAGCCGACCGCCACCGCCAGACCGAGGCCGTACAGCGGAGGATAGACCGCATCGATCACCCACAGCATGCGCGCGTAGACCTGACGCCCCTCCTCGCCCAGGGCGGCGATCAGGGCATAGGCCTCGGCGCCATCGTAGCGGTGCAGCTGGAGGTCGGGGATGCGCTCGTGGCCGGCCGCCGCGCGCAGACGGGCCATGCCCCAGGGGCTGGCCTCGTTGGCGAGCATGAACCACGCCACCCCCGGCAGCAGGGTGATGGCCAGGTGGCGCCAGCGGAACCAGCCCGGGCCTGGCGGTGCGGTCATGCCGGCACCCTACCGGCGGTGCCGCCGGCGCCATCCATGCGGCGAGGCGGCGGGACGCTACCCGGCCGGTTCCAGGCCGGCCGCCGTCCCGCCAGGGGCGGGGACGGCCGGCAGGCGGCCGGTCGCCAGCATCCAGTCGCGGCAGTCGGCGATCATCGCCGGCACGCCGGCCGGCACGTAGCCCAGCTCGCGCTCCGCCCGGCTGCCGTCGGCGAGCATGGTCAGGCTGAGCAGGGCGATGGTGTGGGGGGTGAAGGTGGGTTCGCGGCCGACCAGCGACGAGCCCAGGAACTCGCCCCAGCCGAAGAGCTTGAACAGCGGCCCCGGCGGCGCCCAGCGCGGCCCGGGGCGGCCGAGGGCGCGGGCGATCTCCTGGAACAGGGCGAGGAAGGTGACCGCGTGGCCGCCGATGATGTAGTGGCGGCCGGAAGGCCCGCGCACGCAGGCGGCGGCCACCGCCTCGGCCACCCCGCGCGCGTGGCAGACGTTGAGCCCGCCGGGCGGCGCCAGCGGCAGCACCAGCCCGCGCTGGATCTCGCGGAAGGCCTTCGACCAGGTGTCGCGGTCGTAGCGGCCGATGATGCCGCAGGGGTGGATGAACACCGCATCGAGCCCGGCGCGGATGCCGGCCTCGACCTCGCGGTCGGCGAGCCGCTTGGAGTGGACGTAGGGGTCGCGGCACCAGTCGTTGGCCGGGGCATCCTCGCTCAGCAGGCGGGACGCGCGCCAGTCGTAGGTGGCGATGGTCGAGATGTGCACCAGGCGCCCGATGCGCTTGGCGCGGCATTCCGCCACCACGTTGCGCGTGCCCTCGTGGTTGATGCGGTAGCGCAGCGGCTCCTGGCGGTGGGGCAGGTGCCCGGCCGAGCCGGCGGCGTGCACCACCGCGTCGACCCCCGCCGGCATGGCCCGGCGCAGCGAGGCGGGATCGGTGATGTCGCCCTCGGCCAGCGCGATGCCGGGGGCGTTGGCGAGGTTGCCGAGGTCGGCGCCGCGCCGGTGCAGCACGGTCACCCGCCAGCCGCGCCCGGCCAGCACCTCGACCACATGGGCGCCGAGGAAGCCGGTGCCGCCGGTGACGAAGGCATGCATGGGGATCCTTCAGGCGAAGCGGACGCCGACGTCCGCGCTGGTGAGCCCGAGCTGGGCGAGCAGGTCCTCGACCATCGGCCGCACGAACAGCCCGGTGCGCGCGGTGTGCTCGAGCAGCTCGAACACGTGCAGCCAGTCGGCGACGGCGGCCTTGCCCTCGCGGATCATGCGGCACAGCTCGATCTCGAAGCTGCTGTAGCCGAGCTGGTGCACGTCCACCACCCCGAGCAGGGGGATGAGCTGGTGGTTGGTCGCCACCGGGCTGGCGCTGCGCCGGCTGAGCAGGCCCCAGGCGCCGACCTGGCGCTTGACCTCCTCCTCCTCGAGATCCCAGGCGTGGAGCGGGAAGAGCAGCCTGGCCACCGCCGCGGGCGGATGGCGCGTGCCGTGCCACCAGTGCGCGACCTCGTCGGGCGGGAAGATGTCGGCGAGCGGGATGCCGGCGGTCTCGGTCCGGTCCGCCAGCTCGCGTTCGCGTGGCGACTCGAACTGGCGCAGCCCCAGCCCGTTCTCGACCTGGTAGCGCGAATAGCCGGCGAGGATGAGCGGGATGCCCTGCTCGGCGGCGATGCGGCGGGCGCTGTCGAGCAGGAACTCGCCGTCGCTGAAGTCGACCGTGCCGTAGCCGCCGCCGGCGTTGAGGTGGGTCAGGCAGTGGCGGAACAGGCGCACGTAGAACTCGCGGCGCGGGCGCACCAGCAGGTGGTCCACCCCCAGGCGCGGGATGAGGTCGTCGATGTTGCCGAGCGCCACCGGGCTCATGAAGCCGTTGTGGATGGTGAAGGCGAGCAGGCGCAGGCGCGGATGGCGTTCGCGCACGCGGCGGATCAGGTAGGTGCTGTCCTTGCCGCCGCTGTACAGCACCAGGGCGTCGTAGCGGCCCTTGCCGGCGCCCTGGGCGGATTCCAGGATCGCCTCCAGCTCGTCCACCGCCCGCCGGTCGGGCGTGCGCGCCGCCACCGGCCCGGCGGCGGCGGCCTCGGCGCACAGCCGGCACACCCCGTCCGCGCCCAGCGCCACCATGCGCTCGGAGGCCGCGCAGCGCCGGCAGCGCCGCGCCAGCCGCGCGCGCACCAGGCGGCGGTGCAGCGGCCACACATGGCGCACATAGGCTTCGAACAGCCGCACCGTGCGGGCGGGATCGGCGGGACCGGGCATGGCGCCTCCGCCAGGCTTATGCGGATCCCGGCCGAACCGGCGACGGACGGCGCAAGCAGCCACCCCATGGCCGCTTGCGCATCAGCGGGCGAGCGCCCGGGTGCGCCGCCGGTAGTCGCTGGGGGTGATCCCGGTGAGCTGGCGGAACTGGGTGGCGAACTGCTGGCTGGAGGCGAAGCGCAGGGCGCTTGCGATGGCGGTGATGTCGTGGTCGCCTTCCCGCAGCAGCCGCTTGGCGCGGTTGAGGCGCTGGCGGCGCAGCCAGGCCGCGGGGGTGATGCCGAGGTCCTGGCGGAAGCGGCGGTGCAGCGAGCTGGGCGAGCAGCCGGCCGCGCGCGCCAGGGCGGCGATGCCGGCGCCGGGATCGCCGACGCGGGCCGCCAGCCCGGCCAGCGGCGAGGCGCTCAGGCGGTGCTGTTCCAGCAGGATGCGGGTGAGCAGCTGGGCCAGGCGGGCCTGGGCGAGGAAGGCGGGCAGCGAGCCGGCGGGCTGGCCGGCGGCCTGCGCCACCGCCGCGCCCAGCCCGGCCCAGTCCGGCCCCAGGTCGCCGGCGGGGAAGGCGCGCGGCAGGGCGCGCAGGCCGCGCGCGATCTGCGCGCGGTGGCGGGCGGGGATGCCCGCCAGGCGGTCGGGATCCAGCTGCATCCACCACACCTCGCAGGGCTCGAGCATGCCGGTGGCGGAGCCGTGGCGCAGCCCGGGCGGCACCACCTGGCACCAGTGCGCGCCGAGGTCGGCGGCGGGCTGGTCACCGGCCCACCACTCCACCGCCCCGGCGGCGATCCAGTGCACCTCCCAGCAGGGGTGGCTGTGCGCCTGCAGGCCGGCCCACAGCTCCTCGCCGACCGCGTGGGTGGTGCGGCTGTGGCCGCACAGCAGCAGGCCCGGCACACGCGCCGAGCAGCCCTCGTGGAGGTCGAGGTGGCGGCGCTGCCGTCCGGCGACGTGGGCCTGCATGTTGCGGAACCTACCGCCACGAACCCGCACTACCAGGAGGCGCGGATGCGGTATGCTGGGCTCTGCCACCCGCCGGAGCGTCCCCATGTCCATCCTGCTGCGCCCGCTGCTGCCGCTCATCGCCTGCGCCGCCGGGGCGCTGGCCGCGGACCACGACCAGCCCTTCCCCTTCGCCATCGCCTGGGAGCCGGAGGCGGGCAGCGCGGCGGACGCCAGCGCGCTGGTGCCGGCGCCGGTGCGCGGGCGGCTGGTGGCGGCGGGCGACCGCCTGGTCGACGAATCCGGCGCGCCGCAGCGCCTGGTGGGGGTGAACATCAGCGGCCCGGCCAACTTCATGGATCCCGCCGAGGCCCCGGCGCTGGCGCGCCGGCTGCGCTGGCTGGGAGTCAACTGCGTGCGCCTGCACCACATGGATACCGCCCATGTGCAGCCCAACCTCTTCGCCGCCGGCGGCGGGGTCGCCGACGCCCTGGCCCCGGCCAGCCTCGAGCGCCTCGACGCCCTCATCGCCGCGCTCGCGGGGCAGGGCATCCGCGTCGACCTCAACCTGCATGTCGGGCGGGTGTTCGGCCCCGAGCTGGGCCTGCCCGCCCCCGCCGGAGGCCCGGCCGCGACCGGCAAGGCGATCAGCTTCATCGAGCCGCGCGCGATCGCCGCCCAGCGCCGCTTCGCCGCCGCCCTGCTCGACCGCGTCAATCCGCTGCGCGGCCTGCGCCTGGCCGACGACCCGGCACTGGCGCTGGTCGAGATGGTCAACGAGGACGGCCTGGTCTGCCACGCCGGCGACCTCGCCTCCCTGCCCGCGCCCACCGTCGAGCTGCTGCGCCAGGCCTGGAACGCCTTCCTGCTGCGCCGCCACAGCTCCACCGCGGCCATGCTCGCGGCCTGGAACCGCGACCTGCGCCCGCCCGGCCCCGACCTGCTCGCGCCCGCCGCCCAGCCCGGCCTGGGCCTGCACAAGGAGGAGTTCGCCCCCGCCAGCGTCGAGCTGGAGCCGCTGTCCGAGGACGGCGTCCCCGGCCTGCGCGTGATCCCGCGCACCGGCAGCGCCACCGACTGGCACCTGCAGCTGCACCGCAAGGCGGTGGCGCTGCAGCCGCGCCGGGACTACAGCTGGGTGTTCTGGGCGCGCGCCGAGCGGCCGCGCCGGGTCGGGGTCTCGGCCCGCCTCGACCACCAGCCGTGGACCCAGGTCGGGCTGGAACGCAGCATCGAGCTGGGCACCGCCTGGCGGCGCTACGCCCTCGACTTCACCAGCAACGAGGTCGCCGGCGAGCGCTGCCGGCTGTCGTGGTCCTTCGCCGGCGGCGAGCCCATCCCCTTCGCCCTTCGCCAGGTGTCGCTGCACGAGGGCTCGCACGGCTTCGCCCTCGGCGACGGCGAGAGCCTCGAGGCCGGCAACCTGCCGCTCGGCTCCCCCGGCGCGCAGCCGCCCGGGCGTGACTGGCTGGACTGCCTGATCGGGCTCGAGGAGTCCTTCACCACCGGCATGCGCGACTACATCCACCGCGACCTCGGCTGCCGGGCGCCGGTGATCGCCAGCCAGACCTTCTTCGGCGGCCTGGCCGGGGTGCTGCGCGAGTCGCGCATGGACGTCGCCGACACCCACGCCTACTGGCAGCATCCCGAGTTCCCGCGCAGCGCCTGGAGCCCGACCGCCTTCACCATCGCCAACAGCCCGATGAGCGCCTGCGGCGGGCCGGGCGCGTCGATCCTGCACCGCGCCGCCGCCTCGCGCCCGGCCGGCCGGCCCTTCACCGTCACCGAGTACGACCACGCGGCGCCGAGCGAATACGCCGCCGACACCGTGCCGCTGGCCTTCGCGGTGGCGGCGCGCCAGGACTGGAGCGGCCTGTTCCTGTTCCAGTACCTGTGGTCGGTCGACGCCCACAGCCGCCAGCCGCGCATCCGCGGCTGGTTCGACAACGTGCAGCATCCCGCCAAGCTCGCCTTCCTGCCCGCCGCCGCCGAGATGTTCCTGGCCGGGGCGATGCCGGCCGCGGGCGGCAGCGCGCGGCTGGGCATCCCGCGCGGCCAGGTGGCGGGCATCACCGCCGCCTCGACCGGCGGCAGCGCCTTCTGGCACGACCTGCTGGGCGGCGCCGCCGGCGCCGCCGACCTCACCAGCCTGCGCCTGGAGGTGGCCTTCGGCGACGGCCCCCGGCCGGTGCTGACCGTCGAGCCGGTGGCGGACGCGCGCCCGCTGCGCTGGAACGCCGCCGAGGTGCTGATCGCGGCCCCGCGGGTGGCGGGCGCGATCGGGCGCATCCGCGGGCGCGAGCTCGCCGCCGGCGCGCTGCGCATCGCCGCCGAGCGCAGCGCGCGCGACTACGCCGCCGCGGTGGTGGTGAGCCGCGACGCCCAGCCCCTGACCGCCTCGCGGCGCATGCTGCTGACCATCATCGACAAGGCCGAGAACAGCGGCCTGGTGTGGCAGCCCGGCCGCCAGGCGGCCGACACCCCGTGGGACGGCGAGGTGCTGGTCACCGGGGTGAGCGCGGCCATCGCCCTGCGCTGCACCGACGGTCTGCAGGTGTGGGCGCTGGACGGCGCCGGCCGCCGCCAGGCGGCGGTGGCGAGCGCCTGGGCCGACGGCGAGCTGCGCTTCCGCACCTCGCCCGCCGAGCGCACCGTGTGGTACGAGATCGCGGAACGCCCTGTCACCCAGCCCTGACCCTCAATACCCCGGCCCAGCCAGCCCAGGTCGAGGCCGCACATGCGGCAGAGGATGCCGAGGAGGTCGTCTGGACCGCTTACAAGGTGCAGCCAACGCCTACGGCACGGACAGCAGAGAACTGGGCATCGCTGTGGGACCGGCCGCTGTGGGCCGGTCGAAGTCCTCCGCCACCGGCGAGCGGAAATGGATCGGGGCCAGTGCAGCGCGCGCGAACGTCCACCAGCCCCACTGCCCCTGCACCAGCCGCCGTCAGGCCGTGACCAAGGCTATGCGCCGAGCCGGTGCCGGTCGGCCAATACGTCCGGCCTGCCTGGCGGCCACCTTCGTGGTCCGCCCTTGCTTAGGCAGCAAGACGCTGATCTCCAGCTTACCACCAAGCGCCTCGACGTAGCGTTGCAGGGCGCTGACCGTGACATTGGGCCGGCGCTCCATCTTCGACAACGCGGCCTGCGAAACGCCCATCGCGTCCGCCGCCTCCTGCTGGGTGAGATGTTGCGCCTCGCGAATCTGCGACAGACGCAGGCCGGCGATCTTCTCCTGGGCACGACGACGAATCTCGGCGCGTTCCTCGGCGGTGAACATCGCGGAAAGAACCGTGTCGAGCTTCTTCATGGCTTGCCCTTCTTGAGGTGTTCCAGATGGCGGTCGTAGATGGCGTCGGCCTGCCTGATGAGTGCCGTGTAGAAACGATCCTTCTTCTGGCCGCTCTTGTTGCCACCGATGAGCAACACCGCCCGGCGGATGGGGTCGAAGGCGAAGAGGATGCGGTAGGCGTTGCCGCCCGAGGTTGCCCCAGTTCCTTCATGTTGCTGTGCTTCGAATCCTTGATGTGGTCCACCTGCGGACGGCCGAGCTGTGGTCCGACCTCGCGCAGCACCTCCAGGTCCACGGCAACCGCCTTCTTCCCTTCGTGGGGGATGCTGGCGAGCCATGTCTGGAACTCCGGTGCGACGAGCACCTCCCAGGTCATGCTCGACGGTATAACATCAAGGTTATGCGGCGCAACCGTCACTGACCCAAATTCACGTCAATCTCCGATCTCCGGCATGGCCCGGCCGTAGACTTCGGCCAGCCGCCCCGCCGATCAATACCCCCGCCCCAGCCAGCCCATATCGAGGCCGCACATGCGGCAGAGGATGCCGAGGAAGTCGTCGGGGCCGGGGTTGCCGCGGATGAACAGCACCAGCACCGCGCCGTCGGGCTGGATGTGCACCACCTCGGGCAGCTTGACCGCGAGCAGCGCCTGCGGCAGCGGGCCGTTGAGGTGCAGGCGGATCTGGCGGTCGGCGACGTCGATGCGCTCGAGGTTCAGCTCGCGCGCGCGCAGGCGCAGGGCGCGCACCCGGAACAGGCGCTCGACCTCGACCGGCAGCGGGCCGTAGCGG
>JAKLKR010000013.1:20180-50132 GCA_023150565.1 Planctomycetota bacterium
TCGGCCACGAACAGGGTGTTGGCGTTGGGGATGTCGATGCCGCTCTCGACGATCGAGGTCGCCACCAGGCAGTCGAGCCGGCGGTGGCGGAAGGCCTCCATCACCGCGACGATGCGCTCCTCCTCCATCTGGCCGTGGATGACGTCGATGCGCAGCTTCGGCGACAGGTGCACCAGCCGGCGCACCAGGTTGTCGAGCTCGGCGATACGGTTGTGCACCGCGAACAGCTGGCCCTCGCGCGCCAGCTCGCGCTCGATGGCGTGCTGCACCATCTGGTCGTCCCACGGCGCCACCCGCGTCTCGACCGCCAGGCGCGCGGCCGGGGCCTCGGCCAGCACGCTGATGTCGCGGATGCCGAGCATCGAGAAGTGCAGGGTGCGCGGGATGGGGGTGGCGGAGAGGGTGAGCACGTCGCAGGGGATCTGGCCGGCGTGGCGCAGCTCCTTGAGCTTCTCCTTGTGCTTGACCCCGAAGCGGTGCTCCTCGTCGATCACCAGCAGGCCGAGGCGGGCGAAGCGCAGCTTGTCGCTGAGCAGGGCGTGGGTGCCCACCAGCACGTCGACCGCGCCCTCGGCCGCCTTGACCAGCACCGCCGCTTTTTCCTTCGCGCTGCGGAAGCGGGTCATGCCGGCGACCTTGGCCCCGAACGGGCCCAGGCGCTCGCTGAAGCTCTCGAGGTGCTGCTCGGCGAGCAGGGTGGTGGGTGCCATCACCGCCACCTGGAGCCCGGACTGCACCGCCTTGAAGGCGGCGCGCATCGCCACCTCGGTCTTGCCGAAGCCGACGTCGCCGCACAGCAGGCGGTCCATCGCCACCGCGCGCTCCATGTCGGTCTTGATCTCGCGCACCGCGCTGAGCTGGTCCTCGGTCTCCTCGAAGGGGAACTCGGCCTCGAAGCGCCGCAGCTCGGGGGTGTCGGCGGCGCTGGCGATGCCGCCCGCCGCCAGGCGCCGCGCCTGGGCCGCCAGCAGCTCGGCGCTCATGTCCTCGATCGCCTTCTCGGCCTTGGCCTTGCGCTTGGCCCAGGCGCCGCCGCCGATGCGGTCGAGGGCGGGGGCGCGGCCGCCGGCGCCGACCCACTTCTGCACCAGGTCGATGGCATCGACCGGCACGTACAGGCGGGTGCCCTCGGCGAACTCCAGCAGCAGGAAGTCCTCGAGGAAGCCGCGCTTCTCGAGGGTGGCCATGCCGCGGAACACGCCCACGCCGTGGCGCAGGTGCACCACGTGGTCGCCGTGGCGCAGGTCGTTGAGCGAGGACAGCGGCGAGCCGCCCGCCACCCGTGCGCTGCGCTTGCGCACCGGCTCGCGCTCGGCCAGCTCGAAGTCGTGCACCGCCACCAGGCCGCCGTCGAGGTCGCGGAAGCCGGCGTGCAGGCGCCCGACCGTGACCCGTGCCGGGATGCCGGCGTCGGCGGCGTGCTTGCCCAGCTCCTTGGCCGCCTCGTCGGAGCGCGCCAGCAGCACGGCGCCGCCGGCGCCGGTCTCGGCGAGCAGGGCCTTGAGCCCGGACAGCCCGCGGCGCAGATCGCCGCGCAGACGCTCGACCCCCAGGCTGGCGCCGTCCTCGGCCCCGCCCTCGAGCTGGCGCGCCAGACGGATCTCGCGCCGGCCGTGGTCGCGCTTGAGCCGCCCGCGCAGGGGCAGGTCGCCGAGCACGCACAGCGGCCCGGGCGGCAGCTGCTCCCACAGGCTGCGGGTGGCGTGGCCGCGCTTGGCGCTGGCCAGCACCGCCTCGTCGGCCTGGGCGATCGACTCCTGGGTGAACACGTCGAAGCGCCGGATGGCCTCGACCTGGTCGCCGAAGAACTCGATGCGGCAGGGGTCGGCGCCGATCCACGGGAAAACGTCGACGATGCCGCCGCGCACCGCCAGCTCGCCGCGCCCCTCGACCGCCGCCACCACCCGGTACCCGGCGTCGACCAGGCGGTCGACCAGCTGGTGGAGGTCGTGCTCCTGGCCCTTGCGCAGCACGATGCCGGTGGCGGCCACGTCGGCGAGCGAGGGCACCGGCTGCTCGGCCGCGGCCGGGGTGGCGAGCAGCAGGTGGCCAGCGCTGTAGGCCTCGAGCGCGGCCATGCGCCGGGCGTGGCCGGCATGGTCGGCGCCGTCGGTCTCGGCGCCCATCTCGCCCTGCGAGATGAGGTCGAGCTCGGGCAGCACCGCCACCGCCACCCCCAGCTCTTCCAGGTCCTCGGCAGTTCCGGCGGGGTCGCCGCACACCACCAGGCGCGGGCGCCCGGGGCGCTGGCTCCAGGCCGCCAGCAGCAGCGGCATCAGGCCGCCATGCACCGCCCCCAGCACCAGCTCGCGGTCGGCGGCCTGGGCCGCCGCCAGGGCCTGCACCCGGTGGTCGTCGCGGTAGCGGTCACGCAGCTCGCGCATGGGCGCGGCACGGTAGCGGGCGCATCCGCCGCACCAGGGGTCAGGTGGCGCGCAGGCCGATGCGGGCGCATTCCGCCAGCACCTGCGCCACCGTGATGCGCTGCATGCAGATGTTGTCGCGGCAGGCCTTGCGGCGGGCGGTGCCGTAGCACGGGCTGCATGCCACCCCCGAGCGCAGCACCGCCACCGGGGCGGGGCCGCGCGGCGCCATCACCGCCGGGTCGGCGGGGCCGAACAGCACCGCCAGCGGGCAGCCCAGCGCCGCCGCCAGGTGGGCCGGGCCGGTGTCGACGCTGAGGCACAGGGCGGCCTCGGCGAGCAGCCCGGCGAGGGTGCGCAGCGGCAGCTCCTTGGCCAGGTTGATGCAGCGCGGCTGCAGCGCCGGCGGCAGCAGCAGGCGGATGTCCTCGCAGTCGGGCCATTCGCCGGGGGCGCCGGCCAGCGCCAGCGCCGCCTGGGGATGGCGTTCGAGCAGGGCGGCGCCGGTGTCGGCCCAGGCGCGCGCCGGCCAGGCCTGGGGGGTCCTGGTGCTGCGCCAGCGGTGCAGCGGGTGCATGGTGCGGCTGTTGCCGGGCTGGAACACCAGCGCCGGGCCGGTGTGGCCGTGCGCCGCCAGCAGCGCGCGCGCGGCGGCGCGCTCGCCGTCGGCGGCCAGCACCGCCGGCAGGGTCGAGGCGGCGGCGACGCCGTGCCCGCGCAGCACCAGGGCGTCGGCCTCGCTGCCGTGGGTGCCGGCGGGGATGGGCAGGCCGTAGCAGCGCTTCACCGCCAGCCCGGCCGCGGCCCAGCGCCGCTCGACCCCGGGCACGCTGTCGAAGGCCCATACCGTGCCCACTCCGCGCGCCATCACCGCACGCTCCAGCCGGCCCTTGGCCGGGTGCAGCCAGCGCGGCCAGCGGCGGTGGTCGAGGTGGTGCACCTGCGCCACCTGGGGCATGCCCGCCAGCACCCGGGTCGAGGCCCCGGCGTTGGTGAGCACGTCGACCGGGGCGCCATGGTGGGCGCTGATGGCGGCGATGGCGGCGCTGAACTGCACCATGTCGCCCATGGCGCCGAAGCGCACCACCAGGGCCGGGACGGTCGGGGTCATGGGCGGCGGAGGGTAGGGGGCTGCGCAAAAAGCCAGCCGCCAACCCGCGGTTGCTCATCCCGCCTTCACAGATCCTTCTCGGCTCCCGCCACCCTGCCGGCATGGACACCACCGCCACCCCTCCGCCCATGCCCGCCTTGCGCGCCCCGGTGCGGCGCCAGGTGTTCGTGCGCGGCCGGGTGCTGGTGGACGGCGCCTTCCAGGAGTCCGAGGTGGCGGTCGAGGACGGCCGGGTGGTGGCGGTGGGGGCCGCGGTCGGCGCCGGCCGCATGGTCGACGCGCGCGGCCTGCTGCTGCTGCCGGGCATCATCGACCTGCACGGCGACGCCTTCGAGCGCGCGCTGCAGCCGCGCCAGGGGGTGGGCTTCCCGGCCGGGCTGGCGCTGGGCGAATGCGACGCCTGGTGCCTGGCGGCGGGCATCACCACCCCCTTCATCTCGATCACCGACAGCTTCGAGCCCGGCCTGCGCAGCCGCGACACCCTGCGCGGCCTGCTTGCCCTGATCCACGGCGGCCAGCCCCTGGCCACCGACCTGCGCGTGCATGTGCGCCACGAGGTCTGCCTGGTCGATGGCCACGCCGAGCTGGTGGAATGGCTGGAACGCGGCCGCATCCACCTGCTCTCGACCGCCGACCACCTGCCCGCCCACGACCAGCCGGCCAAGCTGGCGCGCTACGTCGCCTCGGTGGCGCGGCGCAGCCACCTCGGCCAGGACGAGATCGGCCGCCTGATCGCCGGCGCCGGCGCCCAGCGCGAGCTCGGCCGCCGGCAGGAGGCCGAGCTGTGCGCCCTCGCCCTGCGCCTGGGGCTGCCGCTCGCCTCGCACGACGACGCCAGCCCGGCCGAGGTCGACGCCAGCGTGGCGCGCGGCTGCTCGATCTGCGAATTCCCCGCCACCCTGGCCGCCGCCCGTCACGCCCGCACCCGGGGCGCGGCGGTGCTGCTGGGCGCCCCCAACTACGTGCGCGGCGGCTCGCACCTCGGCCTGATGGGGGTGGCCGAGGCGCTGCAGGACGGCTCGATCGACGCCCTGTGCAGCGACTACCACTTCCCCAGCCTGTTCCACGCCCCCTTCGCCATGGCGCGGCGCAACCAGCAGACCCTGGCCGAGGCCTGGGAGCTGGTGAGCACCCGCCCGGCGCTGCTCGCCGACCTGCCCACCAAGGGCCGCATCGCCCCCGGCCGCGACGCCGACCTGCTGCTGGTCGAGGACCTCCCGATCGGCCCGCGCCTGCGCGGGGTGTGGGTGGGCGGACGCGAGATGGCGCGCTTCGGCTGAGGCGGTTCAGCCGGGGGCCAGCTCGGCCGCCACGAACCAGTGGTCGCTGGCCCAGGGCGGGTGCTGCTGCCGCACCGTCCAGGCGCGGCGGGCGCGCAGCGGACCGCGCAGCAGCAGCCAGTCGATGCGCCGGTGGTCGCCGCAGCCGGACGGCCCGCGGAAGCCGTGGAAGGTCGGCTCGGGCCGCGTTCCCGCCTCGGCCAGGCTGTCGCGCCAGCCGCCCGCCAGCAGCGCCCGCGGTGCCGGCTCGCCATCGCCCTCGTTGAGGTCGCCGCCCAGCACCTGGGGCAGCTCCACCGGCCAGGCCGCGGCCTCGGCTGCGAGCATGCCGGCGGCGCGCAGGCGGGCCTCGGCCGAGACATGGTCGAGGTGGGTGGAGACGGCGCGCAGGCGCAGGCCGTCCCCGCGCCGGCGCAGCAGCGCCCACGACACCAGGCGCACCGAGGCGGTGCCCCATGAACGCGAACCGGCCAGGTGCGGGGTTTCGCTCAGCCACCATCCGCCCTGGTCCTCGAGCTCCCAGCGGCGCTCGCGCCAGGCCACCAGGTTGACCGGTTCGGGATCGCCGGGTGCACGCCCCTGGCCCCAGCAGCGCCAGCCGGGCAGGGCGGCGAGCAGGTCGTCGCGCTGGCTGCGGCGCACCTCCTGCGCCAGCAGCAGGTCGGGGTCGACGGCGGCGATCGCGACCGCGCAGCGGGTGCGGCGCAGTTCCCAGCGGTGATCGCCGTCGCCGGGGTCGGGCTTGCGCAGGTTGGCGGTCAGCGCCACCAGCGGAGCGGCCGGCGGATCAGTCGGCAGGGGCATGATGGGCGAGGAAGGTCTCGATGTCGTCCATCTCGGGCAGGCGCGCCTGGAGCGTGGCGCGGTCCCAGTCCCACCAGCGGGTGGCGAGCAGGCGCGCCGCGGTGCGCTCGTCGAAGCGGCTGCGCAGCGGCTTGGCCGGCACCCCGGCGACGATGGCATAGGGCGCCACGTCGCGGGTCACCACCGCCCCCGCCCCCACCACCG
Organism: Planctomycetota bacterium; assembly: GCA_023150565.1. GTDB lineage: Bacteria > Planctomycetota > UBA11346 > UBA11346 > UBA11346 > JAKLKR01. Next base: position 25,943 of record JAKLKR010000013.1, read on the forward strand.
CCCCGGTGCCGATGCACACCCCGGGCAGGATGATGGCGGCATGGCCGATCCACACATCGTGGCCGATCGCCACCGGACGCGAACGCCGCCAGGCGAAGAACGAGTCGTCGTCGACCTCGGCCAGGCCGTACTGCCGGCGGCGGTAGGTGCAGTGGTGCTGGGTCACGCGCTGCATCGGGTGGTTGCCGGGGTTGATGCGCACATGGCTGGCGATCGAGCAGAAGCGGCCGATGAAGGCGTTGGCCACGTCGCAGTCGCCTGCCAGGTAGCTGTAGTCGCCCAGCACGCTGGCCTCGACCCGGCAGTTGGCCATCAGCTCGGTCCACGCCCCCAGGTCGCTGTCGAGCACCGTGCAGCGTTCGCGCACGCAGGGCAGCTCGGACAGCCCGTCAGGGCGCCACAGGGCGGAGCAGTCGGGGGAGCGGAGATCGGCGATGCGCACCATGGCGATGAGGGTTCCACCCTAGGTGAAGGGTGGGTGAAGGCGCAGGGAAGGACGCCGCGCGCAGTACGATGGGCCGTTCAGGCCACCAGGCCGTCGTGCGCCAGCCTCACCCCGTCCGGCGGCTGCCAGCCCTGCGCATCGATCCAGGCCTGGAGGGTGTGGTCGAGGTGCGCGAGCAGGCCCTGGCGCGCCCCGCTCGCCGCCAGCGCCGCCAGGGCGTCGTCGAGGTCGCCATGCTGCTTGAGCGCCGCAAGGGGATCGCCGGGCGCGAAGGAGCAGTCCACCACCGCCAGGTCGGGCGGATCGGCGGCCAGGAAGGCGGCGGTGTCGGCCGGCAGCCCGCGGGTGTCGCACAGCCAGGCGATGCGCCGCCCGCCGCCATCGATGACCCAGCCGACGGTGGGGACGGGGTGGCTGAGCGGCACCGCGGTGGCGGTGTAGGGCCCGATGGCGAGCGGGCGGAAGGGCTCGGCCGGCACCGGCACCAGCCGGCCCGGCGGGTCGAACAGGCGGCCGGAGCGCTCGCCGTCGGCGGGGGCGTGCACCGGCAGCGGCGCGGTGAAGGCGGCGCACTCGGCCGCCAGCCCCTGGATGTGGTCGGGATGGAAGTGGGTGAGCAGCACTGCCGCCGGGGCCAGCGCCGCCAGGCCGGGCAGACCGCCGTCGATGGCCAGGCGCCACCCGCCCAGCACCGCCAGGGCGCAGGTCGCCTGGCGGCTCACGCCCCGCCCGGCATGTGCCGCGGCGCAGGCCGGGCAGGCGCACCCCGCCTTGGGGATGCCGTGGGTGTTGCCCGACCCCCGCACCACCAGCTTCATGACGCGGCGAGGGCGGGCTCGCGCTCCCACGCCGCGCGGGTGTCGCACACGATGCGGCCGGCGACCATGGTCAGCTCCACCAGCGCGAGGGTGCCGCGGCGGCGCACCAGCGCCAGGTCGGCGCGCAGCCCGGTCGCCAGCGCGCCGCGGTCGTGCAGGCCGGCGGCGCGCGCGGGGGCGGCGCTGACCATCGCCACCGCGCGCGGCAGGGGCAGCCCGGCCAGCTCCGGCAGGGCGAGCGCCGCCGCCAGCATCGAGGGCGGGTGGTAGTCGGCGCACAGGCAGTCGCAGGTGCCGGCCAGCACCGCGTCGAGCGCGCGCATGTTGCCGCTCTGGCTGCCGCCGCGCACGATGTTGGGCGCGCCCAGGATGGTGGCGATGCCGCGCGCGTGGGCGGCGGCGGTGGTGGGCAGGTTGATCGGGAACTCGCTCATCGCCACCCCGATCGAGGCCGCCGCCTCGACGAACTCCGGGCTGTCGTCGTCATGGGTGGCGAGGGCGATGCCGCGCGCGCCGGCGCGCGCGGCCAGGGCGGCGATGCGCGCCGGGGCGCCGGCCTGCTGCGCCTGCTTGGCCGCCACCATGCGCACCACCTCATCCTCGCTGGTATGGTGGGCGCCGCGGAAGTAGGCGCTGTAGGACTCGAAGGTGCGGAACTGGCCGCGCCCGGGGGTGTGGTCCATGAACGAAAGCAGGTCGCAGGCGCCCTCGTCGATCAGCCCGGCGATGATCGGCTCGCAGGCCGGCTCGGTGACTTCGTAGCGCAGGTGCACGCGCGCGTCGGTCAGGCCGCGCTGGCGCTGCACGGTGCGCGCCAGCTCGCCGGCCAGGCGGTCGTTGCGCACCCCCCATTCCGAGCCCGAGAAGCTGATGGCGTGGAACGGGGTGGTGATGCCGCACAGGGCGCTGCGGCGGTCGGCCTGGGCCACCGCCAGGTCGAGCGGGAAGAGCGCCTTGGGCCGCGGCTCGACCTCCTTCTCGAGCGCGTCGCAGTGCAGGTCGACCAGCCCGGGCAGCAGCAGGGCGCCGTCGCAGTCGAGCTCGCGCGCGCCGCCGCCGCCGGCGCAGATGGCGGCGATGCGGCCGTCCTCGATCAGCAGGTCGCCGTCGGCGACCTCGCGGTCGGGCAGGATGAGGTGGGCGTTGACGAGGCGGATGGACATGGGGTTCCCTGAAATCAAGGACTGGAGGCAAGCCTGTGCACGCGATTCGCGCCGGCAGGCCTCTCTTCCCTGGGAGCGCCGGGCTCCAGCCCGGCAATTCGAGCCGTCCCAGCTGCCGGGCTGGAGCCCGGCGGTCCCAGGGAAGAGGCCGCGCGCCCCCGCTTCACGCGGCCGCCGCCGCCGGCGCCAGCTCCACCACCTCCTCGGCCAGGCGCTCCACCAGGGCGCGGTCGTGCAGGATGGCCAGCACCGCGGTGCCGGCCGCCTTGGCCGCCAGCACCGCCTCCTCGACCAGCCCGGCGCTGCGCGCGTCGAGGCTGGCGGTGGGCTCGTCGAGCAGCAGCAGGTCGGGGCGCACCACCAGCCCGCGCGCGAGGTTGACGCGCTGCTTCTCGCCGCCGCTGAAGGTCGCCGGCGGCAGGTCCCAGAGGTGCTCGGGCAGGGCCAGGGCGCGCAGCTGGGCGGCGGCGCGCTCGCGCGCCTCGCCGGCGGCGACCCCCAGGCCGAGCAGCGGCTCGGCCACCACCGCCAGCGCGCTCTGGCGCGGCAGCACATGCAGGAACTGGGTGACGAAGCGCAGCGCGCGCCGGCGCAGCTCCAGCACCCGGCGCTCGTCGGCGGTGGCGAGGTCGTCGCTGCCGTCGGCGTGCCGCAGCACCACCGCGCCGGCATCCGGCAGGTAGGTGCGCCAGATGCACTTCATCACCGTGCTCTTGCCCGCCCCCGAGGGCCCCACCAGCGCGGTCAGGCGGCCGGCGGCGGCGGTGAACGACACCCCTTCGATGCCGGGCAGGCGCTTGCCGGCGGCGTGCAGGGTGAAGCCCTTGGCGAGGCCGTGGACGATCAGGACGGGGGTGCTCATAGCGCGGCGCTCACCAGCTGCTGGGTGTAGGGATGCTGCGGATCCTCGAGGATCTGGTCGGTCAGGCCGCTCTCGACCACCCGCCCGTGGCGCATCACCAGGGTGCGCCCGGCGAGCAGGCGGACCACGCCCAGGTCGTGGGTCACCACCACCATCGCCACCCCGGTCTCGCGCTGGATCTCGAGGATGAGGTCGAGGATGCGCGCCTGCACCGAGCAGTCGAGCCCGGTGGTGACCTCGTCGAGCAGCAGCAGCGACGGCTGCGGCGCCAGAGCGCGCGCGATCTGCACCCGCTGCTGCATGCCGCCGCTGAACTGGCCGGGCTTATGGTCGACCCGCCCGCGCGGCACCTCGGTGCGCGCGAGCAGGCCGAGGGCGCGGCGGCGCACCGCCGCGAACGAGCCCTCGCCGGCGCAGAGCAGCCGCTCGGCGATGTTGCCGCCGGCGCTGACGGCGAAGTTCAGCCCCAGATGGGGGTTCTGGTGCACCATGCCGAGCCGGCGGTCGCGCAGCCAGCGCGCGCGCCAGCCGTCGGTGGCGGCAAGGTCGAGGCGCAGCGCCGAGCCGTCGTCGTCCTCGCCCCGCCACCAGGCCTGGCCGGCGGTGGCGCGGTCGTCGAGGTGGAGCAGGCGGGCCAGGCTGCTCTTGCCCGAGCCGGATTCGCCCATCACCCCCAGGATCTCGCCCGGCCACAGCCGGAACGACACCCCCGCCAGCGCCACCACCGAGCGGCAGCGCGGGCAGATGTTGGTGCCGGGGCCGTCGCCGGTCAGCGCCAGGCAGTCGGGGCAGCCGCGCCCGTGGATGCGGGTCAGGCCGGCCGCGTCGAGGATCGGCTGGGGTTCGCCGGCGTGGTCGATCATGGCGCGGCTCCCGCGGGGCTGCGCGCGGCCAGGCGGCCGTCGCAGTGGTCCTGGTCGTTGCACTGCCAGCGGCGTCCGCCGCCGGGCAGCGGGATCTCGTCGAGGTAGCTGTCGTCGGCGCCGCAGCGGGTGCAGGCGTGGCGGCCGCCGTCGGCGCGCCGGAAGGCCTCGACCTGGAAGGGCACGTCGCTGAAGGCGAGCGGCTCGACCACGGTCCACGGCGGCACCGCGTAGACCTTCTTCTCGCGCCCGGCCCCGAACAGGTGCAGCGCGGCGGAGCGGTGCAGCTTGGGCAGGTCCCAGCGCGGGATGGGCGAGGGGTCGATGACGTAGCGGCCGTGCACCCGCGCCGGGTAGCGGTTGCTGATCGCCACCTCGCGGAAGCGCACCAGGTCCTCGTACAGGCGCACCCACAGGCGGGCGTAGTCGCCCTCGGCGTGCATGCGCCGGCGGCGCGATTCGCTCGGCTCGACGATCTGCAGGGGATCCGGGTAGGGCACCTGATAGACCATGATCTGCCCGCTGCGCAGCGCCGTCTCGGGCACCCGGTGGCGGGTCTGGATCACGGTCGCCTCGCCGGTGCGGGTGGTGGCCGAGACCCCCGGGCAGGTGGCGAGCAGGAAGCGGCGCAGGTTGACCGCGTTGACCGAGTCGTCGGCGCCCTGGTCGATCACCTTGAGGGTGTCCTCGGGGGTGAGCAGCGAGAGGGTGATCTGCAGCCCGCCGGTGCCGAAGCCGCGCGCGATCGGCATCTCGCGGCTGGCGTAGGGCACCTGGTAGCCGGGGATGCACACCGCCTTGAAGCAGGCGCGGCGCAGCTCGCGCCGGGCGCCGGCGTCGAGGAAGCCGAAGGAGTCAGCGTCCATCGCCCACCTCCGCCAGCGCGGCGCTGGCCGCATCGGTGCCGCCTGCGAGCTTGCTGCGCGACTTGCGCAGGTTGTCGAGGTCGCTCTGGAAGGTGACGTAGTGCGGCAGCTTGTAGTGGCTGCAGAAGCCCATGCTCTCGATCCCGTCGATGTGCATGAGCACGAACTCGGCGTCCTCGGCCGGGTGCTGGGCGCCGCGCTCGGCGCCGTTCTGCAGCGAGCGGTCGCACATCGCCATGGCGATCGCCTTGACCTCCTGGTGGCCGAGGCAGCAGCCGTAGCCGAGCGAGAAGCGCGGCGGCTCGCCCTCGGCGTCGCCCTGGCCGTGCATCGCCACGATCTCGCACTCGGTCACCGGCACCTCGCCGGCCTCGACCTCCTGGCCGGTGGCGGGGTGGGGCCAGCGCAGGGGCAGGAAGCCGTAGCGCAGCTCGGCCACCGTCGGGTGCAGGTAGCCGTAGCCGCGCATGGTGCTGTAGGCCATCGCCAGCAGGCCGCCGGTCTCGCCGCGCGCCATCGCCGCCAGCGCGGCCGGGCGCGGCACCGGGAACACCAGCGGCTCGCGCGTCACGTCGTAGGCCTCCAGCGGCGGACGCGGCGGGGTGAGCAGGCCCTCGGCGCGCAGGGCATCGAGCACCTTGGGCAGGGTCGCGGGCACCTCGGCCGGGGCGGCGCCGGCGAACCAGTCGCGCGCCGCCGAGCGGAAGGCCTCCGGCGACTCGTCGAGCAGGTCGTAGCGGAACAGGCGCTGCAGGTAGTCGCTGCCGGGGCCGAGCACCTGGCCGCCGGGGACCTCCTTGAAGGCGGCGCTGATGCGCCGCACCAGGCGCAGCTCCGACCCGCGATGCGGGGCGGTGGCGCCCAGGCGCGGGCGGGTCGAGCGCCAGGCGCGCAGCAGGAAGGCGGCCTCGAGCGGGTCGCCGCGCGACTGCTTGACCGCCAGCGCGGCCAGGCGCGGCTCCCAGCAGCCGCCCTCGCCGCACACCCGGTCGACCAGCAGGCCGAGCTGGTCGCGGATGGCGTCGACGCCCAGGGGCTCGCCGCCGGCGGCCGAGCGCAGCACGTCGAGCAGCCGCGCCGCCTCGGTGATGGCGGCCTCGCCGCCGCGGATAGCGACATATCCCATCAGTCGTTCCTCCGGATGCAGGTGGTGCGCGGGATGCAGGCGACGCGCCGGCGGTCGGCCAGCACCAGGTCGAGCCCGCAGGGGAACCCGGCGTGCTCCTCGCGCAGCGCCAGCCAGGCGGGATCGAGGCCGTCGAGGCGCAGGCCGCGCGCGGCGGCGTTGCCCGGTCCGCTCAGCTGCAGGGCGAGCGCCCCGGCGCCGACCTCGGCGCATTCCAGCACCAGGGTGGCGCCGGACTCGGGGCGGAGCTGGGTGCCGGCATTCAGGCGCAGGCCGGCGTCGGGCGCGCGGGCGCCATCGGCGAGCACGAAGGGCGCCTCCGCCGCTCCGGCCTCGCCGGCGCCCAGCAGCGAGCGCTCGGCGGGGTCGAGCAGGCGGTGCAGGTCGCACAGCGCCACCGCGGCGTCGGCCAGGGTGGCGAGCGCGGCCAGGGCGGCTCGGCCGCCGCCGGCGGCACCGAGGTCGACCACCTCGCCGGGATGGGCGAGGGCGGCCAGCAGGGCGCGGTTGATGCGCCCCTGGGCGGCGGCGGTCCAGGGTTCGGCGAGGGTGATCATGCGCTTTCCCCCAGTTCGGCGAAATCGACGCGGGTGGCGGCGCGCATCTGCGCGCGGCGGCGGTCGCGCTCGGCGCGCGCAGCGCGGCCCCGGGCGGCGAGCGCGTGCACCGCCTCGGCGCCGGGCAGGCCGCCGGCGGCCACCGCGTCGCACACCGCGGCGGCCACCGCGGTGGCGGTGGTGGCGCCGAGGATGGCGGCGCCGCCGGCGCTGCCGCCGACCTCGACGTGGGCCACCGCCAGGGCGGCCTCGCCGAGGTGGAAGCGGTCGCCGCACACCCCGTCCTCCATGGTGAGCAGGGCCAGGCCCTCCTGCGGCACGCCCAGGTGGCGCACCGGCAGGCCGGCGGCGAGGCGGTGGGCGAGGGCGGCCAGGTCGGCCGGGCTTTCAGCAGCCACGGCGGCGAGGTCGGCGGCGAGATCGATGCGGTCCATGGCGTCCTTCAATGCTCGATGCGCAGTTCGAGGCGGTCGGAGCGGGTGCGCGCCACCGCGTATTCCAGGGCGATGCCCGCCTCGCCGTCGCGGTTGAGGGTGCGCAGGCGCAGCAGCGGCAGCTGGCGCGGGGCGAGCAGCAGCGCCGCCTCCTCGGCGGTGGGCAGCTGGGCCGCCACCCGCGTCCAGCTGCGCCGGGGTGCGAAGCCGTAGGCGTCGCGCAGGCAGGCGTGCAGCGAGCCGCCGCGGTAGCGCAGGCCGAGCTCGGGCAGCGGCTCCAGCGGCAGCCAGTGGGTGATCACGGTGGCCGGGCGGGCGTCGATCTCGCGCAGGGTGTCGATCCGCCACACGGTGTTGCCGGGGCGCAGGCCGAGCACCCCCGCCACCTCGGCGTCGGCGGCCTGGGTGGCCAAGCGCACCAGCCGGGTGCCATGGCTGTGGCCCTGGCCGATGGCGTCGATGGTCTCGCTGAAGCGGGTCTGGCTGTGCAGCGGATAGTCGAGCGGCCGGTCGCACACGAAGGTGCCGAGCCCGCGCCGGCGCTCCAGCCAGCCGCGTGCCACCAGGTGGTCGACGGCGTGGCGCAGGGTGTGGCGGTTGACCGCGAAACGCGCCGCCAGCGCGTCCTCGGCCGGCAGGCGTTCGCCCGGGCGCAGGTGCGCGGTGATCTCGCCGGCGATGGCCTCGGCCACCTGCTCGTACACCGGACGCGGCCCCCAGCGGTCGATGTCCATGCTGGTCCAGACATCTAGACCTGGGCGTGTGGGGGCGATGAAGACCACGGGTGCGTCCGGTTAATCAGGGGGCGATGCGGAAGGAGAAGCCGTGCTTCTCGAAGCCGAGGTGCTCGTAGAAGGCGTGCGCCTCCTCGCGCACCAGGTTCGAGCTGAGCGCCATCTTGTAGCAGCCGCGCTCGCGGCAGAGGGCGCGCGCGTGCTCCATCATCCGCCGGCCCAGGCCCAGGCCCTGGGCGTCGGGCCGCACCGCCACGTTCTCGACCAGCGCCGAGGGGCGGCCGCGGTGGCCGAGGTTCTCCATGATGATGATGGTGTAGGTGCCCACCGCCCGCCCCGCGTGCTCGGCGAGGTAGGTGCGGAAGAAGGGGTAGCGCGCCATGGTCGCCAGGGTGGTGGCGGCCTCGGCGGCGGTCAGCGGGTGGTCGCCGGCGGTGTCGAGGATGGCGAGCAGGTCGAGCAGCGCCGGCACATCGGCGGCGACGGCCTGGCGCAGGACGGGGTCGGTCATGGGGGCTCCGGGATCAGCAGCAGGCGAGGGAACGGAGGGTGCGGGCAGGGGCGGGGGCGGGACGGGCCCAGCGGCCCTCGACCAGCTGGGCGACGAAGCGCTCCTCGCGCCCGTCGCGGCGCAGCTGCGAGGCCCAGGCGGTGTGGTCGTAGGCCACGCGGCGGATCTCGGCCCGCGGTTCGGCGCCGCCCAGGTCGATGATGGCGTAGCGCACCGCCGGGTCGCCGTCGTCGGCGGGCCGCCCGGCGGAACCGCAGTTCACCGCCAGGCGGCCGACGGCCAGCCGCTCGACCCAGGGGTGCCCGGTGTGGCTGCAGGCCAGCACCGCGCAGCCGGAATCCACCAGCCAGCGCCCGGCCTGCCCGCGGTCGAGGTCCTCGCGGCGGAGGAAGGCGTTGACCACCGCCGGGCTGCCGTGGCAGAGCAGCACGGCGCCACCGGGGGTGGCCACCGCCAGGGGGTGGGGCAGGGCGGCCAGCCAGGCGCGCGCGGGGCCATCGACACCGTCGGCCTGGGGGGCGGCGGCGGCGCACGACAGGCGCTCCTGCGCCGGATCGTCGTGGCCGCAGCCGCACACCGCCTCGCCGGCGGCCACCGCCTGCTCGTGGTTGCCCGCCACCGCCGCCGCCAGGCGCGCGCGCACCAGCGCCACCATCTCGCCGCCATGGCCGCAGAAGCCGAGGTAGTCGCCCGCCCCCAGCACCGCACCGCAGCCCTGGGCGGCGGCATCGTCGCAGCAGGCGGCGAGGGCGGGCAGGTTGCCGTAGGCGCAGCCGACCACCGCGAGGCGGGAGTGGGGGAGGACGGTCCAGTGCATGGCGCAGTCTGACCGCCCGCGCATGAAGGCGCGATGAAGGACGGGCGGCGATCCGCGCACCGGCGGCGACATCCACCCGGCACCGCTCCCGCCAGCCGGGCGCAGCCCGCTGCGCGACAGCGGCTTGCCCGTAGCAGCTGGCGGCGGCGGCGGACGGACATCCGCCCGGATACGCGTCTTTTCACGATGTTCACCGATGATTCACGCCGCCTTGATGCCGCCGGGCCACTTCTTCCACCCGACCGGCCGCATGCGCGTCCGGCAGGAGGCGGCCATGGACATCGCGGTCGACGGACTGTGCAAGACCTTCCGCAGCGGATCGCGCCTGTGCTGCGCGCTCCACCAGATCGACCTGCGCATCCGCGCCGGCGAGATGGTGGCCCTGCTGGGCAGCTCGGGTTCGGGCAAGTCGACCCTGATGCGCCACCTCAACGGCCTCGCCCTGGGCGACTGCGGCTCGGTGCGCATCGGCGGCCTCGACGTGCAGCACCGCGGCCGCATCCACGGCGACGTGCGCCGGGTGCGCGCCCAGGTGGGGATGATCTTCCAGCAGTTCAACCTGGTCGGCCGCCTGAGCGTGGCCACCAACGTGCTCGCCGGCATGCTGCACCGCCTGCCGCTGTGGCGCAGCCTGACCATGCGCTTCACCCGCGCCGAGCGCCTGGCCGCGCTCGACGCCCTCGACCGCGTCGGCCTGGTCGAGCAGGCCTGGCAGCGCGCCAGCACCCTCAGCGGCGGCCAGCAGCAGCGCGCCGCCATCGCCCGCACCCTGGTGCAGAAGGCGCGCCTGATCCTGGGCGACGAGCCGATCGCCTCGCTCGATCCCGAATCCGCCAAACGGGTGATGGACGACCTCGCGGCGATCAACCGCGAGGACGGCACCACCGTGGTGGTGTCGCTGCACCAGGTCGACTTCGCGCTCGCCTACTGCCCGCGCACCGTCGCCCTGCGCGCCGGCAGGGTGGTGTTCGACGGTCCGTCGATCGAGATCACCCCCGAGATCCTGCGCGAGGTCTATGGCGGCGATGCCGCCAGCCAGCAGCGCGCCGTCGGCAGCAGCCGCATCGTCCGTCCCGCCCATTCCCCGCCCGCCGCGGCCGTGGCCGCGGTCTGACCACCAGCCATCCCCTCCAGGAGCATCCATGATCCGTCCCCTCGCCCTCGCCGCCGTGGCCGTGCTCGGCCTCGGCTCCCTCCAGGCCGCCGAGCCCTTCGTGTTCGGCATCATCGCCACCGAATCCTCCGCCGCGCTCAAGAAGGACTTCGAGCCCCTGCGCGCCGGGCTCGAGAAGACCCTCGGCACCAGCGTCGAGACCTTCGTCGCCCCCGACTACACCGGGGTGATCGAGGCCATGCGCTTCAACAAGGTCCAGCTCGGCTGGTTCGGCAACAAGAGCGGCATCGACGCCGTCGACCGCGCCGGCGGCGAGGTGTTCTGCCAGGTCGTCGACAAGGACGGCAACCCCGGCTACTGGTCGCTGATCATCGTGCACATGGACTCGCCCATCAACACCCTCGAGGAGCTGTTCGCCAAGAAGGCCGAGATCAGCTTCTCGTACGGCGACCCCCAGAGCACCTCGGGCACCCTGGTGCCGGGCTACTACGCCTTCGCCAAGAACAAGGTCACCCCCGGGGTGGGCTTCAAGGGCTGGCGCAACGGCAACCACGAGGCCAACGCCCTGGCGGTGGCCAACAAGCAGGTCGATGCCGCCACCTACAACACCGAGTCGTACTTCCGCCTCGAGGCCAAGCACCCGGAGAAGGCCAAGCAGCTCAAGCAGATCTGGAAGAGCCCGCTGATCGCCAGCGACCCGATGATCTACAAGGCCGACCTGCCGGCCGATACCAAGAAGAAGGTCGCCGAGTTCTTCATCGGCTACGGCAAGACCGAGGCCGAGAAGGCCGCCATCGCCCCCCTGAAGTGGTCGGGCTTCCGCGCCTCGGACAACAACCAGCTGCTGCCCTACCGCCTCATGGGCCTGCTCAAGGACAAGGCCAAGGTCGAGGCTGACGAGAAGTACACCAGCGACGAGAAGAAGGCCAAGGTCGCCGAATTCGACAAGAAGATCGCCGAGATCGAGTCCAAGCTGAAGCAGTGACCCGCGCCGGCGGCGGGGCCTTCCGGCCCCGCCGCCCATCCCGTTCCCCCAGCGGCCATCCATGAACCACCAGCTCCCTCCCTTCTCGTGGACCAACGCCCTGTGGCATGCGGGCTTCCTGCTCGCCTTCGCTGCCCTGATGGCATGGGCCTGGCATGGCGCGCGGCTCGATCCCCTGCTGCTGCTGACCAACGCCGGCAACAGCTACGAGTTCGCCCAGGGCTTCCTCAAGCCGAACTTTCACGACTGGCGCGCCTACGTCGACGAGATCGCGGTGACCCTGCACATGGCCCTGTGGGGCACCGTGCTGGCGGTGGTGGGGGCGGTGCCGCTGGGGCTGCTGGCGGCCGCCAACATCGCCCCCTGGTGGGTACGCCAGCCGGCGCGGCGGCTGCTCGACGCCCTGCGCGCGATCAACGAGATGGTGTTCGCGCTGTTCTTCATGGTCGCGGTCGGGCTGGGGCCGTTCGCCGGCACCCTGGCGCTGTTCGTGCACACCACCGGCATCCTCGGCAAGCTCTTCAGCGAGGTGGTCGAGTCGATCGACCAGCGCCCGGTCGAGGGCATCCGCGCCACCGGGGCCAACCGCCTGGAGGAGATCGTCTACGGGGTCATCCCCCAGGTGCTGCCGATGTGGATCAGCTACGCCCTCTACCGCTTCGAGAGCAACGTGCGCTCGGCCTCGGTGGTGGGCATGGTCGGGGCCGGCGGCATCGGCTACTTCCTCAACGAGAGCGTGCGCTCCTACGATTACGGCGCCACCGCGGTGATCATGGGCCTGATCGTGATCACGGTGGTGGCCATCGACGTGGTCTCGGCGCAGGTGCGCAAGGCGACGCTGTAACCCCAGCAGGCGCGGCGCGCTCAGCACCCCGTGCGACTCGAATGGCCGGGCTGGAGCCCGGCGGTCCCAGGGAAGAGGCCGCTGCCGTCACCCCAGCAGGCGCGGCGCGCTCAGCACCCCGTGCGGCGCCAGCACGTACTCGTCGCTCCAGTCCTCACCCTGGCTGCGCCAGGAGTCCGGACCCCACCAGCGGTGGCGCTCGGGGCCGGCGTGGTGGACCTGGGCGAAGGCGTTGCGGCGGTCGCCGAAGCACACCAGCTCCAGCTCGTGGCGGCCGGCGGCGACCTCGCCCAGGTCGACCCGCCAGGGCGCCCAGGCGATGGCGCCGGCTTCGCGGCCGTCGAGGCGCACCTTGAGCAGCGGGGCGCGGAAGCGGTGCGCCTGCAGCGCCAGGCGGCCGCCGCGGTGGTCGAGGCGCACGCGGTAGGTGAGGTTGCCGGCATAGAACGGGAGGCCCTGCGGCCCCAGGTCGCCCCACGCCGCGCTGGCGGGCGCGGCGGTGGCCAGCGCGCGGCTGCCCTCGACCCGCACTCCGAACTCGCCGAGCAGGTAGGCCCACTCCAGCACGGTGTCGCGGCCATAGGGCAGCTCGGCCTCGATCACATGGCTGCCCGGCGCCAGGTCGGGCAGGGGCACGGTGAGGATGGCGGCGTCTACCCACCAGCCGTCGGGACGGGCGGCCAGCGGGCGGCCGTCGAGGCGCAGCACCGCCTGGTCGGCGCGCTCGAGCGCCAGGCGGGCGCCGGCCACCGGCGCCTCCAGGCGCACGGTCCAGCGCAGGCGCACGCGGTGGTCGCGCGCCAGGGCCGCGTCGCACCACGGCTGGGCGATGCGCGAGGTGATGCGGCCCCAGCCCAGGCGCTCGCGCCAGGCGTTGTCCTGGCGCAGGATCTCGCACAGGGGCTCGTCGGCGCCGCCGTCGAGGCTGCCCACCGCCTGGTCGAGCAGCAGCACGTTGGGCTCGTCGCGCACGATGGCCCAGGGTTCGCCCAGGCGGCCGATCGCGCCTGCGGCCGAGGCGCCCAGCTCCCAGTCGCCGGTCTGGGCGGCGCGGGCGGGGGCGGCGGCCGGGCCGGCGGCGACTGCAGGCGCTTCCGCCGCCGGCAGCAGACGCACCAGCAGGTGGCCGGCGGGCTGGCAGTCCCAGGCCACCTCGCTCCAGCCGTCCGCCAGGCGCACCGCCGCCGGGGCGACCGCGCCGGTGGCGGTGTCCCACAGCTCGGCCTGCCAGCGGCCGCGCAGGCCGACCGCCAGCCGGCCGTGGGCCTGGTTGCCGCTGTTGCATACGAACAGCCAGCGCGCGTCGCCGTCGCTGCGCAGCTGGTGCAGCAGGCCGTCGGGGCAGCCGGCGCCGTCGCTGCGCCGCACCCGCACCTCGCGGCGGTCCTCGAGCGCCGCCAGCAGCGCGGCGCGCTCCGGCACCACCTGCGGGCAGCGCGCCGCCAGGCGGCGGGCGCGCCCGCTGGGCAGGGCGTCGACCAGGGCGGGGATGCGCCCGACGAACAGCACCCGCACCCCGGCGTCGGCGCAGCGTTCGAGCAGCTCCAGGGTGGTCGAGCGGATGGTGGCCAGGCCGGGCACCAGGATGGTGTCGTAGGCCATCGCCCCGACCGCGCAGGTGCCGTCGCCCACCGCGGTACGCTGGCGCCACAGCAGCGATTCCGCCACGTAGTCGGCGTCGATCAGGCCGTGCACCAGCCAGGCGGCGAGGTCGCGGAACTGCGCCTCCAGGCTGTCGCGCTCGGCGCCGCCGGCGTCGGACTGGCCGAAGGCCAGCCACAGCGACTCGATCGGGTGCACCACCGCCACCCGCGCCCGCGGCGCGCCGCGGGTCAGGCAGGTGTTCAGGCGCGCGAAGTGGTCCTCGACCAGCGGGTATTCCCGCCACCACGGGCTGTGGGCGTCGATCGGCGCCGGGTAGTCGCGCTTGGCCTCGCCGGCCATGGTGTACCAGGCGAGGTGGTGCACGCGCACCGTCACCCCCAGCGCCGCCTGCCAGTCGCCCTGGCGCTTGTGGCCGGCGAAGGTGAAGTCCCAGTTGGTCACCCCGTACAGCTCGGAGGCCACCCCCGGGCGGCCCTCCTGGCGCGCCACCGAGCGCGTCTGCAGCACCGTGGTCAGCTCCTGGGCGTCGCACAGCATGTCGACCCCGGGCAGCTGCATGGGCTGGTAGAAGCGCATGCATTCGCCCGCGCGCGCGGTCTGGCTGCCCAGGCTGCCCTCGCTCTCGAGGTGGCCGGTCATGAGGATGCCGTGCGCGCCGCACCAGCCGCCGATCTGCTCGGCGTAGGCCTGACGGAAGCGCTCGGCGACGTGGTCGTGCCAGCTCCAGCGGATGCGCGCCACCCCCGGCGCCGGGCCGGCCTGGCCGGCGGGCGGGTCGAAGAACAGCCAGGGCAGGTGCTCGGCGATGTCGATGCCGTGCGCCGCCTGCAGGGTCTCGGCCAGGTCGGCGGTCCAGGGCAGGTAGAGGTCGCGGCGGTCGTCGGCGTGATGGGCCTGCCACTTGCCGGTGAACAGCGGCTCGTCGGTGAAGATCGCCGGGATCGACCTGCCGAACTCGCTGCCGACCGCGCCATGGTAGCGTTCGTGGGTGACCTCGATGAAGCGGCGGATGGCGGCCGGGTTCATCACGTCGACGTTGGTCTGGTGGTTGTACCAGGACGAGGTCGGCGGGGTCTCGAGGTAGGCCCAGTACGCGGTCTCGCCGGCGCCGGCGGCCTCGCCCGCGGCCAGGCGGCGGCTGGCGGCCAGGCGCCCGTCGACGAAGCGCAGGGCGTAGGCGCCGATCAGCGGCCCATCGCCGCAGCGGCCCTGCTCGACGCGCAGCCCTTCGCTGCGGTCGCCCGGGTCCTGGGCGTAGCTGCGCGGGGTGAACAGCAGGCAGCGCTGGCGGAAGGCGGGGTCCTTGGTCACCAGGCCGCCGGCGAAGCCGGAGGGCCAGCGGTCCTCGTCGTACAGCCAGGTGAGCTGGCCGTGGGCGCGGTGGTGGTCGACGCAGGCGCGCACATGGCCCATGAACTCGTCGGACAGGTAGGGCGTGGTCAGCCCGGTGCGCGCGTGCACGTGGGCGCCGCCCATGCCCATGGCCTGCAGCTGGTCGAGCTGGCCGAGCAGGCGGTCGCGCTCCAGCACCCCGTTCCAGCTCCAGAAGGGGGTGCCGCGGTAGGCGGCGCCGGGGCTGGCGAAGAGCGCCCGGTCGGGGGTGGCGGAGCGGCTGGCGGCGTAGAGGTCCATGGCGTTTCCGGCGGTGATTGCCCCAGCCTACACCCGCGGATACGCTGTTTCCATGGCCGCATCGCCGACTGCACCTGGATTTTCCATCGAGCTGCCGGGACCGCCGTTCAGCCCCTGGCTGCGCCTGGCGCACCGCTGGACGGTGCCCCCGGAACAGCACGTCGACCGCGGCGGGCTGCGCCGGCTGCGCGACTGCGAGCTGTTCCTGCAGCTGCGCGGAGACACCTGGCTGCACCTGCCCGGCGCCGGCGGCCATGTGCCGCTGCCGGCCGGCCACCTGGCGGTGATCCCGCCCGGGCTGGAGCACGCCTGGGGCCACCGCGCCGGCGAGCACCTGGCGGTGCATGCCGACCTGCATGCCCAGGTCGCGCTCGCGGCCATGGCCATGGTCGACTACCGCGGTGCCAGCGTGGGGCCGGGGCCGCGCCTGGAGCGGCCGTGGAGCTGGACCCTGCGCCTGGGGGGCGAGGCCTTCACCGTGCCGCTGGTGCGCGCGGTCGACGCCGCCGCCTGGGAGCGGCGCCTGGCCCCGCTGGCGGCGCAGTGGGCCGGGCGCAGCCAGGGCGGCGCCGCCGCGCGCCTGGCCGCCGCCGGCATCCTCGGCGCCGCCTTCGCCGAGCTGCTGGGCGGGGCGGCCAGCGCCGACCCCCTGCTGGCGCTGCTCGCCGAGGCCGCCGCCGGCGACCCCGCCCAGGCCCAGGTGCCGCTGCTGGCGCGCCGCGCCGGCATGGGCGCCACCGCCTTCCGCGCCGCGGTGCGCGCGCGCTGCGGCTGCAGCCCGCGCGTTCATCTGGAGCGCCTGCGCCTGGAGCGCGCCGCCTATGCCCTGCGCACCTCCGACCTGCCGGTGGCGGCGGTGGCGGCGGCGGCCGGCTACGCCGACCCCTTCCACTTCGCGCGCGCCTTCCGCCGGGTGCACGGCACCAGCCCGAGCGGGTTCCGGGGGCGGCCGCCGCCCGGCTAATCGCCGCTCGCCTCGCGCGGCCGGGGCGCACCCTGCCGCGCATGGCCGCCGACGCACTCTACCGTCTCCACCGTCTGACCCTGGAGGCGCCCGGACAGCCGCTGTTCGCCGTGCTCGCCGAACGCCTGCCCGGGCTCAGCCGGCACCAGGCCCGGCGTGCGATCATGGGCGGGCTGGTGTCGCTGGCCGGGGTCCCCACCCATGAACCCAAGCACGCGCTGCCGGACCGGATCGAGGTCGAGGTCGACCTGCGCCACGGCATCGAACGCTCGTTCCACGCCGTCAAGCACTCCGAGCCGGTGCTGACCGCCAAGCCCTTCACCTTCGTGTGCGAGGACGAGCGCTTCGTGGTGGTCGACAAGGCCGCCGGGGTGATGTCGATCGCCCCCCCGCGCGAGGTCGGCGATCCGCCGCCGCGCGGGCACCTGCCCGAACTGGTGCGGCGCGCCCTGCGCAAGCGCGGCCACGAGTGCCGCTTCCTCGGCCAGGTCCACCGCCTCGACCGCGAGACCAGCGGCTGCCTGGTGATGGCCCTCGACCGCGAGGCCCAGCGCCTGCTCTCGGAGCAGTTCGCCAGCCACGCCGCCAGCCGCGTCTACCGCGCGCTGGTGGTGGGCAGCCCGCGCAACGACGCCGAGCGCCTGGTCGAGCGCATCGGCCGCGGCGAGGACGGCCGCCGCGCCATGGTCGACGAGGACGACGCCGGCAAGGAGGCGGTGACCAGCTTCAAGGTGCTGCGGCGCATGCGCATGGGCGCCGAGCTCGAAGTCTCGCTGGAGACCGGGCGCACGCACCAGATCCGCGTCGCCCTGGCCGGCATCGGCTGCCCGGTGTTCGGCGACAAGGTCTATGCCGAGCGGCGCAAGCGCGACGACCTGCACCTGGCCCGGCCCAAGGCCCCCCGCCTGATGCTGCACGCCGAGCGCCTGGCCTTCGACCATCCCAGCGACGGCCGGCGGATCGAGGTGGTGGCGCCGGTGCCGGCCGAATTCGACGCCTTCGCCCGCCTGCTGGCCTGACCCGCGCATGGGGGTGCCCTCCCGCCATCTGCAGGCGGTGGCCGCGCGGCCGGCTCCGTGGGTGATGCTGGCGCTGGCCTCGCTGCTGAGCGCGCTGGGGGCGGCGATGGTCGCCAGCGCCACCCTCGACCCGCACGGCCCCCTGTCGCTCGGCACCGAGGCGCGCGCCCAGCTGGTGTGGTGGGCGGTGTCGGCGCCGGTGGCGGTGGGCGCGGCGCTGGTGCCGTTCGCCTTCTGGCGCTCGCTGGCGGTGCCGGGCTGGATCGCCGCCCTCGCCCTCCAGCTCGGCATGCTCGCGCTCGCCGGCACCGCCATGGTGCCGGTGATCAAGGGCCAGGCCAACTGGCTGGTGCTGGGTCCGCTGCGGGTGCAGCCGATCGAGTTCATCAAGCTCGCCGCCTGCCTGGGCACCGCCGCGCTGGTGGCCTCCAACGGCTTCGACGCCCGCCGCCTCGGCCATGTGCTGCTGGCGCTGACCGTGGCCGGCATCCCGGCCGCGCTCAACGCCCGCTCCGACCTCGGCAGCTCGCTGTGCTTCCCGCCCATGGTGCTCGCCATGCTGGTGGCGGCGGGCATGCGCCTGCGCCACCTCGCCCTGCTCGCGCTGCTCACCCTGCTCGCGCTCGCGGGGGCGGTGGCGACCCTGCCCCACGAGGGCCCCAAGGCCTACCAGTGGCGCCGCATCCAGGCCTGGCTCCACCCCGACCAGTACGCCCTCGCCGAGGGCTACCAGACCGCGCGCTCGGTGAGCGCGATCGGCAGCGGCCAGGTGCTGGGCAAGGGCTGGGGCCAGGGCGACCAGAACCGCCTGGGCTGGATCCCCGAGAAGCACA
Organism: Planctomycetota bacterium; assembly: GCA_023150565.1. Classification (GTDB taxonomy): domain Bacteria; phylum Planctomycetota; class UBA11346; order UBA11346; family UBA11346; genus JAKLKR01. The sequence continues at coordinate 44,135 of JAKLKR010000013.1, forward strand.
CCGACCTCATCGCGGCGGTGGCGGGCGAGGAGCTTGGTTTCGCCGGCCTGTCCCTGCTGGTGCTGCTCGGGGTGGGCCTGGCCTGGGCCTGCCTGGCGGGGGCGCTGGGGGCGCGCGACCCCTGCGCGCGCGCCTTCCTGGTGGGCTGGACCGGCCTCACCGCCGGCCAGGCGGGGATCAACCTGTCGGTGGCGCTGGGGCTGATGCCGGTCACCGGGGTGACCCTGCCCTTCGTCAGCTACGGCGGGTCGTCGCTGCTCGCCTGCCATCTCGGGCTGGGGCTGGCGATGGCCGCCGCCGCCGCCGACCGCCGCGAGGCCTGAACGGCGACGGTGGCGCCGGGACCGGCCGGCGTTCTACTCGCGATCATGGATCCCGCCCCGGGGATGTTCCTGGTCGCCAGCCCCCGCCTGGCCGACGCCAACTTCATGCGCTCGGTGGTGGTGCTGCTGGAGCACGACCAGGGCGGCAGCCTGGGTCTGATCATCAACCGTCCGCTCGGCATGCCGCTGCGCGACCTGTGGGCCGAGGTGCCGCCGGCGCTCGAAAGCGCCACGGTGGCGGCGGAAGGCGGCCCGGTGGAACGCCAGAAGGGCATCCTGCTGCATGGCGCCCCCACCCTCTCGGGGGCGCAGCCGGTCGGGCTCGGGCTGGCCATCGGCGGCGACCTCGACGCCATCGCGCTGCGCTGGGCGGGCGGCGCCGACCACCTCGGGCCGCGCCTGTTCCTCGGCCACAGCGGCTGGTCGCCGGGCCAGCTGGCGGCCGAGATCGCCGAAGGCGCTTGGCTGGTGCGTCCGGGCCTGCTCGAGGCGGTGCTCAACTGCGATTCCGGCAGTTCGCTGTGGGAGCGACTGACCGACCGCCGCACCGGCCTGCCCGATCCGAGCCTGAACTGACCCCGGTCCGTCAGGACCCGTGTCACGCGCCGCCGCCATGGATACGCTCAGAACCATGCGCGCCTGGCATCCGCTGCTGCTCGCCCTGCTGCTGACCGCCTGGGCGCCCGCCCTTGAGCTGGAGCTGGGAGTGAACAGCGACGCCGAGGCGCCCTGGGTGCTGCTGACCGGGGACGGGCTGAGCCAGCGGCTGATCGCCGCCGCCGCCGCCCGCGCCGGGGTCACGGTGCGCTTCACCGCCCTGCCCTGGCAGCGCGGGCTGGTCCAGCTCGAGGGCGGCCAGCTCGACGGGGTGGTGAACGCCTCGCACACCCGCGCCCGGGAAGCCTTCGCCCGCTATCCGCGCGATCCCGCCGGGGCGGTCGACGCCTCACGACGTCTGCACCGCGAAAGCTACGCCCTGCTGCGCCGGCATGGCGACGCCCTGGACTGGGACGGCACCGCCTTCCACGGCCTCAACGGGACGCTCTGCGCCCAGCGCGAGTTCTCCATCGTCACCATCCTGCGTAGCCAGGGCCTGACCGTCGACGACCAGCTCCCCGACCTGGTGGGCAACCTGGAGAAGCTCGCCGCCGGCCGCGCCCAGGGCGCCGCCCTGCATGCCGGCTCCGCCGCCGCCGCCCTGCACGACCATCCGGAGCTGGCGCGGAGCATCGAGGCGCTGCCGCGGCCCCTGGCGGTGCGCGACTACTTCCTCATCCTCGCCCCCACGGTCGAGCGGCGCTCTCCCGGCCTGTCCGACCGGCTATGGAGCGCCATCGGCGAGCTGCGCGCCAGCGCGGAGTACGCCGGCTGGTGCGCCGCGGCGGGGGCGGGGACGGAGTGAGCGCTCCGCCGCCGGATGGCGGCGGCCCCTCGCCGGCCATCGCCCTGGTGCTGGCCTCGCCGCTGGCGGTGTTCCTGGCCCTGGCGGTGTTCGCCTATCCCGCCACCGATGACTGGGTCTTCGCCGCCATGGCGCAGGAGCGCGGGATCGTCGGCGGCACCCTCGACCACCTGCGCGGCTGGGGCGGACGCTTCACCGCCATCCCCGCCAACCTGCTGGTGCACAGCCTGCCCAACCCCTGGCTGGCCTTTCCCGCCGTCATCGCCGCCAACCTGCTGGGGCTGGTGCTGGCCTGGCGGATGCTGCTGCCGCGCGACCTGGCCCATCACTGGCTGTGGTCGGTGGCCGCCACCGGACTGCTCGCCGCCACCCTGCCCAGCCGCGCCGAAGGGCTGTACTGGCTCTGCGGCATGATCGCCTATGTGGCACCCTTCACCCTGGTGGCGGTGCTGGTGGGGGCGATGCACCGCTGGCCGGAACGGCGCTGGCTGCCGCCGACGCTGATGGCTGGCGGGGTGCTGGTCGCCGGCTGCGGCGAAACGGTCACCATCCTGGCCGGTTTTTCGGCCTGCGGGCTGTGGCTGCTCGGACAGCCCGGGGCGCGCTGGCTGGTGTGGGGGCTGGCCGCCGGAGCGGCGTTGTCCCTGGCCGCACCGGGCACCTGGGTGCGGCTGGGCCAGGCAGGAGGTCCTGCGCTGGGCGATGGCGGATGGACCCGCTCCCTGATCGCCTCCTGGGATCTGGCCTGCGGGCTGCTGCGGGATCTGGGACGGGGAGCGGCACCATTCGCGCTGCTGACGGCGGCGCTGCTGGGCAGCCGAAGCCCGACCCGTCCGCCTGCGTGGCTGCCCCTGGTGGCGGCTCCGCTGGTGCTGCTGGCGACGACCCTGGCCCTGGCCCCCAGCCAGCTGGCGCTCGGCGTGGTGGAGGGTCGCCAGCGAGATGCGGCCTGGTGCCTGGTGCTGCCCTGGGCGCTCGCCTGCGCCTGGTGGCTGGGGGCCCGGCATCCGGCCTGGCTGATCCGGACAACCACCGCCTCCGCCGCTCCTGGCCTGGTCGGGGCCGGGATCGCCGCCGTGCTGCTGGCCGCCGCAGGCGAGCCGCCGCTCGACGGCCTGCCGGTGCTGGCCGCCTGGGCGGTCGGCCTGGCGGTGCTTGGCGCCGGCGTCTGGTGGATCAGGCGGGACACCACCCCCTGGCTGCTGGCCGGCATGGCCGCGCTGGCCCTGTGGATGTCGGGGCCGCTCGCCATCGGATGGTTGGACCTGCTGGTGCGGGCACCGCACCGGCGGGGCGAACAATGGGCACGCGATGCCGGGGTGGGCACCTTGGCCGCCCAGGGTGTCCGCCAGCTCCGCGTCCCCTTCCCCGATCCCAACCACTTCCCGTCCACCATCTCGGTCGGCGATCTCGCCAACGCCAACACCTGGTGGAACAAGGCCTACGCGCGCCGGCAGGGGGTGGAGTCGGTGGCCTGCGATCCCCGCTGCGTCGCCCCCGAACCGTTGCCCGCCCCGCGCTAGGACTGCGACCACTTGGCGCGCAGGCGCGCGCCTAGGTCGTCGAGCAGGCCGGGGTCCGGCAGCGCGCAGGGGCGGAACTTCTCGCGCCGGCCCTCGCCCAGTCCGAGGTTGAGGGCGTTGTGCAGGCCGAGGCGGCTGGCGCCGTCGTCGTCGGCCAGCTCGGTGGAATCCGCGCCGCCCATCTGGAAGAGGATGCGGGCGTCGAAGTCCTTGAGCGTGCGCCGCTGCAGGCTGCGCTGCACCGAGGTCAGCGAGTCGCACCACACCGCCACATGCAGGCCGAGGTCGGGGCCCTGGGCGGCCAGGCGGGCGAAGCGTTCGGCCGGCGCCTCGCCGCCGCCGCCCCCGCCGAAGCCCAGGTCGTCGTCCGGCCGCAGCTGGCGCAGGCGCTGCAGCGCCGACACGCACAGCAGGATCGGACCCGCCGGGACGCCGCCGCCCTGGCGGCGCTCCAGCTCGGCCGCGAGGCCTTCGAGCAGGGCGAGGGCGCCGCGCGCCTCGACCCGCTCGGCGCCGTGCGGCAGGGCGGCGGCCAGACGCGACCACAGCAGGGCGCCGGGGCCGTCGGCGTCCTCGCCGTCGAGCAGCAGCAGGCGCAGCCGGCCGGGGGCGTGGCGCGCCGCCAGGCCCACCGCGAGGGCGCCCAGGGTCGCCACCGCCGCCTCGCGGTTCAGCCCCACCAGCAGCAGGTTGCCGCCCCCCGCCGCCGGCAGCACCACCTCGGCCGGGCCGGCGATCGAGCTCGACTGGCCGACCCAGGCGCGCACGCGCGCATCGGCCTCGGCCGGCGCGCGCGCCACCAGCTCCTCCAGCTCGATCATGCCGCCCAGGTCCGAAGGTCCGTCGCCGGCGAAGACCACCGGCGGACGCGCCGGCTTCCAGCCTTCCGCCGCCGCCCGCGCCGCCAGCGCGCGCAGGTGGGCGGTCTGCTCCTCCTCGCCCAGCCAGCACACCTGGAACGGGCTGTTGCCGTCCGCCAGGCCGGCGCGGTCGTTGTAGATGGCGTCGCCCGGGCGGGTGAGCAGGCGGGCGCCGTCGTTGTCCTCGTGCAGCAGCAGGTGGGCGTCGGACTCGTTGCAGGGCAGCACCACCCGCACGCCCATCTGGCCGAGGCTGCTCTTGGCCAGCGAATAGGCCCCGCCCAGGGTCTGCGAGCCCAGCACCACATGCAGGCCGAAGGCGCGGCCCTGGCGCACGAAGCGGTCGAGCAGCAGGGCGGCGTCGCGGGCGATGGCGTCGTCCTCGGTGAAGAACTCCTGGAACTCGTCGATTGCCAGCAGGATGCGCGGCAGCTCGCCGGTGCGACGGTAGGAGGCCACGTCCTGGGCGCCGACCTTGCGATAGGCCTCGCCGCGCCGGGTCATCTCGCCGTCGAGGTGGCGCAGCACCGACAGGCCGAACTCGCGGTCGCTCTCGATCGCGATCACGCGCGCATGCGGCAGGCGGTTGACGGCGTAGGTCTTGAACTCGACCCCCTTCTTGAAGTCGATGAGGTGGATCTCGAGCTCGCGCGGGTGGTGCCACAAGGCGGCGTTGGTCACCAGCACGTGGAACAGGGTCGACTTGCCCGAGCCGGTGCGCCCACCCACCAGCGCGTGCTGGCAGGTGCCGCGGCCGAGCTCGAAGCGCTGGATGCGGTCGGCGCCGCGCCGGCCCACCGGCACCGACAGCGCCTGCGCGGTGGAGGCGCTCCACACCTCCTCTGCGCGCGGGGCGACGGCGGGGAAGGGCACCTGGATGCGCCGGCCGCCGCTGGCGGCGCGGCCGACCGCCGCCAGCAGGCGGCCGCGCAGGGCGGGATCGGGCAGGCCCTCGGGCTGCAGGGTGGCGGGCAGCCCGGGATGCTCGAGCCGGCAACCGTCATCGCGCATCAGCACCTGCACCCAGGTCTGGCGCAGGATGGCGGGGTCGAGGAAGGCGGGCGGCGGCCGGCGCGCATCGCCCACCACCACCAGGTGCACGCCGCAGCGCGCGCCGGTGGCGGCGAGGGTGCCCAGGCGCTCGAGCGCGCGTTCGCCGAAGCCGTCGGGGAAGCCCGCCACCACCACCAAGCGCACCGCCTCGCGCATCTCGCCCGCCTCGCGGTTGTAGGCGTCGAGGTCGGGGTAGCGGCCGCGCAGGTGCTTCTGGATCACCGTCGAGAGATGGGCGGCGAGGTCGTCGAGGGCGCGCTCGATGCGCTCGGCGCCGCTGTGCACGCCATCGCCGAGCAGCGCCTCGTCGTGGTCGGCGAGATCGAGCAGCGGGGTGAAGGCGTCGCCCAGGCCGGCGGGATCGAGCAGCACCAGGCGCAGGTGGCCGGGCGGGAAGGCGGCGAGGGCGCGCAGCGCCACCTGGTTGGCGAGGGCGAGGGCGGCGGCGCGGGCGGCGGGATCGTGGCGGATCAGCAGCGAGGCGCAGGCGGGCAGGCCGAGCGCCAGCGGCAGCTCGATGGCGGCGGCGGCAGGCAGCGCCAGCGGCGGGCATTCGCCGGCGGCGTCGGCGGCCAGGCGGGCGAGGTCGAGACGGGCGGCGCCCAGCGGCACGGCGACGGGATCGGCGGTAGCCAGGCGCGCATCCAGCGGCTCCGCCTGCCAGGCGGGATCGTGCCAGGCGGGATGGCGGGCGGCGCTGCGCCCCCCTGCGGCGGCGGCCCAGGCGGCGGCGGCGGCGATGGCTTCGTCCCACGCCGCCTGCTGCGCGGCGGCGGCCTGGGCCGCGGTGCGGTCGGCGGCGGCGATCGCGGCGGCGGTGCCGGTGGCGAGCTCGCT
>JAKLKR010000140.1:0-8345 GCA_023150565.1 Planctomycetota bacterium
CCGCCTATGAGGTCGGCGGTCCGGTGAACGATCTGCGCTTCCACGGCGGCATCCAGATGGCGCCCAAGGTGAAGGAGAAGTCGACCTCCTACCAGTACACCAACCCGGCGAACAACCTCAGCTACCTCAGCCCGGTGCCCACCGGCCAGGTGGATCTGGAGTGGCAGGAGACCCGGCGCTCCAACTTCTTCGTCGGCGTCGATTACGTGAAGGGCTGGGCCAACGGGCGGCGCGGCGCCCACGGCCTGGCCTGGGGTGTCGGTCTGCACTGGGCCGAAATGAACATGGCCCCCGACAGCTACACCGCCACCTCAGCATACGGCACCACCACCTACAAGACCGTGCGCCAGCCCAAGGGCCTCGATTTCCGCGAACTCGGGGCGTCGTTCCAACTCCAGTACGCTTCCCGCCCACGCGACATCGAGTACGGCGAGATGCATTGGGAACTCGGCGGCTTCGCCCGTGGCGGTCCGCTCAAGGGCACCACCGAGAGCACCCTGACCAAGGGCAGCGCCGCTACCGGCTACTACCAGGAGCAGATCCGGGTCAGCGACTGGGGCTGGTGGGGCGAATTCGGTCCCCAGGCAGGAATCTACCTGGTGGACAAGGGCTGGCTGGTCGGCCTGACCGCGGAATGGGCCCTGGGCGGCGGCAAAGTGGTGTTCGACAACATCCCCAATGGCGACACCAACGAGATCACCCTGACCCGCAACGGCGTGGGCGGCAGCCTGGTGGTGGGCGGCCGCTTCTGACCCGCCCGGGCGTAAAACGCCCTGATTGACGGCAACGCCCGAATCCGATCCTGGTACATCTCCTGGGGGTGTGCTATGGCCGTACGTTTCCATTGGCTGTGGGCCTGTTCGCTGGCTCTGATACTGGGCTCGCCCACGGCACAGGCGCTCGATGTGGTCTCCATCGCCCCATCCTCACAGCAGGCCACTGCCTACGAGCGCGACCAGCAACCGAATACCATCATCCTGACCCGCACCGGCGGCATCGGCGCGCTCACTGTCGCGGTGCAGTTCGCCGTCCCAGCCATAGCCAACGACGGCATCGCTACCATCGGCGCCAGTGAATCCACACCGGGTGCAGACTACCTCGCCCTGGTCAACGGCGTTGCCCTGATCCCATCCGCGGCCAGCACCGCAGCGGTAACCTTCGCCGATGGCGAACGCACCAAGACCATCACCATCCTGCCCATCGACGACAACGCCGCCGAGGGGGCCGAACGGGCGACGCTCAGCCTGGTCTCCCATCCCTCCTCCTACACCATCGACGGTAACAGCGCTGCCGATGTGGTTATCGGCGACAACGACGTGGTGCTCAATCTGGTCACATCGCGTCCGACCGCACGCGAGACCGCCCTGGCCAGCCCGCCGATGGATACGGTGCAGATCGACTTGGTGTGGCGCAAAGCCGACGGTTCGCCCTTCCTCCCCACGACGCGCGACTTCCCGGTGACCATCCAGGTGCTGTCCACCAGCACCGCGATGTTGAACCAGGACTACTATCTCGCCTACCGACCTGCCTCCCTGGCGGGATCCTTTCGGGCCATCGGCTGGAACAACACCGACAAGAAACTGACGATCAGTTCATCCCTCCCGAAAAACATGGGCATCAACAGCTCAATCTGGGTCCGCAATGACGTCCGTCCCCGGGTAATCACCAACAGCGAGTGGAACCCTGTTACAGGCGATCTGGTGCTGACCCTAGACTCGTCGATCAGCGCCCAGATCACCCTGCCGGCAGACCTGTTCTACTGCAAGCCAGCCTCCGATCAGCCAGACACCAGTTACCAACTCCCCACTGATCTGCCGATCGGGGACAGTTCGCTGGAACTGTGGTTCGTTCCCATCCAAGACCCCACAGCAGAAGGCCACGAGACCATCGCCCTCACCGTGATGTCCTCGGCCAACTACCTGCTAGCCACTCCTACTTCAGCCACCGCCACCATCGCCGACGACGACCTGGTGGTCAGCATCCGCGCACTGTCCGATTCGTCTGAAGCCACTCCCACCGCCACTGGTGCCGCCATCATCGAGGTGTGGGATGCCAGCAACCATCCGTTGCCAGCCCCCCAGGACCTGCGCATCGCCTTCCGCACCCCCTTTTCCGCCGGATCGGCAACCTCGGCCGGTGGCAATCCCGACTTTACCTTCGTACCTTCCTCAAATCTCTCCTTCGATCCACTAACCTCTGCCGGCTCGATCCTCCTCCCAGCCGGCCACACTTCAGCCACCATCGCCCTACTGCCGTTCTCCGACTCAGATAACAGAGAGGGGACCGAGACCGTCACCATCAAACTGCTCGATGGCTCCGACTATGTCCTGCTGCCCAGCCCAGGGTCCAACGCCGACACCACAGCCACCATCAACATCCTCGATTGCCAGGGGCTGCTGAGCGTGGCCCCCAGCACGACCACAGCGATCCCCGAGAGTCCTGCTGCGACTGCCAGCTACATTGTCACCCTGGCGCGCAGCGATACCTCGACCGCGGTCGTAGTGCCGTTCTCGGTATCGGGCGCCTCTGCCAGCGACTACTGGCTGACCCCTGCCCTGACTTCGGCCACCGCTGGTAGCGTGACCATCCCCTCTGGCAGCACCACTGCGGCAGTTCTGCTATCGCCCCTGGCAGATATTGAGATTGAGACCACTGAGACCCTGGTGCTAACCGTCTCGCCGCCCGCCCAGGTGATGCTCGACCCCCATGGATCCGCCACTGCGGCCCTGAGCATAAGCGACACCACCCCGCGAGTGGCGCTGTCGGCCACTCCAGCAGCAATCCGCGAAACCGGTGGGGACCCGGCAACCATCATCGCGACCCTGTACAACCCACCCGCTGGAATCTCAGCCAGCGCACCTTTCATTGTCCTCTACGCCATCGCCAACACCAGCAGCGCAACCTCCGCTGACGTGGCCATATCCGCCAGCAATCTGACATTTACCGACATCAACGCATCCGGCACCGCTACCGCCTCAATCACCGTCAGCGCCCAAACCGACGCCCTGGCCGAAACCACCGAGTTGCTTTTCCTCGCCGCCCAGGCCAGCGCCACCTGTGCTGTAGCCGCCAGCGAGGGCACGGTTTCCATCGACATCACCGACAACACCCCGCAGGTGACCATCGCCCGCTTCCAGGATGCGGTCGAAGGCGGGCAGAACGGCCTGCTGGTGATCACCAACACCGCCAATCCGCCAGGTTCCAACCTGCTGGTGTCGTTCAGTGTGAATGCGAGCAGCACCGCCAGCCCCAGCGATTATGCCAGCTTCGCCAGCAGCATCAGCGTGCCGCCCGGTTCATCGGCGACGGTAGCCATCACCGCCTATGAGGACGGGATCATGGAAGGGTCGCAGACGGTGATCGTCACCCTCGACGACAGCGCCACCGGCAGCTATGCCGTGGCCTCCCCCGCCGCCACCGTGACCATCACCGAGCAGGTGGCCCAGGTCGGCCTGCGCTGGAAGCAGGATGCGGTCGAAGGGGCCCAGAATGGCATCGTCGAGGCCTATCTGCTGCCCGAAGGCTCGATCATGGGGCGCACCATCACCATCCCCTTCGGGGTCGCTGGCGATGCCACCACCGGCACCGATTACACCCTGTCAGCCAACGCCTTCACCATCCCGGCCGGGTCCACCAGCAGCACCATCACCCTGGTGGCCACGGAGGACAACACGGTCGAAAAGGCCGAAAAAGCGATCTTCACCCTATCCAACGCCACGGATGGATCCTACCTGGTGGCCGCCAGCGCCGCGTCCGCCACGCTGTACATCGCTGACTACCTGCCGCAGATCTCGATCACCGCCACCCAGCCGGCGGCGGTCGAAGGCGGTCAGCCCGGATTGCTGGTGATCTCGTACGCCCCGCGGCCGGCCCTGCCGACCGCCATCCCGGTCGGCTATGCGCTTTCGGGCACCGCCACCTACGGCCTCGATTTCCGGCTCTCGACCGATGATGGCTCCGGCACCCTGACCATCCCCGCCAACACCAACAGCATCACCCTCACCCTGGTGGCCACCGATGACGTGCTGCTCGAAGGGGCTGAGACCGCGGTGATGACGGCGGTGGCCTCCAAAACCGGGGCCTACCAGATCGTGGCCAGCCAGGCATCTGCCACCGTGACCATCACCGACAAGGGCGCCAACAAGCCAGCAGCGGCGGTCTTCCCCGGCGGCGGCTCCAGCGGTGGCTGCGGCCTGGGCTCGGGGCTGGGGGCGCTGGCAGGGCTCGCGGCGGCCTTGGCCGTGGCTCTGCGCTGGCGCCCGCGCCGCCGCTGAACCTCCTGCCCGGCAATCCGTTAGTTGCTTCGGACAATCGGTCGTAGGGGTGTTCACCCTTGCGTCTTGATTACGTAGTTTTCCCCTTCAACTACCCCGCCGAGACACCTATGGACGCCTACGCGCTCGAAAGCTCCTCCTCCGTCCCCGCCGAGCGGGTGGTCGCCGGCTCGCTCGCCCCCCAGCCCGAGGTGGTGGACGAGGCCCGCCTGGTGGTATGGGTGCGCCAAGCGCGCACCTGGCTGCAGGCGGCGCGCCTGGCCGGCGGCCTGCTGGTGGCACTGTTGGCGGTACATGCCGGCCTGATCCTGCTGCGTGGCCCCGACCGCTTCGCCCTGCCCGCACCGGTATGGCCGGGCGGCACGGTGCAGGCGCTGGTGCTGGCGCTCGAAATCGCCACCGCGGTGGCGGTGGTTGGTCTGTGCCGCTGGCTGCTGCTGCTGCAGCGCGCCTGCCATCCCCGTCCCCTGCGCACCCCCTATTGGCAACTGGTGGCACTGGCACTGGTTCCCGGGGTCAACCTGCTGGTGTGGAGCCGGGTGCTGCGCTCGATTTTCGACGGTGCCCCGCTGCGGGCGATCGCCGCCGGGCCCCTTTCGGTGCTCGGGATCCTGACCTGGACCACCCTTGGCACCCTGCTGCTGTCCACCATCGGCCTGCTGATCGCGGATGGTCCGGGGGTGATCCAGTACATCGCCTGGGCCTGTGGCCTGGCGGGACGGATATCAGAACCAGCGCTGGTCGCCTTCCTGCTGGTGGTGCTAGATCAACATGTGGGGCTGCTCGGCGCCCTGCTCGACGACGGCAGCAGCACGGAGGGCCAGGCATGATCCGCCTCGACGCCAACTGCCCCTCCTGCGGCCGCACCAACCGCTTCCCGGCGGTGCATGCCGGCCTCGACCTGCCCTGCTCCGCCTGCGGCACTCCGGTGCGGGTGCCGGTGGAGTTCATCAATCACCGCCCCGACGACGATACCGTTCAACGTCGCCAGGGGCCGCTCAACGCGTCCGGCGCCTACCTCGCACGCATGCCGCGCCCGTGGTGGCGCTCACCACGCCGATGGGGTGCGATGGCCATGCGCAACCGCCGCGACCCGCTGCTGCTGGGCTGCGCCGCCGCCATTTCGACCTTGGCCCTGTGCGCATTCGCCGCCGCCGTGCTGCCCCACCCCCGCGACGACCAGCCGGCCAGCTTCGCCGGCCTGCCACCCGATCTGGCTCCGCGCCTGTGGGCCGTCCAGCGCGACGGGCGCACCCAGGTGCTGGCGGTGATGCCGGTGCTGGTGCGGCGCGAACGCCCGGGCGAGACCCCCGGCTGGGTGGCGGAATTGGCTGCCGCCGGCACCACCAACGCCGTCGAACCGGCGCTCGCCCCCACCGGCGAACCGCCGACCAGTGGCGGGGCCGAACTGGAAAACCGCGCCGGTCTGCGCCGCGCCCGTCAGGCCGAAGCCTGGAGCGAGATGCTCGGCCACGGCAGCCTGGCGCTCGAGCGCCAGCCACCGGCCGCCGCCGCCACGCGCCTCACCGCCTGGCGTCTGGAAAGCCTGGGTTGGGGCTGGCGTTCCTGGTCCGATCTCGGCGCCAAGGGTGGCATCCCGTTGGCGGTGCCGGCGGCGGGGCCGGCCGCCGCCGGGGACGAGGTCCTGGTCGATGCCGCCCTGGCCAGCCGCGACCAGTTGGTTGAGCGCATGCGTCGCTATGAAATGCTGTGGAATGGCGGCGATCCCACCTCGCTCAGCGCTCCCCCCACCCTCGACGAAAACCTGCCGGGCTGGATGGCCGCCCACGGCCTGCTGCGCGCCGAACGCGCCGGCCTGGCCGAGGCCCTGGTCCAGACCCTTGCCGGCGAGGGCCGCCGAGTGGCATTCGCCAGCGACCTCACCGCCTTCGGCCCCGCCGGCGTGCTCGCCGGGCTGGGCACGGCAGGCTGGCAGCTGGCGCCCATCGCCCGCGGCGACGAGCGCCGCTGGATCGCCCAATGGGAGCTCGACACCCTCGCCAACGGTCCTTGCGATCCCGTGCGGGTGGCGGATGCGGTCCGGCGCGGCGCCCGCCTCGATCGCCTGCCGGGCGACCGCCTGGCCGAGCTGATGCGGGCGGCCCCCACCCGCGATGCCGCCGCCCGCGCCCTCGCCAGCCTGGGTGCGACGGGGCAGGAGCTGTTGTGCCAGGCCCTGTCCGCCGACCCCGCCACCGCCACCGGCGCCCTCGCCACTCTGATGGCGCAGGATGAGCGTGCCTACCAGGCCGCGGTCGCCGCGCTTGCCCGCCAGCCGCGCCAGCCGCTGCCCGGCGCTGTCCTGACCGTGCTGGCCGCCGCTGGCGACGACGGCGCCGCCCGCCTTGCCGGCCTTGCCGAGGTATGCGATCCGCCAGCCGGCAACGGCCTTGCCGACCTGGCGGCCAGCGCCGACCTCAGCCAGGAGTTCCGCCGCGGGTTGCTCGCCCGCTTCGCCCGCGCCACTCCCGCCACCCGCCAACTGGCCGCCCCGGTGCTGGTCCAGGCATTGGTCCCTGTGCGCGACCAGGCCGCCACCCTGCGCACCTGGCAGGCGCTGGTGGAATCCTGCGAACGCGGCGCACTGGCTGGCGAGGCGCCGCTGCCGGCCAACCTGGTGCTGCCCTTCGCCCAGCAGCTCTGCCCGCCACGGCGCTGGGAACCGGCGATGCTGGGCGCTGACGGCCGGGCCTTGATGCAGCGCGCACTGGCCTGCTGCCCGATCCCGGAACTCGGCGCCCTGGTGGTGGCAGCTGCTGCCAGCACCCACCCGGAAACCGCCGCCGCCGCCAGCGCGGCGATGGCCGCCGCCGGAGACGCCCTGCTGCCAGTTCTGGCTGCCGCCGCCGCCGACCCCACCGCCCCAGCGGCACTGAAGGCCGCCCTGGCCAGCCATGGCGACAAGGCTGCGCGCTGGCTGGCCGGCCACCTCGACGGCGTGCCCGGACTCGATCCGGTGCAGGCGGTGGCCGCCCTGTCCCAACTCGGCCTGGGCGGATCCACCGCGCTGGTGGCCGAGGCCCCGCGCCTGGGCCCGGCAAGCCGTGCGCTGGTCGCCGAACGTCACGAGTTCGACGCCGCCGCGGCCGGTCCGATTCTCGCCCGCTTGCGCGACACCACCCAGCCGCGCGACCTGCGCTGCTGGTGGGCGGCGGTGGCCGGCCGTATCGCCGGCGAATGCCCGGAAGCCGACCGCCTGCTCGGGGAACTCGCGCGCGGGCTGGACGCCACCCTGGCGAGCGCAGCCCAGGATGCGATAGCCCGGCGTGGGCTGCGTTCGGGCAGATAGCCTGGGCGCCAGCCAATAAAAAACCCACCCGGCTGAGCCGGGTGGGTTGCGGGTCCGCGAGGGACCGTCGCGCTTACTTGGCCTTGGGGGCTTCGATCTTCTTGTTGGCCTGGGCGGCGGCGACGACGTCCTCAGCCTTGGCGGTCTTCAGGGCGGCTTCGGCCTTGGCCTTGTCGGCAACCGCGACCTTGACCACCTTGTCGCCGACCTTGACCTCGATCACAGTCTTGCCATCAACCTTTTCGCCCGAGAAGGGGCAGACGGTGTTGATCTTGGCCTCGGCAGCCTTGGGCGCGACGGCGTCGGCGGCGAAGGCCGGGGCGACGACGAAAGCCAGGGCGACGGCGAGGATGGCGGACTTCATGGGATTTCTCCTGGTCACTGAGGACCGGTTAGTTGGTCGAAGCATTATGAAATCGGCGTAACCACCGCAAGTGGGCACTGCATACCGTATACTACTTTGATAATACGCGCATTCGCATCAACGCGCTGCCAGCCGGGACATCTCCTGCTCGTCCAGGCAGCGGTCCCACACCGCCAGCGAGCCGAGCAGGCCAACGAACCAGTTGCCGGTGATGGTGCCGCACACCGCCGGATCATCGTGCGGCTTGATCGGGCGCTGCACCGCCCCGACGGTGAAGTTGCCGCCCTGGGGGCCGCCGTCGAAGATGCCCAGGTCGTAGGCGTAGGGATTGCGGTCCCCGCGCGCATCCAGCCGGCCATCGAGATAGGAGCGGGCGAAGCGCCCGTCATAGGTGATCGCCACGTGGTGCCAGGCGTCG
>JAKLKR010000140.1:8355-14063 GCA_023150565.1 Planctomycetota bacterium
CCGATGGCGGCATCCATGCAGTAGGGATGGCCGGGGGTCGGCCCGCCCACCCCGGAGATGTGCGCGCCCACCTGCTCGGCGCTGTCGTGGATGCGCAGGTTGAGGAACAGGCAGTACTGCCGGCGGCCGTACTCGTTCCACACCCCCGCCAGGGCCTGGCAGCCATCGTGGCCGGGCTTGCGCGCGCGGCGGATCCAGCCCGCCACCGTGACCTGGGCGCGGGCGCCGTGGATGTCGAGGGCGGGGCATTCGCTGCGCACCCCCTTGAGCCAGGGGCCGTCGCCGAAGCAGGCGGCATAGGGCCCGGCGACCCCGTCGGCCACCCGCTCCACCGGCCCATCGCTCTCGTGCAGGCGGTAGGGATGGCGGCCGCGTGCGACGCGGTCGGACCCGGCCGGTTCCTGGAAGTCCCAGGCGCACAGGCAACCGGGGACGGCGAGGGGATCGAGGATCATGGGCGGCTCCAGACGGGGGGCTGGCGGTGGACCACCCGCTCCAGGCACAGGCCATGGGCCGGCGCCTGCTGGGTGGCGGCAGGAGACGATGCGCCGTCGAGGGCAGCGCGCCAGTGGTCGAGGCTGCAGCCGCCGCGCGCCACCAGCACCATCCCCCCCACCAGGCTGCGCGCCAGGCGATAGATGAAGGCGTCGGCGGCGAGATCGCAGGCCAGCACCCCAGCGCGTTCGCGCCAGCGGCAGGAGATCAGCTGGCAGCGGGTGTCGCTGCGGTGGTCGCCCCGGCGCACGAAGGCCTGCCAGGTGCGCGTCCCCGGCACCAGGGCGGCGGCGGCCTGGAGCAGGTCGCGGTCGAGCCGGCCGGGCGGGCGCCAGGCGCGTCCGGCCAGGGCGGGATCGCGCCTGGCGGCCGCATCGACCAGGTAGCGGTAGGTCTTGCGGCGCACCCCATGCACCGCGTGCCAGGCGGGATCGACCCGGGCGGCACCATGGCAGGCGAGATCGGAGGGCAATTGGGCGTCGAGCCGGCGGACCAGTTCGGCGGGGTCCCAGGCCCGCACCAGGTCCACATGCGCCAGCTGCCCGCGGGCGTGCACCCCGGCGTCGGTGCGGCTGGCGCCCACCGCCGCCGCCTGCGCCTCGCCGAGGCGGGCGAAGGCGGCATCCAGCTCGCCCGCCACCGTGCGCCGGCCGGCCTGCCGCCACCAGCCGGCGAAGGCGCGGCCGTCCCAGGCCAGCAGCAGGGCGAACCTGCTCACCAGCGCTGCGGCACCAGGTTCAGCACGCGGTCGGGCTCGTCGTAGCTGTCCGGCTTCTGGCGCTTGGGCAGCTTGACCTTGTCGGCCTTGATGTCCTCGTACGGCACCTTCGACAGGATGTGGGCGATGCAGTTCAGGCGGGCGCGCTTCTTGTCGTCGCTGGGCACCACGAACCAGGGCGAGTGGGGGATGTCGGTGGCCGCGAACATGGCGTCGCGGGCGCGCGAGAAGTCGTACCAGCGGCGGAAGGCCTCGATGTCCATCGGGCTGAGCTTCCAGGTCTTGCGCGGGTCCTCGATGCGCGCCTTCATGCGCGCCTCCTGCTCCTCCATGCTCACCTCGAGCCAGTACTTGAGCAGGATGATGCCGCTGTGCTGCAGGGCGAGCTCCCAGCCGGAGCAGGTACGCAGGAACTCCTTGTACTCCTCGTCGGTGCAGAACCCCATCACCTTCTCTACCCCGGCGCGGTTGTACCACGAACGGTCGAACACCACCACCTCGCCGGCGGCGGGCAGGTGGGCGACGTAGCGCTGGAGGTAGAACTGGGTGCGTTCGCGGTCGTTGGGCGCGGGCAGGGCCACGGTTCGGAACACGCGCGGGCTCACCGCCTCGGTCAGCGCCTTGATGGTGCCGCCCTTGCCGGCCGCATCGCGGCCTTCGAAGATCACCACCACCTTGAGACCCTTGGCCTTGACCCAGGTCTGCATCTTCACCAGCTCGACGTGAAGCTTCTTCATCTCCTTGTCGTACACCTTGCCCTTGAGCTTCGTGCGCGCGTTGAGGGCGATCACGTCCTGCTGGGTGGAAGGGGATTCGGTGTGCTTGCCCATGGGGGTCCTTCAGCGCGGTGATGAATCAGTGGGGGCGCGTTCGATGGAATCGAACATCAGGGTCGACTGCTGGGCCGAACTGGCCACCGCGACGGCGGGCAGGGGATGCTCGACCCACCAGGTACGGGCGTCGGCGTCGCTCCAGCGGTGGGCGTCGGCGCACGACAGCAGCTCGGCACGGAAGGCGTTCATGTCCTCCTGGCGGTCGCGCGGATCCTTGGACAGGGCCTTGAGCAGCACCCGTTCGAGGTCGGCGGGCACCTCCGGGCGCAGCGCCGAGGGGCGCGGCGGCGGCTCGTCGCGGTGGGCCAGCAGCACCTCCATGGTGCTCTGGCGCGGGAACACCAGCTTGCCGGTGAGCAGGAAGAACCCCACGCAGGCGAGGGCGTAGAGGTCGAGGCGGCCGTCGGCGTCGGGCGACTGGCTGATCACCTCCGGGGCCATGAATTCCGGGGTGCCGGTGATGACGTCGGCCGATGTGATGCCGGGCCGGTCGCGTTCCAGGCTCTTGACCAGGCCGAAGTCGAGCACCTTGACCACGTCGGATTCGCCGCCGCGACGGCAGAGCATGATGTTGGCCGGCTTGATGTCGCGGTGCACCAGGTTCATCTCATGCGCCTCGGCGAGCGAGCCGCAGGCCTGGGCGAGCAGATGGATCACCCGCGCCGCCGGCTGGGCGCCATGGCGCTCGACCAGCGAGTCGAGGTCGAGGCCCTCGAGGTATTCCATGGCGTAATAGAACGCGCCGTCGGCCGAGCGGCCGTAGTCGAAGATGGTGACGGTGTTGGGATGGCTGAGCTGGCACGACAGCTGCACTTCGCGCTCGAAGCGCTGCACATCCTCGGGACCCATGCCGGTGCGCATGACCTTGACCACCGAGGGCCGGCGCATCATCGCATGGCGTGCCAGGTAGACCTCGCCCATGCCACCCTGACCGAGCTTGCGCACCACCTGGTACTGGCCGAGCTTGCGCGCCTTCTCCTCGGCGGCCTCGGCGCGGAAGGTGGCCTGGGCGGCGGCGGCGCGCGCCCGCGCCAGCACGCGCGCGTACAGGAAGGCGGCTCCGAGGCCGGGCAGCAGCGCCACCGCCCCCGCCACCAGCGCCCACAGGCGGGCGCGGTCGCCGGCGGCGGCGAGCTGGTCGCGCAGCATGGCGCGTCCGACGTACCACACCGGCCCGTCCGGCACCGCGCAGGCCGACACCGCCGCCACCACCGGCCCCTGGACGCCCTGGAAGGTCAGCTTGCCGGCCGGCTGGCCGGGCTCGGGCAGGCGGCCGAGGGTGGCGAAGAATTCGCGCGCCGGCCCGGCCTCGAGATCGTCGGCGTGCGGCACCTTGGTGAATTCGCCGGCAGGCGGATGCGAGGCGGCGAGGATCTCGCGCGCGGCGGTGAACACCACCGTGCCGGCGTCTTCCCCGTCGAGCCGGGCGAGCACGCGGCCGAGGCTGGTGAAGTCGAAATCGACCCCCACCACCATGCCCCCGGCGACCGGTTCTGAGCAGGTCACCCCGGGCTGATGCGAGCGCGCGAAGAGATAAGGCGGCGACCAGGCGCGCCCGCGCGCCCCGACCGCGGCCAGGAACCAGGGCCGGCCGCGAGGATCATAGGATTGCTGCTCGGGCGTGACCGGCTCCGCCACCGGCGGCTGGTCGTTGGACAGGCGCAGACCGAGCGCGGCCCGCGGACCGGCACCGGGGGCCGCCAGGCGCTGGTAATGCCAGGTCAGGTCGTCATCCCGCCACACCACCCGGAAGGAGCCGTCGGCGCCGCCGATGTAGGCCTGGCTGAGGCCGCCACGCCCACGCGCCAGCGCCACCAGGATGCGCGCGTCCTCCTCAGGAGAGGGCATCGGCTGGGCGGCGTGGGCGCGCAGGGCGTCCAGCACCGGATCGGCGACCCCGAGCTGGTCGCCCAGGCGCACGGTGGCGTCCTCGGTCAGGCGGGCGCAGGCATCGGCAGCCTGGGCGGCGGTGCCGGCCTTCATCGCCAGCAGGCCGGCGCCGCCGACCGCGATCCCGGTGCCGGCGATCAGCCCGGCGGTGACCAGGGCGATGCCGAGCGGGCGGTGGAACAGGGCGGGAAGACCACGGGTGGGGGCGGGGGGCACGGGGAAGTATCTAAGAAGAAAGGAGGAAGGAGGAAGGGCGAGGTTGAAAGGAGGAAGGCAGAAGGAGGAAGGAGGAAGGGCGGCGACGCGGCGAACGTCTGCGCACCGCAAACGGGCAGGGCCGCGGCCCAACCCCGTGCGCAGACCGGAAGGCGCTGCCGCGCAGCAACCCTTCCTCCTTCCTACTTCCTACTTCCTCCTTTCCCCGCTCCCTTCCTCCTTCCTCCTTCTGACTTCCTCCTTCCTCCTTTCTTCTTCTGCTGACCCGGGATGGAACGCCTGCTCGCCCCGGTCGACGCCCTCGGCCGCGCCACCATCGCCCTGACCTCCTATCTGGTCGAGATCGCCACTGCGGTGGCGCTGTCGGTGCGCCATCTGGTGCTGCCGGCGCGCGGCGGCCGGCGGGTGGCGGGCGACGTGCTGGCACGCCAGGTCTACTTCACCGGGGTCGAAGCGGTGCCCTTCGTGCTGCTGCTGGCCGGGCTGACCGCCACCGCGCTGGTGGCCCAGGTGCAGGTCCAGGCCAGCGGCCTGGGCACCGGCCTGGGGCCGCTCATCGTCACCCTGCTGCTGCGCGAGCTGGGCCCGCTGCTCACCGCCCTGGTGGTGATCGGGCGCAGCGGCACCGCCATCGCCACCGAACTGGCCAACATGCGGGTGGCGGGCGAGATCGACGGCCTCGCCTACGCCGGGGTCGACCCCTTCCGCTACCTGGTGGTGCCGCGCCTGGCGGGCATGGCGGTGGCGATGGTGTGCCTGACCTTGGTGTGGGTGGCGGCGGCGGTGGTGGCGGGGTTCGCCCTCGCGCGCCTGTGGCTGGGCACCGCCGCACCGCCCTGGGGCGCCTATGCGGAATCCCTCGCCCTCGCCCTCGACCTCACCGATCCGCTGGTGCTGCTGGCCAAGACCCTGATCCCCGGCCTGGTGGTGGCGGCCATCGCCTGCCGCGAGGGCCTGGCCTGCGACGAGGCGGTTACTGGGGTGCCACGCGCCGCCTCGCGCGCGGTGGTGCGCAGCATCACCGCGGTGGTGGTGTGGGACGTGCTGGTGACCCTGGTGGCGGTGACATGAGCGGGGCAGGCGGTTTGCGGTTCGTGGTTGATGGTTCGCCCGTGCGCCGCCACCCGCAAGCGCGACGCATCCCGATGTGCGCCAACCATGAACCACCAACCATCAACCCCCGACGGCGGGATCTAGAATGAGCCCGCTGCTCGACTTCGACCACGTCCACCTCGCCAGCCGCGGCGAGGCGCTGATCGACGACCTCGACTTCCGCCTCGGCCCCGGCGAGGCGCTGGTGGTGGCGGGGCCGGCGGGCAGCGGCAAGAGCGCGGTCACCGCCCTCGCCGCCGGGCTGGCCCGGCCCGGCCAGGGCAGCGTGCGCCTGGCCGGCGGCGATCCCGCCGACCCCCTCGCCGGCCCCGCCCTGCGCGCCACCGCCGGCTTCGCCCCCCGCCAAGGGGCCCTGCTCAGCAACCTCACCCTGGCCGACAACGCCGCCCTGCCCCTGCGCTGGCACCGCGGCCTGTCCGCCGCCGCCGCCCAGACCGAGGTGG
>JAKLKR010000141.1:0-253 GCA_023150565.1 Planctomycetota bacterium
TGGCGGTGCCGGTGGCCATGGTGGTGAGGGCGCGCACCCGGGTGGTGCGGGTGCCGGCGGGCAGGGCGGCGGCGATGGCGGCGTCCTCGGCCGCGGTGGGGGCGCGGGTGGCGGCCACCTCCAGGTCGCCGCCGAGCATGGCGCGCGCCTCGCTGCGCAGGGCCGCGGCGGTGGCCTCGGCCACCGTGACCACGGCGGTGCGCCCGGCGATGCCGGCGGCGATGCACAGCACCGCCAGCCAGGCCGCCACCCC
>JAKLKR010000141.1:263-13466 GCA_023150565.1 Planctomycetota bacterium
CAGCAACGCGGTCATGGCCCTTCGGCTAGGCCGTCGCGCAGGCGCAGGATGGCGTCGGCGCGCGCCGCCAGGGCGGGGTCGTGGGTCACCACCACCAGCGCCGAGCCGGCATCGCGGCAGAGCGCGAACAGCAGGTCGGCGCAATGGCTGCCGGTGGCGCTGTCGAGGTTGCCGGTGGGCTCGTCGGCCAGCACCAGGGCCGGGGCGGGGGCGAGGGCGCGCGCCAGGGCCACCCGCTGCTGCTCGCCGCCCGACAGGCGGGCGGGCAGGTGGTCGGCGCGGGCGGCGAGCCCGACGCGGTCCAGCCAGATGCGGGCGAGGTCATGGGCGTCGGCGCGGCCGGCCAGCTCCAGCGGCAGGGCGACGTTCTCGAGCGCGTCCAGGGTCGGCACCAGGCGGTAGGACTGGAATACCACCCCGATGCGCTGGCCGCGCAGGCGCGCCAGCCGGCGCTCGGGCAGGGTGGCGAGGTCCTCGCCATCGACCACCACCTGGCCGCGGTCGGGCCGGTCGAGCCCGGCGAGGAGGCCGAGCAGGGTCGACTTGCCGCTGCCGGAGGGGCCCACAACCGCCAGCGAGCGGCCCGAGGCGACGCTCAGCGACACCCCGCGCAGCGCCTGCACCTGGCCGCCGTGGCCGGGGAAGGAACGATGGAGATCGGTGGCCTGGAGGCTCATTCTACTGGTTTGTGGTTTATGGTTGATGGATACAAGAGAAAGAAGGTGGGCTGCAACCATCAACCCTTACGAAGCAGCGGCTCCAGGAATTTCCACACCGTCTCGGCGATGATGCGGTGCCCCTCGGGGTTGGGGTGGATGCCGTCGGGGTTGTTCAGCTCCGGCCTGCCGGCGACGCCTTCGAGCAGGAAGGGCAGCAGGGGGACGTTCTCGTCCTTGGCCAGGCCGGTCCACAGGGCGGCGAAGCGCTGCGCGTGCTCCGGACCCAGGCTGGGCGGCAGCTGCATGCCGAGCAGGGCGGTGCGCACCGAGCGGTCGCGGCAGCGGGCGATGATGCCGCGCAGGTTCTCCCGCGTGCGGTCCGGGTCCTGGCCGCGCAGTCCGTCGTTGGCGCCCAGTCCGACCACCACCAGATCGGGTTTGAGGCGCTCGAGCAGGCGTGGCAGGCGGCGCAGCCCACCCGCGGTGGTGTCACCGCTGATGCCGGCGTTGACCACCTGCCAGGCGGGGAAGGGCCCTTGCATGCGTTCCGCCACCAGCGCCGGCCAGGCCTCGCGTTCCGCCACCCCGTGGCCGGCGGTCAGGCTGTCGCCCAGGAACACCACCGTCTCGGCGCGCAGGACGGCCGCGGCCAGCAGCAGCAGGGCCCAGCGCCACATGGCCTAGTCCGCCAGGCGGCAGAGCAGCTCGGCGCCGGCGCGCAGGCGCTCGTCCGGCACGGTGTAACAGATGCGGAAGTGGCTGTCGCGCTCGCTGAACACCCCGCCGGGGATGATCAGGCAGTTGTTGGCGATCGCCTTCTCGACGAAGCTGGTGCCGGTGTGGCCGGCCGGGGCCTTGGCCCACAGGTAGAAGGCCCCATCGGGCGGGGCGAGCTCGAAGCGGCGTGACAGGATGCCCACCACCAGGTCGCGTTTGCGCCGGTAGGCGTCGTGGTGGGCGGTCATGTCCACCTGCGGGCAGGCGAGGGCGGCGTACTGGGTCACCGATGGCGCGCACACGAAGCTGTACTGCTGCACCTTGGTCATGGCCTGGATCACCGCCGCGGCGCCGCAGGCGTAGCCCAGCCGCCAGCCGGTCATGCCGAAGGCCTTGCTGTGCCCGGCCAGCACCACCGTGTCCTCGTAGAGCTCCGCCATCGAGGTCATCGGGGCATAGGCGAAGGAACGGTAGATCTCGTCGCTCAGCACCGTGATGCCATGCCGGCGGCACACCGCCGCCACCGCCTCGAGGTTGGCGCGCGGGGCGATGCGGCCGGTGGGGTTGGCCGGGCTGTTGAGCAGCAGCAGGCGGGTGCGCGGGGTGATCGCGCGCTCCAGCCGCTCCGGATCGATGAGGAAGTCCGAGGCGTAGGTGTCGAGGAACACCGGCCGGCCGCCGAAGAGGTTGACCAGGTGCTTGTACATCACGAAGTAGGGATCGGGGATCAGCACCTCGTCGCCGTCATCGACCAGCGCGCACAGGGCCAGGAACAGCCCGCCCGAGACTCCGGAGGTCACCAGGGTCTCCTGGTCGTTCCACGTCCGGCCGGTGAAGGACTTCTCCTCGGCCTGGAGCTGGGCGCGCAGCTCGGGGATGCCCTGGGTCTGGGTATAGGTGTTGCGGTCGGCGCGGATGGCGGCGCAGGCGGCGTCCTTGACCTGCTCGGGCACCGCGAAGTCCGGCTGGCCGATCGAGAGGTTGATCGGGTCCTTGAGCGACTTGGCGAGATCGAAGATGCGGCGGATGCCGCTGGCGTCGATGCGGCCGACGCGGGCGGAGAGCTTGGGCATTGCGGAACGCTACGGCTCGCTGGCGTTCGCGCTACGGTGCGCCTGCCGGAGCGGTGCGGTCTAAGGCCGGTACTTGACCAGGATCAGGCGGTTGCGCTTGCCGTTCTCGAAGCGGTAGTCGACCACATCCATGATGCGCCGCATCAGAAACACGCCCAGGCCGCCGTTGCTGCCGGAGGCGACGTGCGAGGCGATGTCGACGTCGTCGAGGGAATGGGGGTCGAAGCGGGTGCCCTGGTCGGCGATGGTGATGCGGAACTCGTCCTCGGTCACCTGGGTCGAGAGGTGGATGGAGGCGTTGCCGCGCGGCTGGTCCTGGTAGCCATGCTCGATGATGTTGGTCACCGCCTCGTCGACCGCGATCTGCAGGCGGTTGGTCCAGGTGGCCGGGAAGCCGCCCTGGGCCACCGAGGCGGCGATCAGGTCGCGCACCTGGGCCAGGGTGGCCAGGTCGTTGGTGATGGTCAATTCCTGGTGGAAGCCCGACATGTCAGGCCCTGGTCGCCATGAGGATGGTGAGGTCGTCGGACTGCTCGGCGGCGCCGCGGTGCTTGGCGATCTCGCCCACCACGTTCATGATCGCCAACTGGTTCTCGAGCTGGGCGTGGCGCACCACCGCCTCGTAGAAGCGTTCGTCGCCGAACTCCTGGCTCTTGTCGTTCATCGCCTCGGGGAAGCCGTCGGTGTAGAGCACCAGGCCGTCGCCGGAGGCGAGCTGGGTGGTGTTCATCTCGATGGTGCGGTCGAAGATCGGACCCTCGTTGAAGCCGAGGGCGATGCCCTTGCCGCTGGCCAGTTCGTAGGACTTGGTGGCGGCCCGGTACAGCACCATCGGATTGTGGCCGGCGCTGGCGTAGGTCAGCTGCCCGGTGCGCTCATCGAGCACCGCGTAGTAGCAGGTCACGAACATGCCGCGCTTGATCTGCTTGGCGATCAGCCGGTTGGTCTCCTTGAGCGTCTCGTTGGCGCGGGTGAGGTGCTTGGAGGCCACCAGGCGCACGATGGTGCGGGTGACCGCCATCACCATCGAGCCGGGGATGCCCTTGCCCGAGACGTCGGCGACGCACATGCCCCACAGGCCGTTGCCCAGGTCGAAGACGTCGAAGTAGTCGCCCGAGACCGCCTTGGCGCCCTTGTAATAGGCCCCGACCGCCCAGCCCGGCACGCGCGAGAAGGCGTAGAAGGTGCCCCCGTCGGGGAAGGGGGTGGTGGTGGAGTCGAGGGGCAGCATCTGCTTCTGCACCTCGCGGGCGATGGACAGCTCGTATTCCGCCTTCTCCTGCTCGACCAGGGCCCCCTGGGCCTCGTTGAGCTGGGTGGTCATGCGGTTGAATTCGAGTGCCAGCACGCCGATCTCGTCATCGCTGGTGGGCTTGGTCACGTGCTTGAGGTTGCCCTTGGCGACGATCTGCATGTCGACCACCAGGCGCTCGAGCGGCCGGGTCACGCGGCGGGCCAGCCAGTCGGCCACCCCCACCACCAGCAGGGTGGCGATCACCACGATGATGACGATGGCGATGGTGAGGTTGGTGAGGGCGCGGTTGATCGAGGTGATCTCGATGTCGAGACGTAGATGGGGGATGCTGTTCCAAGCCTGCGGATCGTCGGTGTTCCCAGGGCCTTTTCCGAAGAAACGTGCATCAAGGGGGACCTTGAAGCGATAGATGGGCACCTTGCCCTGGCCCTCCTTGTCGGCCACCAGTTCACTCACCGCCACCGATTCGCTGGAGAGCGCGAAGCTTTCACCGGTCTTGGGCACGAACACATCCGAGTAGGTGCGGATGATGTCGGCGCCGGCGATCTCCTTCTCGCCGTACCACGGCCCATTCAGCCTGCTGAAGGGGTACTTCTGCACCGGGATGGAGACCGAGATGGAGAGTATGTCGGAGAGCTTGCGGTTGTCCCAGGTGGCGGCGCGGCGCAGATGGGACTGCATGTCCTCGACCACGCGGTTGAGATCCTCGGCCGGGATGGCCCCGCCCTCGGCCTTCTTGAGCAGGTGGTCAAGGCGGTCGCCGGCGGCGTTGACGATGAACGCCGCGACCTTGGACAGCTCGATACCGTCGTGCTGCTTCTGGCTGAACAGGAAGGTGTTGGCGCGCAGGGATACGGCGGTGCCGAGGAGCGCCATGACCACCACGGTGACGCCTGCCATCACCAGCATGAAGCGGTAGCGCAGCCGGCGGTGACCGAGTTCCTTGGTCTTCATCGAGCCGCCGGTGCTGGCGCTGCGCGAGGCGGTGGCGGTCGAGGATGTCGCGGTGGAGCGGCGGTTGGCGGTCTCCTCGCTCGCGTTCTCGTCGAGGGTCTTGAGCGAACCGGGCGAGGTATGGCCGCGCGGCGGGGCCGCGGACTTGCCTCCCAGGTTGGCGGTGCGCCGGTGGGGAGCGGGCGGGCGCGGAGGCTGACCGCTCGGCTGGGTAGGGCTGGTCATGAGGTTGTGCGGTTCACGCGGTGAGGGCGGTGGTCAGCAGCCCGGCGCACAGGCCGGCGGCGAGGTCGTCGGCCATGATGCCCCACCCCCCCGGCAGGCGTTCGAGCCAGGAGATGGGCCACGGCTTGATGATGTCGAATGCGCGGAAGGCCACGAAGGACAGGATGATCGCGCTTGCGGGGGATGCAACCAGGACGGTCGCAGGGATCAGTGCCATCGCCAGCCATTGCCCGGCAACCTCATCGATCACCACCTGCGAGGGGTCCTCGCGGCCGAAGTGCCGGGCGGCGCGACCGGCGGCCGGGATCCCCGCCAGGGTGGCGGCGATGACGCCGCCGGCCAGGCCGGCGGTGACCAGATGCGCGGGGGCCAGCAGGATCCAGGCTGCGCCTGCCATCGTCGCGCCCAGGCTGCCCCAGGTACCGGGGGCCGGCCGCAGCAGTCCCAGCCCGCCAGCGGTGGCGATGGCCAGGGACAGGCGCGGGGACGGATCAGGCGTCGACGTCGAGCTCACCGAAGCGGCTGGTGATGAGATCGCACACGGCTGCGACCGCCTCGGCAGCGTCCTCGCCCTCGGCCGATACCGCCAGTTCGGAGCTGCATTCGGCGGCCAGCATCAGCAGTTCGAGCACGCTCTTGGCATCGACCACCATGCCATCCTTGGAGATGTGGATGTCGGCGGCGAACCGGCTCGCGGTAGTGGCGATCTGGGTCGATGGCCGGGCATGCAGCCCCATCTTGTTGGTCAGCACCACTGTGCGCTGGACGTGGGCCATGTCGGCAGATCGCTCCTGGGTCGGGGTTTATAGGAGGGGGGCCAGGCGATGCAAACGGCCCTCGCCGGGGGGTCATTCCCCGCGGCGGAGGCGTTCGGCGAAGCGCGGGTCGAGGGAGTTGGTGGCGATGATGCGTGCGGCGGCGGCGTCGATGTCGTAGGCGACGCGCCGCCAATACACCGCCTCGCCCGAGAACACCAGGTAGCTTGCGCGCTGGTCGCGGTCGCGTGGCTGTCCGACCGAGCCGATGTTGATCAGGTAGCGGCCGTCGCTGACCACGAAGCCCTCGGGCAGTTCGGCGGCGGGGATGAAGCAGCGGTCCTCGGTGAAGACGCCCGGGCGGTGGGTGTGGCCGACGAAGCAGAGGCGCGGGAAGGAGGCGAAGATGGCGTCCATTTTGCCAGGGTCCGAGCCCTCCCACAGGTCGCTCTCCAGCACGTACTCCATCACCGGGTCGCGTGGGCTGCCGTGGACCAGCAGGATGTCGTCCATCTCGTGGCGATGGGGCAGGTTTTCGAGCAGTTCCCACAGTGCGCGCCGGCGGGCGCCGGGGTTGACCTGCTGGAACTGCTCGCGGGTCCAGTCGGCGGCGCGCTTGGCAGCGGCATGGAAGCCGAAGGCGCCATGCACCAGGGCGTGCTCGTGGTTGCCCATCAGGATCAGCTTGCAGGTCTCGGCCACCCGCTCGAGGCATTCCACCGGCTGGGCGCCATAGCCGACGACATCGCCCAGGCACAGCACGCGATCGACCTGGCCAAGGGCTTGGATGTCGGCCAGCACCGCCTCGAGCGCAGGCAGGTTGGCATGGATGTCTGAGATCAGGGCGATCACAAGGGCTCCGGCGTCGCTCGGGGTCCGGGGGTCAGCGGGTGACCTGCTGGAGGTCCAGGCGCGGAACCGCATCCGCGCGCCAGGGCACTGTCAGCGAGGTGGGGGCGCGGGCCTTGCCCGGCACCGGCACGAAGCTGCTGTAGGTCTGGCCGCCGTACTCGACCGTGTAGCCGATGTTGGCGTCCTGGTCGAGATCGTTCCAGAACAGCAGCTCGATCGCCACCTGGTCGCCCTCCTTGTCTGCGCGCGGCGGCTTGATCCAGGCGCTGATGCCATCGCGGTTGCGCTCGGCCATGCGGAATCCCAGCGGCGACAATTCCACCTCGTTGGGCCGCTGCGGTCCGCCCTCGCCCGGGGTGGCGGCGCCTTCTGCCGGCGGGTTCTCTTCGGGCGAGGCCGGAGCCTGGCCGGGATTGCCGGTGCGGGTGCCGGCGTTCTCGAACTGGGCCACCGAGGCCGAGGCGCCAAGGGCATTGAGGATGCCCTGGTGGCGCGGGTTGGCGCGCAGGCCGGCCTGGTAGCAGCGGTAGGCGCGGTCCTTGGCGGTGGGCAGGAACTCGGCGTTGACGTCGGCCCAGCGTCCGAGGCGGAAGAAGCCCTCGGCATCGGTCCAGGTGAGGGCGGCGAAGCGCTGGTCGAACTGCGCCGCCAGGGCCTCGGGGCGCGGCATCCAGCGACCCTGATAGGCCTCCAGCCCGAGCCGGCGCAGGCGGCGGCGCAGTTCCTGCCCGCGCGGGGTCTCGTCGCCGGCCACCCAGGCCTGGCTGCATACCGCACCGGCCTTGGAGGGATCGCGGGCGAGGTCGACGCACCACGACACCACCTGGTCGAGCAGGGCGAGGTCGCGCTTGGCGTCGGCGATCGCGGCGGCATCGGCGATCACCCGGCCGAGTTCCTCATCGGCGGCGTTGAGCCAGAATTCCTTGTTGGGCTGCACCGCCGCCTGGTCGCGGATCCAGGTGGCGGCCTTGAGGCGGGCCGGCCAGTCCTCCTTGCCGGCCTCGGCCAGGCGGCGGCCGATGCGGTGCAGGTCGCTGGGGGCGCTCTCGACCGCCGCCACCACCAGGCGGGCGCGGTTGCCGGGCAGGCCGCTGAGCTGACCGAACAGGTAGAGGTTGTCGCCGTCGACGCGCGTCCGCCACAGCACCTGGTCGCCGGCGATCTCCACCTGCTCCAGGCCGGGCAGACGCAGCCCGCCGCCGGGGGTGCGCTCGATCTTGCTTTCGAGCGCGACGTCCTTGCTCCCGGCCAGCAACTTGCCGTCGGAAAGATCGCTGCGGCCGATCAGCATCCAGCTGCCGCCGCGGTGGACCACGAAGGTGCGCTCGCCGCCATCCAGCGGCATGGTGAAGGTCTCCTTCCACGGGAATGGTTGGGCGGCTTCGCCGGCCCCCAGGGCGGCCAGGGCGAGGAACGGCAGGAGGGGGCGCAGGTGCTGGATGCTCACGGGGTTGAAGGTAATCCCCGGGCCCGTGGCTCAACCCTCGCGGGGGCGCGGAGGAGGGCATGGGGCGGTGCGGCAACAATGGTCTTGCCAAGCCCAATCGGTTGACATACTCCCGCCCGCACACCGAACGGAGGTCATCCTCTGGGCGGAGCCGGATGGGGGTATAGCTCAGTTGGTAGAGCGTTTGAATGGCATTCAAAAGGTCAGGAGTTCGAATCTCCTTACCTCCACCACAAGACCCCGCGGGCGACCGCGGGGTTCTTTGTTTGCCCGATTGTCCGGCCGGCGGCTGACGGTGGAATGAGGCCCATGCCGGCGGCCATCTCGGCGGGGCTCGAGCGCGAGATGCGCCTGCGCATGCTGCGTTTCGGCAACCTCATCGCCGCCGCCCTGGTGTTCACCGGGGCGATCGTGGTCGACACCATCCTGCGCCCCAACCTGGTCTCAGCCCTGATCAGCCTGGCCCTGGCCACCACCCTGCTGGCCCTGGTCGGAGCCGCCGGGCGTCGGCGGATCCCGCTCGGGGTGGCAGCCGGTGGCAGCCTGGCCCTGCTCGGCTGCGGACTCTCGCTGACCTTCTCGTTGGGTTGCATCGGCCATCCCCTCCTCGACCTGGCGATCCACGTCGCGGTGCTGTTGCCGGTGGTCTCCTACGCCTGCCTGGTCGGCAGCGCCTGGTGGTGGCCGGTGGCGATGACCGCCTTCGCCCTGCTGCTCGACCTGGTCGCCTGGCAGGCCCTTGGTGCCGGGGGCGATCCCCAGGTCGCGGAATTGGGCGGGACGGTGATGGTCTATGCCGTCCTGTCCACTCTCGGTGCCGCCTCGGTGTCGATGCTGGTGATGTCGGCGCACCGGCGGGTGCTGGGCGAGGTGAAGCGGCTGGAGGAGCGCCTGCGCCAGGGCGAGAAGCTCGAGGCCCTGGGGCGCATGGCGGGCGGAGTGGCCCACGACGTCAACAACCAGCTCACCGGCATCCTCGGCTTCGCCGACCTGCTCGCCACCACCCTGCCCCCGGGGGCGGAGCGGGAGCATGCCCGCAGCGTGGTCGCGGCGGCTGAAAAGGCGGCCGAGCTGCCGCGGCGGCTGCTGGTGTTCGCCCGCAAGGGGCGGTTCCGCAGCGAACCGGTGGAGATGCACGCCCTGGTCGGCGAGGTGGCGACCCTGATCGCGCCTGGCCTGGATGCGCGCATCCGCATGGTGATGCGGCTTGAGGCCGGCCGTTCGCGGGTGCGGGGTGATCCGGCCCAGTTGCACAGCGCCCTGCTCAACCTCGCGCTCAACGCCCGCGATGCCATGCCCGCCGGTGGCGAGCTGGAGTTCGCCACCGGCGAGGCGCGCATCCCGGGCTGCCGGGTCGAGGCCGCCGAGGGCCTGGCCCCGGGCGCCTACCTGTGCCTGACGGTGCGCGACCAGGGGGTGGGCATGGACCCGGAGGTGCGGGAGCGCGCCTTCGAGCCGTTCTTCACCACCAAGGAGCCGGGCGTCGGTACCGGTCTGGGCCTGGCCTCGGTCTATGGCACCATGCAGAGCCACCAGGGCGGGGTGTCGATCGCATCGGCCCCCGGCAAGGGCACCACCGTGACTCTGCTGCTGCCGCTGGACCCGGCCGGGCCCGACCAGCTCACTTGAGCAGGCCGAGCACCGTCTGCGGCACCTGGTTGGCCTGGGCGAGCATCGCGGTGGCCGCCTGGTAGATGATGTTGTTGCGGGCGAAATCAGCCGATTCCTGCGCGAAGTCGGTGTCGCGGATGCGGCTTTCCGAGTCGGTCAGGTTCTGGATGGCGATGCGCAGGGAGTCGAGCGTGCTCTCCAGGCTGTTGGCCTGCAGGGCGCCGGTGCGCCCACGCGCGGTCGAGACCTCGTCGATGGCGGCGTCGATGACGTGGATGGCGAGCTGGGAATCGCCATCGACCAGCGCCTGTTCACGCACCAGGTCGTCGATGCTGTCGTAGCCGCGCTGGGTGAGCAGGGTGCCGGTCACGGCTCCGCCCATCAGTTCGGCCTGCATCGCAGATCGTCCGAGCGCGCCCGCGCGCATGTCCCGGATCTCGACGTTGACGCGCTGGCCGGTGAACCCCCCGGTCTGGATCCAGGTACGGCTCAGCCGGCTTGATTCGCGGGTGGTGGTCGCGGCGGTGGCGGTCAGGCCCATGGCGCCGGCACTGGAGTCGGCGGCGGTGATGCGGAAGGCGCCGGCTTCCCACAGGCTGAAGGGAGGGCCGGAACCGGGGCCGGCATTGAGATTGGCGAACACCAGGCCGTCCCCCTGGCCGGGCAGCTGGCTGAGCGGCACGGTGTGCAGGTTGCCCAGTTCGTCGGTCCAGGTCAGGTCGACGGTGGCGTTGTAGCCGGTGACGGTCTTGGTGCCGCCGGTGTCGAGCGGGTCGATGACGTTGCGGTCGAGCAACCCCTCGTTCAGGCCGGCGCCGGTGAGATCGTCGCTGGTGAGATGGATCGGCCCCTTCAATGAGGTCAGGGTCAGGGCCCCGGTGCCGGCGTTGAAGGAAGCGCTGGTGCCGAGGTCGGTCCCGTGCTGGTTGACGAAGTCGAGCACGTCCTGGATCGAGGTCCCCGACATCGCGTAGCTGTCGTTGATGATCCCGTTGGTGGTCGTCATGGTGGCGCCGTTGATGGCGGTGGTCCAGGCGGTGTTGGCGGTGGCCCAGCCGGCGATCTGGTGCCAGGAGGTGCTGGCCGTCACGGTCATGTTGGCGGCGCCGATGGTGAGCACGCCGGTGGAGGCGACGAAGGTGCCGCCGGCGACGCTGGCGAGGTGCGCAGCCACGTCGGCGGCGCTCTGGTTGGCGAGCAGGTCCATGGAGGCGGACTCGCCGTTGCCGAAGATGGTGAATTTCTTGCCCGCGACCTGGGCGAAGGGGGCCCCCGCCGGGCCGCCGATGCTCTGGGCCAGGCCGGCGAGCAGGTCGGTGGTCGACATCGGGCCGCCGCTGCCGGGCTTGGACAGGGTCACCGCGAAGGTGTCGCGCGGGCTGCGGAACGGGTTCGAGGTGGCGGTGGTGGTGTTGGGATTGAGCAGCCCGATGTTGCTGCCACCGGTCAGATCGGGGCCGGACACATTGAGGGTGCCGGCGCCAAAGGCGATGTTCTCGACCGCCAGCGAGCCGGAATTGGCATCGTAGGAGGCGCGCGCGCCGGTGGTCGAGGTCTGCAGGTTGACCAGATCGACGAAGTCGCCCACCGTCACCCCGGACGGCAGGGTGATGACCGACGTGCCGCGCGAGCCGGTGATGGTGACCTGTTCGCCGCCGGCCACGGTCAGCGCGGTGCCGTTCTGGCGCAGGCCGCTGAGGGCGGTGGTGCGGGAGGGGAAGGGGGCGGTCGGCAGGGCGCCGGTGCTCAGCACCACCTCGAAGCGTTCGCGCTGATGGTCGCCGGTGGCGGCCATGAAGGGGTTGATCCCGGCGGTGTTGCCGTCGAGGAAGCCGATGCTGGTGGTGCCGGTGATGGTCATGTCCTGGGCCGCCAGGGTGACCGTGCCCGGGCCGACGGTGGCCACATCAAGCTCCCCCCTGGCCGCATCGTAGGAGGCGCGCACCCCGGTGGTCTGGGTGGTCGAGTTGACCTGGGCGACGAATTCGCCCAGGGTGGTGGTGGCGGCCAGGGTGTAGACCAGCGGGCCGCCGAGCGGGCCGGTGATGGTCACCGTGCGCCCGGCGACGTTGTCGAGCACGTTGCCGTTCTGGTTGAGGCCCTGGATCGGGGTCGAGAGCGGAGGGTTGCCGTAGAATTTCGCCGAAACCGTCGATCGCGTCTGGGCCGGGGGGGCGATGGAGAGGGAGGTGCCCTCCTTGAGCCCGCCGGGCAGGCGGGTGGCGTCCCAGCTGGCGTCGCTCCACTCGGTCTTGGCGCTGTCGGCCAGGGTGAGATTGGCAAGGGTGCCGTCGAGCAGCGGGATGGTGCCGTAGCGCGCCTGCTGGGCCACCCGGGTGATCGAGCGCGCGGCTTCGTCGAATTCGCTCTGCAGGGCCTTGAGCTGGGCGGCGCCGTTGGCGCCTTCGTTGGCGGCCGAGAGCGCCAGCGAGCGCAGGCGGATGAGCAGCGAGGAGATGGTGTCCATCGCGCCATCGGCGCTCTGCAGCATCGAGACACCCTCCTCGATGTTCTGGCTGGCCTGGGTGATGCCCTCCAGGTTGTGGCGGATGGCGTTGGCCGAGACCATGCCCGACGGGTCGTCGGAGCTGCGGTTGATGCGCTGGCCGCTCGACAGGCGTTCGAGGGTGCGGGCGACCGCCCGGTCGGCCGCCACCAGGTGCTGATGGGTACGCACCGAGGCGGGGTTGTAGTTGACGCGCAGGCTCATGGCGGCCCCCCGAGGGCAGCTACGCAAGCGCCGGGCCAAGCGCACAAAACAATGCGGCGGCCCGCGCTGTGCGCGGACCGCCGGGAGGCGTCAGCCATCAACCGTGTGCCATCAGCCGAGCAGCTTGAGCACGTTCTGGGGCAGCTGGTTGGCCTGGGCGAGCATCGAGGTCGAGGCCTGAACCAGGATCTGGTTGCGGGTGAACTGGGCCGATTCCAGCGCGAAGTCCACATCGCGGATGGTCGATTCCGCCTGGGTCAGGTTCTGTTTCGCGACTGCCAGGCTCGACAGGCCGGTATCGAGGGTGTTGGCCTGGAAGGCGCCGAGCTGGCCGCGCAGATTGGTGACATCGTTGATGGCCTGGTCGATCACCGCCAGGGCGCCCTTGAAGTCGCCGTTCACCAGCGACTGCGCGGTCTTGATCGACTGGAGATTGTCGATGCGGTTGGTGCTGCGCGGATCGCCGCCCAGGCCGAGGTCGCTGGCCTTGGCGCTCTTGATGTCGACCGCGGTCTGCTGGCTGGCGTTGGGGCCGACCTGGAAGAGGGCGCCGCGGGTGAGCTGGAGGGTGACCGAGGTGGCGGTCTGGCCGGCGAAGGCGTTGGTGGTGTCGATGACGATGCCGTAGCTGGTGGCGCGCAGGATGCTGGCATCGCTGGTGTCGGCCACCAGGGCGATGTTGACCGCCGCCCCGCCCAGCAGGACGCCGGCGATCTGCGACACCGTCTGGGCCCCGGTCTGCTCCTTGTTGCCCGCGGCGGTGACCGAGGCGGTCGAGCTCGCTACCGCATGCTGCTGGGGATCGTTCTTGACCCCGGAGGAGAAGCGCACCGAGAGGTCGGAGGCGGTGCCGCCCACCCCGAGGTGGGTGCGGGTGGCACGCAGGCTGCCAGCGGTCACGTCGAGGTCGTACTCGTCCTGGGCGTCGTTGATGTAGGAGATGAT
>JAKLKR010000141.1:13476-13994 GCA_023150565.1 Planctomycetota bacterium
GCTGGTCTTGACCGCGTTGGTCCAGCGGAAGGCCACATCGCCCACATCGCCGCCCACGCCGAGCAGATTGCGTTCGATATCGACGCCGTTGGCGCCAGCTCCCACAGAGAGCTTGTACTGGTCCTGGTTGGCATTGACCTTCGAGAGGATGTCGGCCACCGATTCGCCGCTCTCGAAGCGGTAGTCCTGGCCGGCCACGGTGATGGTGACCGCGGCGCCTTCAGCCAGGCGGTTGGTGGCGGTGCTGAACGCGCTGCCCACCGTCGAGAGCAGCCCGCCGGCGGCGGTGAACATGGTCGCCGAGAGGTTGCCGTTGGGATTGAGGTAGGAGGCCTCGGTGGCCATCGCTGCGGTGAAGCACAGCTGCTGCGCCAGGGTGCCTGCCGAGAAGGACAGCACGGTGCAGGTGCCGGCGGTGGTGATCTGCAGCGACACCGCGCCGGGTGTGAAGTCGCCGCGCGCCAGCAGCGCCGAGCCCACGTCGAAGCGCAGGATCTTGGTGCTGTCGTAGTTGTTGG
>JAKLKR010000142.1 GCA_023150565.1 Planctomycetota bacterium
GGCGGCGGCGGCGCTGCGTTCGAGCGCGCGGTAGACCTCGTCGAGGGCGGGCGCGAGCACGTCCTCGACCATGTGCGGGGCGGTCAGGCGCACGCTGTCCTCGCCGCGCGCCACGCCGAGCTGGACCACCGACTTCCAGAAGCGTTCGCAGGCCTCGCGCGCGGCCTCGACCGCGCCGCGGGCGCCGGCGAAGGCCTCGTGGCCGAGCAGCCCGCGGCCGCGCCGGCTCCACAGCCCGTCCAGCCAGTAGCGCACCTGGGCCTCGCTGACCGCGGCGCCGAGGTGGTCGGTGGCGACGTCCTCCAGGCTGTGCGCCTCGTCGAACACCACCACCTGGTGCGCGGGCAGGATGCCGGCGTGCTCGTCGCGCAGCGACAGGTCGCTGAAGTAGAGGTGGTGGTTGACCACCAGCAGGTGGGCGTCCTCCATCTGCTTGCGGGCGGCGTAGAAGAAGCAGTCGCCGTGGGTCGGGCAGCGCCGGCCGAGGCAGTTGTGGCAGTCGCTCTGCACCAGCCGCCACACCGCCGGGGGCGGGTCCCAGCCGAGGTCGCCGAGGTCGCCCACCGCGGTGGTGCCGGCCCAGGCGGCGATGTCGCGCAGCACCTGGGCCTCGTCGCGGGTCTCGAACAGCGCCTGCTGGCCGTCGCTGGCGGCGGCCAGGCGCCGGCGCGAGAGGTAGTTCTGCCTGCCCTTGACCAGCACCGCCTTGAGCTCGGGCAGGACCTTCTGCAGCAGGGGGATGTCCTTGCCGATCAGCTGCTCCTGCAGGGCGATGGTGCCGGTCGAGATCACCACCTTCTCGCCGCTGGCGAGGGCGTGCAGGGCGAGCGGCACCAGGTAGGCGAAGCTCTTGCCCACCCCGGTGGGGGCTTCGACGATGGCGTGGGTGCGCTCGGCGATGGCCCGGGCCACGGTCTCGGCCATCGCCAGCTGCTGCGGGCGGGTCTCGTAGCCCGGCAGCTCGCGGGCCAGCAGCCCGCCGGGGGCGAGCAGATCGGTGACGGTGGCGTTCACGCGGGTGTCACAATAGACCCATGGCGCGGACGGGAAAGGGGGTGCATGCGGCGCATGGCGCCGCGCCCCGGAGCGGCGTTCCACGCCCGCCCGGCGCCGGCACCACTCCGTCATGCTCGACCACCTGGGCGACCACGCGCCGGTGCGCGTCACCGCCATCGCCCCCGCCGCCCGCGACCACAGCCTCCTCATCCCGCCCCTGGCCAAGCTGTTCGCCCAGTTCGTGCGCGAAGGGCGCTGCCGGGGCCATGGCGCCGCGCTGGCCTGCGACGGCCATGCCCTGGTGCTGGCGTGGGAGGGCGGCGCCCTGTCCGGTTGCGCCGGCGATCGCCTCGCCCGCCTGCTCGCCTGGTGCGGCCGCCGCCAGGGCATCGACCTGCTAACTGCTCCGCCCCTGGTGGTGGAATCCACCCGCGGCTGGATCGCCTGCACCCGCGCCGGACTGCGAGCGCTGGCGGCGGCGGGCGAGGTGCTGCCAGGCAGCCGGGTGGCGGACACCCGCGTGACCACCCTTGGCGCCTGGCGCCGGCAGGGCCTACGCCCGCTGGAGTCCACCTGGGTGCAGGCCCTGCTGCCTTCATTGCATGCCGCCACCCCCTGACATCGTCCCGCCCATGGCCGCCGACCACCCCTCCCTGCTGTCCCGCCGCACCCTGCTGATCGCCGGCGCCGCCGCCCTGGTGGCGGGCTGCGGCAGCGAAGGCCCGCGCAAGGAGGTGCCGCCCGCGACCGCCGGCGGCACCGGTTTCTGGTACACCGTGCAGCCCGGCGATGAGCTCGCCGGCATCGCCACCCGCGCGCGGGTGTCATCCTCTGACATCGTGGTGGTGAACAGCCTCGGCTCGCTCGCGCTGGTGCCGGGGCAGCGCCTGTGGATTCCCGGGGTCCAGGGCTTCGCCAGCGCCGCCCCGGCCAGCGCCCCTGGCGAGCCCGCCGCCGAGGCGGTGGTCGAGGCAGCCGGCGGCTACCAGCTGGTACCGCGCTCGGCCTGGGCGCGCGAGCCGGTGAAGGGCAACAACAACCCGATGGGCAAGGTGCTGCGTCTCACCGTCCACCACACCGGGGAGCACGCCGGGCTGGTCGGCCTGCCCGATGTCGAGGTCATCCAGCGCATCGAGCACTACCACCGCAGCCCCAAGCCCAGCGGGCGCGGCTGGGCCTGCATCGGCTATCACTACCTGGTGGGCAAGGACGGGCGGGTGTACGAGGGCCGCCCGGCCCAGTACCAGGGCGCGCACGTCTCGGGCGCCAACGAGAACAACCTCGGCATCTCGGTGATCGGCGACTTCATGAACCACCTGCCCAGCCCGGTGCAGCTGGCGGCGCTGACCGCCTTCGTGGCCGACATGCAGCAGAAGTACCAGGTGTCGGCCCGCCGCGTCCACGGCCACCGCGATCTCGGCCGCAGCGAATGCCCGGGCGACCGCCTCTACGCCTGGCTGCGTGGCAAGGGTTTCGCCGGCAAGGCGTGATCCTGATAGAGCCGTTAATGGTCCGCGGTTGATGGTTTCCCAGCGCACCTCCACCGGGTCGGTCGCGCCAACCATCAACCATCAATCCCACATGCGGGATTCCGGGTGGGACCCTGCGCTCAGAACTGCGCCTGCCCCGGCTTCGCCTTGTCGTCCTCGGCCGGCTGGGCGGCGTCCGGCCGGCGCCAGCGGGTGGGGCCGGCAGCGGGGCCGGGGGGCGGGCCGCCGAAGCGGGCGCCGCCCATTCCGGGCTGGCCGCTGCGCAGCCAGCGCAGGGCGGGCGAATCCGCCACCACCAGCCAGGCGCCGGCCTCGCGGCGCAGCCTGAGGGCCAGGGTGTGGCGGGTGGCGAAGGCGGTGAAGGCCACCACCACCACGGCCTGGTCGTCACCCTCGCTTTCGCACAGCACGCTGGCGCCGTCCAGGGTCGCGTCGGCATCCATCCCATACACCGCCAGCGCCGCCTTCAGGGGCGGCAGGGCATGCGACCAGCCAGCCAGCAGCGCCTCAAGGCCCTGGTCTCCGTCCGGGCGCGGCAGCGACTTGACCGCCGCCGCCAGGTGAGGCTGCGCCTTGGCCGCCAGCGCCGGGTCGTCGAGCCGGGCGGTGGCCGCCCACAGGGAGCCGGCGGAGAGCAGGCCCTGCCAGGCGGCGATCTGGCGGGTCTCGAGCCCGGATGCGAGGAAGGCCTGGGGCCCCGCCGCCACCAGCTGGGCGGCGGCCAGGCGCGGCAGCATCGCCTGCAGCGGGTGCTCGCCCGTCTGGGTCTGAGGGCCCGCGGGTACGGTGCCAGCGGGCGACGCCGAGGCCGCCGCCGCCGCCAGGGTGGCGGCGAACAGCCGGCCGAGCTGGGGCTCGAACTCGGGCTGGGCGAGCAGCGCCAGCGCCAGGGGAGGATTGGGGCCGCGCAGGCGGTTGCGCCCGCCGCCGTTCCCGCCCATGCCCCCGTTGTCGGCCGGAGCTGGCGCGGAGGGGCGGGTGCTGGCGAGGGCGCTGGCGAAGGCGGTGCGCTGGGCCTCCGGCAGGCCGGTGTGCCAGGCGGCGAGATCGTTGCCGCGCAGCGCGCGCAGCGCCGACTGCAGCAGCCCGGCAGGATCGGCGCTGCTGTCGGCGCCCCAGCCGGGCAGGGTGGCGGCGGCGCAGACGGCCAGGGCAAGCAGGCGGTGGTGCATGGAAAGTCCAGTGCCGGGCGCAGGCCCGGCTGCCTCAGCCTAGCGCGCTCCGCCGCCAGGAGGAAGCCTGGGCGCCCCTGTGAGCGGATCGGCGTGGCGGGCACCCTGCAGGTTGCCGCTCGCCGGTGGCGGCCTTGATGGAGTCCCCTAGTATTCGCGCGTGGAGGCCGGTCATGGCTGACGAGTGGATGACGACGGTACTCCGCGAAATGCCGCTGGGAGTGGTGGTGCACGACCGCGAGGGCCGCATCTGCGCCGTCAATCCCGCCGCCTGCGCCCTGCTGGGGGTGGCGCAGGAGCAGTTGATCGGCCTCGATTCGCGCAACGCGCGCTGGCAGGCGCTGCGCGAGGACGGCAGCCCGGCGGCCGGCGATGAGCATCCGGCGATGGTCGCGCTGCGCACCGGCCAGCCATTGCGCGACCAGGTGCTGGGGATCGCCGATGGGCGCCTGCCCGAGGGGCGGCGCTGGCTGTCGATCAGCGCCATCCCCGAGTTCCAGCCCGGTGCCGCTGCCGCGCAGCGGGTGTGCGTGCTGTTCGAGGACGTCACCGCGCGCCAGCTTGCCCGGCGCAGCTCGGCCGAGGCCGAGGAGCGCTTCCACGCCCTCTTCGCCCACAGCCCGATCGGCATCGCCCACCACCGCCTGCTGCGCGATGCCGGCGGTCGGGCGGTCGACTACCTCTATCTGGACGCCAACCACCACTTCATCGAGCTCACCGGCGTCGATCCGCGCGGGCGCCGGGTGACCGAGGCCTTCCCCGGCATCGAACGCGATCCCTTCGACTGGATCGGGCGCTTCGCGCAGGTGGTCGACAGCGGCGAATCGATGCGCGTGCAGCAGCACCTGGTGGTCAACGACCGCTGGTACGATGTGGTCGGCTACCGCACCGGGCCCGACCGCTTCGTCGCCGCCTTTATCGAGATCAGCGAGCAGAAGCGGGCCGAGCAGGCGCTGCGCGCCAGCGAGGAGAACCTGCGCATCACCCTGGAGTCGATCGGCGACGCGGTCATCGCCACCGACGCCGCCGGCCGGGTGCAGCGCCTCAATCAGGTGGCCGAGCGCCTGACCGGCTGGACCATGGCCGAGGCCGCCGGGCGTCCCCTGGGCGAGGTGTTCCGCATCGTCAACGCCCTCACCCGCGCCGCCTGCGAGGATCCGGTGGCCAAGGTGCTGGCCAGCGGCCAGGTGGTGGGGCTGGCCAACCACACCGTGCTGCTGGCGCGCGGCGGGCGCGAATACCAGATCGCCGACAGCGGGGCGCCGATCCGCGCCTCCGACGGTACCATCGTCGGGGTGGTGCTGGTGTTCCGCGACGTGACCGAGGAGCACGCCCTGCAGGAGCAGCTGGCGCAGGCGCGCAAGCTCGACGCCCTCGGCCAGCTCGCCGGCGGGGTGGCGCACGATTTCAACAACATGCTCGCCGGCATCATGAGCGCCGCCGAGCTGCTCGGCCGCCACGGTGACGATGTCCAGCGCCGCAGCCGCCTGCTAGAGGTCATCGCCACCGCCGCCGGGCGCGCCGCCGACCTCACCCGCAAGCTGCTCGCCTTCGCGCGCAAGGGCACCGGCCTGCGCGTGCCGGTGCCGATGCACGAGGCGGTGCTGGGGGCGGTGGCGCTGCTCCAGCACACCATCGACAAGCGGGTGGTGGTGCGCCAGCAGCTGGATTCCCGACGCGACCTGGTGGAAGGCGACCTGGCCGAACTGCAGAGCGTTTTCCTCAACCTCGGGCTGAACGCCGCCCACGCCATGCCCGGTGGCGGGCTGCTCGAGTTCAGCACCCGCGAGGCGGTGCCGCCCGAGCCGGTGGTGCAGGGCTTCGAACTCGATCCCGGTCCGCATCTGGAGGTGACGGTGCGCGACACCGGCTGCGGCATCCCCGCCGAGGCCCTGCCGCGCATCTTCGACCCCTTCTTCACCACCAAGGCCCCCGGCCAGGGCACCGGGCTGGGGCTGACCGCCGCCTACGGCACCATCCGCCACCACCGCGGCGCCATCACGGTGGCGAGCGAGCCCGGCCACGGCACCACCTTCACCCTGCTGCTGCCGCTGGTGGCGGGCGAGCCGTCAGGGGTGCGCGTCGCCGTCCCCGGGCACATCGCCCGCGGCCATGGCCGGGTGCTGGTGGTCGATGACGAGGCGGTGGTGCGCGACACCGCGGCGATGATGCTCGACGACCTCGGCTACCAGGTCGAGACCGCCGCCGATGGCGAGGAGGCGCTGCGGCGCTTCGCCGCCGCCCGGTTCGACGCCGTGCTGCTCGATGTGGTGATGCCGGTGATGGACGGCCCGACCTGCTGCCGCCGTTTGCGCGCGCTCGATCCCCAGGTGCTGGTGGTGCTGTGTTCGGGCTATGCCCATGACGACGACCAGGCCACCCTGCACGCCCTCGGCGCCCAGGGGGTGCTGCGCAAGCCCTACCAGCGCGCCGACCTCGCCTCGGTGCTGGCGCAGGTGCTGGAGGGGCGCGCGCGTCCCTGAGTCGGGACCCAGCGATTCGACCGCCACGACGCCACGACGCCACGGTCGGAAATGGGCTTTCACCTACCTTCCCCTTCACCTACAGGGTGAAGGGAATGATCCCCAACGCTCTTGCCTCGTGGCGTCGTGGCGTCGTGGCGGTGTCCCATCTTCTTTTCCCTGGCTGAACGCGGTCAGCGCCCGGGTACCACCTCGTAGTGCAGCGCCGGCGCGCCGCCGGGCAGGCCGCTGGCGGGATCGGCGGTGAACTCCAGCCGGCCGTCTGCGAAAGCGGCTGGGATCTCGGCCAGGCGCCGGCCGCCGGGCGACAGCGCCCACACCCGCGCCCCGCTGGCGCCGGCCAGGGCCAGGCGGATGCGCGCGCTGCCGGCGCGCACCAGGTGCGGCAGCCTGCCGTGGTCGAGCACCGGGGTGCCGCGCGGGGTGGCCCAGCGGGTGCCGGCGTTCTGCTGCTCGGTCAGGTGGCCGACCAGCAGGCGCGCGCTGCGCGCCGCCGGCTGGCGGTCGAGGGCGATGACGGTGATGGCGGCGGTGGCGGTGATGCGGTCGACCTCAAGGCCCAGGCGCGGCAGCCGCGCCGACACCCCGGCGAGGGCGTGCACCCCGCCGCTGGCGGGGGTGTCGACCAGCAGTGCGCCGGCGGGGCCGTCGAGCACCACCGCGCCTGGCGGCAGGCGCACCCCGGCGGCGGCGACCAGCGCCTGACCTTCGACCGGGGGGCAGCGCCAGGGATCGCCGGCCTGGCCCAGGCGGGCGGCGAGGGTGGCGCCGCCGTCGGCCACGGTGGTGGCGACCTGGGCCTGCCAGGCCAGGGTGGCCCACGACGGCGAGCAGCCCGGCACCTCGGCCGGCGGCTGTTCCAGCTGCGCGCGCGGCAGGGCGACGGTGATGCGCTCCGCCGCCGGCTCCAGGTCGCCGCGCAGGAACAGGGCGATGCCCACCGCCTCGCTGGCGCGGGTGAGCGGATCGGTGGCGAGGTCGAAGTAGGCGGCGCGCTGGCCGGTGAAGGCCTGGACCTCGGTGTGGGCCCAGGCGTAGCGCCACACCCCGCCCCAGTCCTGCAGCCCCGCCATCGCCCCGGTGAGCAGCCCGCCGGCGGCGCGGAAGCGCCCCGGGCTGCAGAAGTTGAACTCGGTGGCGGTGTACGGCTTGCCGGCCAGGCGCAGCCAGGCGCTGTGGGCCAGCCCGCTGCCGCCCACCAGGGTGGGCTCGAACTGGCCGAGGGTGAAGGGCGGCTGCCACTTGCCGGCGGGGTCGCTGAAGCTGGGGTGGTCGATGTACCAGTGGTCGTCGACGTAGTCGTGGGCCAGGCGCGGAACCTGCGAGGTCACCCGCTTGGACCAGCCGTTGAGGTTGGTGAGCGGGGCCTGGCAGCCCGCCTCGTCGCGCACCACCGCGCGCAGGCGGGCGAACAGCGCCTCCTCCTGCACGGCGTAGAAGCGCAGCAGCTCGGCGGTGGCGGGCGACGGCTTCAGCTCGGCGGGCAGCGGCACGCCGCCGGCGGCGGGATCGCCGCCAGGGTCGGCGCCCCAGGCCAGGGCGAGGGCGGCGCGGTCGCGGTGGCGGCCGGCCAGCCAGCGGTTCCAGGCCGCGGTCCACGGCTCGCGCAGGAAGGCGGCCTTGAGGATGCGGGCGTGGAAGTTCTCGCTGGTGCCCTCGTTGACCAGGGTCATGCCCACCCAGGCGGGCTCGTCGGCCCAGCGCCGGCCGGTGTGCGGATTGACGTGCTGCAGCACCGCCAGGGCGAAGCGCCGCCAGTTCGCCACCGCCGCCTCGGACACCGGCAGCAGGGCCTTGAAGTCCTGGAAGGTGGGCGCGCTGTCCGTCGCTGGAAGGCCGAGCTCGCCGGCCGGCACCGCGCGGTTGCAGAACAGGTCGATGGTGAGGTAGATGCCGCGCGCCTGCAGCAGCGCGAGCAGGCGGTCGAGGGCCGCCAGGCGCGCCGGGTCGGGAGTGGCGGAATCGGCCGAGCCTTCGACCAGCAGGCGGTCCCAGTGGTGGATGCGCACCGCGTTGTAGCCGTGGCGGGCGATCATCCCCACCAGGCGTTCGCTGCCGGCCTGGTCGAGGTACTGGGTGGCCGCCACCAGGTTGATGCCATAGAAGCGCTGGCGCACCCCCGGCAGCCCGGCGAAGGCGAAATGCCCGCCCGCGGCCACCACCCGGCCGTGGCGGCCGGCGGGCGGATCGAGCAGGCCGAGGCCGGTGAGATCGCAGGCCGAGCCCTCCGCCACCTCCTGCTCGAGCGGCAGCGCCAGCCAGCCTGGGCCGGGCTGGGGCGGCGCCTCGGCCTCGGCCAGGGTGCAGCCGGCGGGCGAGGACACCGTCAGGTCGAGGCTTCCGGCGCCGGCCGGCAGCAGCGCGCTGAGCGCCGCCAGCGGCACCTGGCGGTCGTTGCGGGTGTCGACCACGCTCAGCGCCGCGGCCCGGCCCAGGGTCAGGGTCACCGCCGGACCGGCGTTGGCGTGCAGGGTCACGGCCTGGGTCTCGGCCTGGTGCAGCACCCCGCCCGGCTGCACCGGCAGGGTGCCGCGGCGTTCCGCCAGCGCCCAGCCGCCATCCGGCGCGGCGGCCTGGACCGGGACCGCCAGACGGGCGGCGGCCAGGGCGGCGAGCCGCCAGCGCACCGTGAGGGTGCCGTCGGGGTTGGCCGCCACCGCCAGGGTGCCGTCGCCCAGGCGCCAGCGTCCCGGCCCGTCGGGGGTGGCGGTCTGCCCGCCGCCGCCGGCCAGCACCGGGGTCAGCTCCATCAGGTGGCGGCCGCGGTCGCTGAACCACAGGCCGCCCTCGCTGCCGACGGTGACCGTGAGCGGGGTCGGGATGGCCTGGATCGCGGGGTCGGCGGCCGCCGCGGTGGCGGCGGCCAGCAGGGGGAGCAGGCGGCGCATCAGTGCACGTTCCAATAGCGCGCGGTGGTGGGGTGGAGGTCGCCGAGGGCCACCTGCCGGACGCCGCCGTCGTACATCGCGGCATTGGCGCGGCCGCGGTGGCGGTAGGCCACCGCGGCGTTGCGGTAGATGCCCTCGCTCCCGTCGTAGGCGTTGGCGAAGCCCGCCCCCGGGGTCACATGCCAGTCGAGGGCGTCGGTGAAGGCCATGACCTCGCTGGCGGGCTTCACCCGCGCGCTGTGGATGCTGGCCGGGCGCAGCGGGGCGCCCGGCGAGGCGGCGAGCGGGGGCCGGTCGTTCATGGCATAGGATACCACGAAGTCGGTCGAGGCGGTGTTGCTGTTCGGCCGCGCGCGCGGGCACAGGAAGCTGCGCGGCACCGCCCGCGCGGGGGCGTTCCAGTCGCCCGCCACCGGCACCACCTCGGGGCGGCCGCTGATCACGCCCATGAACTCCGGGATCTGGATCCAGGTGGTGCCCATGGGCGAGCTGGTGCCGGCGGCGTTGTAGAACCACACCGGCACGAAGCTGCCCTCCCAGTCCACCGAGTAGCCCAGGTTGGCGAGCTGGAGCTGGCGCAGCGAGGCGGCGCAGCGGGCGCCCTGGGCGGCGTTCCTCACCAGCGCCACCGCCGGCAGCAGCATGCCGGCGAGCACGGCGACGATGGTGATCACCACCAGCAGTTCGATGAGGGTGAAGGCGGGGGTGCGCATGCGGCGATCATGGCCATCGGCGGCGACCCCGGCAATCGCGGGATCATCGCCGTGGTTGGCAAAAAGTCGGGCCGTGGCAGGGTGGTGGCCATGCCCATCGCGCTCGACGGGGTGATCGCCATCGGGGTCGTCTTCATCTACGATCAGTTGGCGCATCTGCAGCCACCGCTGCGTATTATGAAGGATGACGAGCACGCGGTCGAGCTCGTCCTGGGTGGCCGGGGGGCGATCCGGGATGGCTCCGATTGGCATCCCGTCGGCCTCGGCGACCTGCTCTGGTCGGGCCCGGGCGAGGCCACCATCGGGCGCAGCGAGGCCCACGACCCCTACCGCTGCCTGGCCCTGCGCCTGCGCACCTGCCCGGGGTGGCCGCGGCCGGTGGCGCGCCGCACGCGCTGGGACGGTCCGCCGGCGCCCGAGGAGTTCGCGCGCCAGGCGGTGCAGTGGTGGCTCGATGCGCGCATCGAACGCGGCCTGCTGTGCCAGCATGTGGTCGGCGCCCTGGCCTTCGCCGCCCACCGCCACCAGGCCACCACCGTCGCCGGCCTGCCCGCCGGGTTGGCGCGGGTCGAGGCGCTGATCGGGCAGGACTACCGCCGCGACCTGGCGGTGGGCGAGCTGGCCGCCGCCGCCGGCTGGTCGGTGCAGCACCTGCATGCGGTATGCCGGCGTGAACGCGGCTGCGGGCCGCACGCCCTGCTGCTGGCCCGCCGCCTGCGCGCCGCGCGCGAGCTGCTGGCGGCAGGCGACGCCCCGCTGGCCGAGGTCGCCGCCGCCAGCGGCTTCGCCGACGCCACCGCCCTCTGCCGCGCCTTCCGCCGCGCCAGCGGCACCAGCCCGGGGGCGTGGCGCGCCCTGCATCGGATGTAACCGCCGGGGTGTCCGCGGCGTTACCACCTGCCATGCGCTTCCTGCTGCCATGGGTCCTGGGCC
Source organism: Planctomycetota bacterium (assembly GCA_023150565.1). Classification (GTDB taxonomy): domain Bacteria; phylum Planctomycetota; class UBA11346; order UBA11346; family UBA11346; genus JAKLKR01. The sequence continues at coordinate 10,676 of JAKLKR010000142.1, forward strand.
TGCTCGCCGCCGCCGAGCCGCTGGTGCTGCGCTGCGAGGCCGGGCGCGCGGGCGCGCCGCTGCCGGCGGCGCTGCGGCCGTCGCTGATGCTGTCGTGGGCCGACGCCGAGGCGGTGCGCCTGGCGCTGCACCCGCCCGCGGCCTGGGGCGCGCTGCGCGCCACCGTCGAGACCTGCCTGGCGGACTCGCGCGATGCCGAGGACTACCGGCAGCGCCTGGCGGCGGCGGCGGCCGGGCTGGCCGGGGTGCAGGCGGGCGAGGCCGAGCTGGTGGTGACGGTGGCGCGCATGCCGGCCTGGCTGTCGCGCCGGCGCGGCGCGGGGGCGCGCGACCCCGCCTCCGGCTTCAGCGCGCGCGAGGCCGCGCCCAGCGACGACCTCGCCGGGCTCGAGCGCCTGGGCGAGGACACCGTGCGCCTGGTCGGCGCCCGCTGGGGCCGGCGGCCGTGGTTCGAGTTCTGGAACGAGCCCGACCTGGAGGGCTTCTGGAGCGGCGACGCCGCCGAGCTGGCGCGCTGCCATGCCGCCTTCGCCCGCGGCGCCCGCCGCGCCGATCCGCAGGCGCGGGTGGGCGGGCCGGGGGTGTCGTGCGTCGGTTCGCAGCGGACCCTGGGACAGCCGTTCCTGCGCGCCTGGCTGCGCGCCCTCGCCGCCGAGCGCGAGACGCCGGCGTTCGTCAGCTGGCACAACTTCGCGCCCACACCCGGCGCCGGCTGGGACGGCGCCGCCCAGGTGCGCGCCTGGCTGGCGGAGGCCGGGCTGCCGGCCGGCACCCCGCAGGTGGTGAGCGAGTGGAACCGCTGGGCCGCGGCCGGCGGCGGCCGCGATCCGGCGCGCGAGGATGCGGTCGGCGCCGCCCACCTGGTGGCGGCGCTGCCGGCCATCGCCGCCGCCGGCATCCGCCTGCACACCGTGGCCACCCTGCAGGACTTCGCCGGCTGGAGCGGCGACGCCGCCTTCACCGGCGACTTCGGGCTGGTCACCAAGCCGCCGCTGCTGGCCAAGGCGCCCTTCCACGCCTGGCGCCTGGCAGCGCGCCTGGAGGGCGGCCAGGTGGCGGTGGCCTGCCCGCCGGCGGCGCTCCGGGCCGGGGTGGTGGCGCTGGCGGCGCGCGCCGGCGGTACCCTGCGCGTGCTGCTGGCGCGCTGCGACGACCGGCCCGCGGCCGAGGCCGGCCTCGCCCTGCGCCTGGAACCTGCCGGGATGCCGGCCGGGAGCTGGAGCAGCGAACTGGTCGATGGCGGCCACGGCGATCCCGCCGCCGCCTACCGCGCGGCGCGCCAGGCCGGGATCGCGCATGGGGCGGCGCTGGCGGTGGCGCGCGCGGCCTCCCCGGCCCTGCGCCAGGGCGGGGCCGAGCTGGGCGATGTGACGCTGGGCAGGCACGCGGTGTGCCTGCTGACGGTTCAGGCCGGGGCAAGTGCCGCCGGCGGCGGCGGCGGGGCGAGGTAGCGCTCGGGCGCCGGCGGGCGGCGCAGCGCCCACCACACCAGTCCGAGGCCGATCGCCAGCATGGGCAGCGAGAAAGCCTGGCCCTTGCTGATCAGGCCGAAGAACACCGGCTGGCCGACATCGGGTTCGCGGAAGATCTCGCAGATGATGCGCACCACCGCGTAGCTGGCCAGGACCGCGCCCGAGGTCAGCCCGGGGCGGCGGTGGCGGGCGTGGAAGGGCAGCGCGCAGGCGAGCAGCAGGGCGCCCTCGAGCGCGGCCTCGTACAGCTGGCTGGGGTGGCGTGGCACCATCCGCCCGTCGATCAGCGGGGCGGCGGGGAAGATCACCGCCCAGGAGCCGTTCCAGGGCCGGCCCCACAGCTCGCCGTTGACGAAGTTGGCCAGGCGGCCGAACAGGATCCCCAGCGGCACCGCCGCCGCCACCGTGTCGCACAGCACCAGCAGGTCGCGGCGGTGCTTGCGCGCATACAGCCAGATCCCGCCCACGAAGCCGAGGGTGCCGCCGTGGCTGGCCATGCCGCCTTCCCACAGGCGGATCAGGTAGGGCAGCTCGAAGCTGCGCTCGATCACCACCCCGGTGGGGGTCAGCACCGCGCTCTCGACGAAGCGGCCGAAGGGGTTGGCCACCAGCTGGTCCCAGCCGTAGAGCAGGCAGTAGCCCAGGCGGCCGCCGATGATCATGCCCAGGCCGACGTACATCGCGAAATCCTGGATCTCGTCCTTGCGCAGCGGCACCCGCCCGCGTCCCGACCAGCGGTGCAGCAGCCACATGCCGCCGACGATGCCGGCGAGGTAGGCGAGGCCGTACCAGCGGACGCCGATGTTGCCGCTGATGTGGATGGCCCACGGCGACAGCTCGTTGACCCACCAGCCGCTGGCCTTGGCCGCGGCCAGGGCGGCGCCGCCGACCGCCGCCTCAGCCATGGGCTTCGACCGCCTCGGGCAGGTGGGCGTGGGCCTCGAGGAAGGGCAGGATGCGCTCTAGCGCCTGGCGCGCGCCGCGTTCCCACGGGCGTTCGATGAACTGGTGGCCGAGCCCGGCCAGCACCGCCAGCTCGCTGCTCTCGCCGGCCTCGGCCAGGCGCACGCGCAGGCGCTGGGCCTTGGCCGCCGGCACCTCGGCGTCGGCGTCGCCGTGCAGCAGCAGCAGGGGCGGGAAGTGGGCGGGATCGAGGTGCAGGGGGGCGAGCTGGTGGTGCTGGGTGCCGGCGAAGCGGTCGAGCACCGCGCCCGGCACCCCGCTGCCGACGTCGGCGTGGTCGAGGCCGGCGCTGACGCCGCAGGCGATGGCGCCGCGCGCCATCGGTTCGCCGCCGCGTCCGCCGGCGGTGGCCAGGCGGTGGGCCAGGGTCAGCGCCACCAGGCTGCCGGAACCGCTGCCCAGGGGCACGCACGAGCGCGCGTCGAGGCCGGACAGGCTGGCGTCCTCGAGCGCGCGGCCGAGCCCGGCGCGGGCGTCCGCCAGCACCTCGCCGCCGTGGTGGGCGTGCTCGCCCAGGGGCTGGTTGCCGGGGGCGGCGAGGTGGCGCACGCCGATCGCCGCCGCCGGCCAGCCGGCCTCGGCCAGCGCCAGGCAGAACGCGCGCAGCTCCTCGTGGCGGCCGGCATGGAACCAGCCGCCGGCGAAGCATGCTACCAGCGCCTTGCGCTCGGCGCCGGCGGGCACGAACACGTCCACGCGCTGGGTGGGGTGGGGGCCGTAGGCGGAGGAGAGCGTGGTGGTGATCATGGGCTTGGGGCAGGGGGGAGGTGGCAGGTGGAAGGGGGGACGCTGCCGGGCTGGAGCCCGGCGGTCCCAGGGAAGAGCCGGTCGGGATCGGGGGTGCGATCCAGGATCACCGGCG
>JAKLKR010000143.1 GCA_023150565.1 Planctomycetota bacterium
CCGCTGGCCTGGTGGCTGGGCGTCGACCCCGCCCCGCAGGACTTCCTGCTCGACGTCATCGTCGGCGGCGGCGGCCGTGCCGCGCTCTCGGGCGACCTCGCCGCCAGCCAGCGCAGCGACGCCTACGCCACCGTGTTCTGACCCGAGGACGCCAAGGCGCCAAGCAGTGTGAAGTCATGGACGGCAGCCACCAGGCAGCGGAGTAGCCCCACGCCTGGCGGCTTGGCGACTTGGCGCGCTTCTCGCCGCTTGGTCCCCCTGTCAGGCGCGGAAGCGCGAGGCCTCCTCGCGCAGGCCGGCCGCCACCTGGGACAGCTCGCTGGCCGAGGCGCGCGCCTGGGCCGCCATCTCGGTGGTGACCTTGGTCGCCTCAGCCACCGCACCGATCGCCCCGGCGATCTCGTTGGCCCCCTGGGCGACCTGGTGCAGGGTGTTGCCCATCTCCTGGGCGGTTGCCGCCTGCTGCTCGACCGCCGCCGCCACCGACTGCTGCATGGCGTCGATGGCGCGCATCGCCTTGGCCACCTCGGCGATCACCGCCGCGCTCTCGCCCACCCCCTTCTGGATGGCGGCGATCTTGTCCGAGACCTCGGCGCTGGCGGCCTGGGTGCGCCGGGCCAGCTCCTTGACCTCGCCCGCCACCACTGCGAAGCCGCGCCCGGCCTCGCCGGCCGAGGCGGCCTCGATCGAGGCGTTGAGCGAGAGCAGGTTGACCTGCTCGGCGATGCCGTTGATGAGCTGGATGATGGAGCCGATCTCGCCGCTGAGCCTGGCCAGGGCGTCGATGCCCGCTGCCGCCTTGTCGCCGGTGATGGCGCCCTGGCCGGCCGCCTGGGCGGCCTGCTGGGCGTTGACCGCGATCTCCTTGATCGAGCTGTTGAGCTGCTCGACCGCGGCGGCGAAGGAGGTGACGTTGCCCGACACCGATTCGGCGGCGTGCGCCACCTGGCTGGCGCGCTCGGCGGCATGGGCGGAATTGTCGGTCAGGCGGTCGCCCACCGCCGACAGCTCCTCGGACTGGCTGGCGGCGCTGGTGGAATGCTCGGTGATGTGCTGCACCGCCTTGCCCATCGCACCCAGGGCGGTGTCGAGGGCGGTGGACATGCGCCCGTATTCGTCGTCGCTGACATGGGCCAGGCGCACGGTGAGGTCGCCGCCGGCGACCTGGGCCAGCACCGCCTCGGCGCGTTCGATCGGGCGCGCCAGCCGGCGGGCGATCATCATGCCGGCGACCACCCCGGCGATGCAGGCGGCGAGCGCACCGCCGGCGATGCGCAAGACCACCCAGCCCGCCTCCTGGCGCGCGCTGGCGCCGATGCGCCCGGCCACCGCCAGGGCCTCGTCGCGGCCCTGGGCCAGCACCAGGGTGTTGCGGTGCTCGCCCAGCTTCCAGGGCACGAAGGCGGCGAACATGTCCTGGTCGTTGTCGTGGTAGTGGATCACGCCCTCCTCTCCGGAGCGCAGCCGGGGGACCTCCAGTTCCGCCATGCCGGCCGTCGCCTGGTCGGCGATGCTGGCCTTGTCCTTCCAGGTCAGGCGCTGGTGGGCCAGCACCCGGCCCTGGGCATCGGCGATCCAGGGGAAACCGGTGCGGCCGATGGCATGGGTCTTGAGCAGGTCGGCGACCACCTGCCAGTCGCAGTTGAGCACCACCGCACCGAGGAAGCGCCCATCGCGGTGGATCGGGCCGGAAATACGCACTACCGGCCGTCCGGTGGTGCGCGAGGCCTCTACCGCGCTGAATTCCACCGACCCGGGGGCAGCGCCGGCGATCGGCTTCCACCAGTCGGCCCCGGCATGGTCGACGAGATCCTTGACCTGCCTGCCGTCGCGCAGCACCACCACCTCCTTGCCGGCGGCATCGAGCAGCCGCACCTGGGCGAACAGCGGCTTCTGCTCCCGGCCCACCTCGACCATGCCTGAACGCCAGGTGGCGGCCGCCTCCTGCTGGAAGGCCTCCGCCGAGCTGGCGGCGACCCCGGCGGCGAGATCGTCGTGCCAGCCGGCGTAGAACAGGGTCCAGTTCCAGTCGGGGATGCGGGTATAGACCGCATACTTGGCGCGGCCCTCGAAAGGGTAGTCGATGCGCTTGACCTTGCCGACCGCATCCTGGTCGGCGATCACCGCCGCGAACTCCGCGATCTTGAGGTCATCGACGATGTGCCTGCCCACCAGTTCGGCGCGCGGATGGAAGAACAGCCGGCCGGAGGCGTCCAGCACCATGCCGCTGCCGGTGCGGTCAAGCTTGCGCTCAAGCACGGTCTTGGCGAAACCAGGCACCTCGCGCACGTCGACGCCGTTGAACACCACCCCCATGATCTGGCCGTCGGCCCCGCGCCAGGGGGTGTACGAGGTCAGGCACCACACATCGACCACCCGCGCCAGACCGACGAAGGTCCGCCCGTCGAGCACCGTGGCCAGCACCTTGTTGGGGGTGCCATCCGGCATCTGCACCGGGATGAAGGTGCCGATCGCGCGCTTGCCATCCGCCAGCTTGACGCTGGTGGCCACCCGCAGCATGTCGCCGGCGGGATTCATGCGCTGGAACAGGGTGGTCCAGCCGCCCACCAGGGCGGTGACCTCGTCGACCACCGGCACCTTCACCTCGAAGCCGTCGACCCGCGGCAGCGGGGTGCCGCCGAGGGCGATGGCGGGCATGCTGACGTCGACCACCGCCTTGCTGAACTGGTTGACGCCCTTCCAGGCCACCGGCGCACCCAGGGTCATCTGGCCGCGCTGGGCGAGCACGTATTCCGCCACGTTGACGTTGCGGCGCAGCACCTGCTGCAGCAGCGCGGTCTGCACCTCCCACTCCTTGGCCATGCCCGCGACTCCGGCCTCGACCCCGGCGAGCAGGCGCGCCTGCAGTTCCTTGTCGGTCCCCAGGCGGGCGGCGAGCAGGGTGGCGGCGTTGTCGGAGGAGGACAGGCCGCGGGCATTGGCGGCGGCCGAGCGCATGATGGTGTCGAGCAGTTCGCGCTCGCGCCGGGCGCTGGCCTGCAGCGATCCTTCGACCTCCTCCTGCAATCCGGCCGAGGTCTGGGCCACGGTGGCGGTGGCGAAGCGGTCGAACGACCACCAGGCGATGCCGCCCACCAGCACGCTCGGTCCGACCACCAGGGCGAGCGAGGTCACCGTCAGGCGCTTGCGGATGTTCATGGCGGCCCCCTGCGTCCAGCAGTCTACCCTGTCCCGTCGCCGCAGCGCAAGTGCCAGATTTCAAACGAGATGAATGCTCGATCTAACAATGTCCGAGTTTACGTAATTCGCCATACCAGGATGCCAGCCGGGAGCGGTGGCGCAGGCTGCGGAGCAGCAGCCCCGCCCCGCCCGCACCCACCACCACCCCGCGCGCATCCACCGCCAGGCTGTCGCACCAGCGGTCGGCGGCGGCGGTGTTGGCGAGCAGCAGCGGCGCCGCGTGCTCGGCCGCGCGCACCCGGCACAGCGCCGGCACCACCTCGGCCTTGGTGCCGGGATCGACGTCGACGCCGGCCATGTGCGCCGGCACCAGGAAGGCATCGGCGCCCTGCGCCGCCAGCTCGGCCCAGCGCGGGGCGAAGCGCAGGTCGAAGCAGATCCCCAGGCCCAGCCGCCAGCCGTCCACCGCCACCACCAGCGGCCGCCCGCCGGGCGCGAAGTGGGCGCGGTCGCCAGGGGTGAGGCTGCGCTTGGCATAGCGCACCGGCGCCACCGCCCCGCCCACCAGCGCCTGGTTGAGCACCCCGGCCGGGCCGCGCTCGGCGGTGCCGATCACCGCCACCAGCCCCAGGCGCGCCGCCTGCAGCAGCAGCGCGTCCTCGTGATCCGCCAGGGCGCACCAGTCGAGGCCGGCGAGATCGGCGCGCGCCGCCCCCGGGTAGCCGCACAGCGCGCATTCGGGGAACACCGCCACCCGCGCCCCGGCCGCGGCAGCCGCATCGAGTCCGGCGGCGATGGCGGCGGCGTTGGCGGCCGGGTCGGGGCCGGCGGTGAAGGCCCACGCCGCCACCGCCAGGTCGGCGGGCGCCTCAGCCACGCACCTGGCCCTCGCCGCGGCAGACGAACTTGTAGGTGCACAGCTCGCGCAGGCCCATCGGGCCGCGGGCGTGGATGCGGTTGGTGCTGATCCCGACCTCGGCGCCGAAGCCGAACTGGCCGCCGTCGGTGAAGCGGGTCGAGGCGTTGTGGTAGACGCAGGCGCTGTCGACCTCGGCAAGGTAGCGCGCCGCCGCCGCCGGATCGGCGCTGACGATGGCGTCGCTGTGGTGGCTGCCGTGCCGGTTGGTGAAGCGGATCGCCTCGTCGAGCCCGTCGACCACCTTCACCGCCAGGATCAGCGCCAGGTACTCGGCCTCCCAGTCGGCCTCGACCGCGGCGACCGCCCCGGGCAGCAGGGGCAGGGCTCGCGCGCAGGCGCGCAGCTCGACCCCGGGCAGGGCGGCGGGCAGGCGCGGCAGGAAGGACGGGGCGATGGCGGCGTCGACCAGCATGTTCTCGATCGCGTTGCACACCCCGGGGCGCTGGACCTTGGCGTTGGCGATGATCGCCAGCGCCATCGCCGGGTCGGCGGCGGCGTGGACATAGACCGAGCACACCCCCTTGTCGTGCTTCACCACCGGCACCTTGCTCACCGCCACCACCGCGCGGATCAGCCCTTCGCCGCCGCGCGGGATGACCAGGTCGATGGCGTCCTCGCGCACCAGCAGGGCCTCGACCAGGCGGCGGTCCTGGTCCTGCACCAGCTGCACCGCGTCGGCGGGCAGCCCTGCCGCGGCGATGCCGGCGCGGAAGCCTTCCGCCAGGGCGCGGTTGGAATGCACCGCCTCCTTGCCGCCGCGCAGGATGCAGGCATTGCCCGAGCGCAGGCAGAGAGCGGCCACGTCGACGGTGACGTTGGGGCGGCTCTCGAAGATGCACGCCACCACCCCGATCGGCACCGCCACCTTCTCGGCGCGCACGCCCTTGGCGATGGCGAAGGTCTCGAGCACCCGCCCGACCGGGTCGGGCAGGGCGGCGACCGCGCGCAGGTCGGCGATGACGGCGTCCAGGCGGGTCCCGTCCAGGCGCAGGCGGTCGACCATGGCCGGGGCCAGGCCGTCGGCGCGCGCCTGGTCGAGGTCGCGGACGTTGGCGGCGCGGATGGCGTCGCCGCGGCGCGCCAGCTCGTCGGCGGCGGCGAGCAGGGCGCGCTGGCGCAGGGCGTCGGGCGCCACCGCCACCAGGCGGGCCGCCGGGCGGGCCTGGCGGCAGAGCTGGTCGGCATGGGCGCGGAGGTCGGCGGGCAGGTCGGACATGGGCGGGGATGGTCGCGGCCGGGATCCGCGGTCCAGTCGCGCCCCATCAGCCGGCCGCATGCCCCGGATCATCCCTGGGACCTTGCCCGGGGATCGCCCAGGGGGACAAGCCGCCATGCCCCGCTGGTGGCACCGCTGCGCATGCGTGCTGGCCGCCCTGATGCTGGCCGGGGGTCACCTCGCCCTGCTCCAGGGCCTGGCCTGGTCCACCATGCTGGCCGAGCGCATCCCCCGCCTGGGCTGGGGGACGGCGGTCGCCACCACCTTCGACGGCCAGCACCCCTGCCGCATGTGCCGGGTGGTGAAGGCCCTCGACCAGGCCGAGCGCACCCCGGACGCGCCGGCGCCGGCCAAGCCCTTCAAGAAGGCCGATCCGATCCCGGCCGCGCCGCCATCGGCGCCGCCGGCGCCTGCCGAAACGCAGGCGCTGGCGCACCGCCAGCCCGCCCCGCTGCAGGGCCGCGTCACCGCCCCCGAACCGCCGCCGCCCCGTCCCGGCTGAGCCGGCGACCCCAGCGGTGCAGGCTGCCGGCCTGCGCCACGGACCCGCACGCCCCGCCGCCGACCGGCGGGGGCGGGCCGTCGTGCCCTTCCATCCATCCCCTGCCGATGCGCCGCGCCCCGGACCCTGATCCGGGCGGTCGGGCGGCGCATCCCGGAACCGTCATGCCCTGCCATCATCCCACCCCGCCACCGGCCCGAGGACGTCCTCGGGCCACGCCCCTCCGCCGGAGGGCGTAGGCCATGGAATTCCCCTTCTTCGAGCTCGATTTCGCCGGCAACCGCCTGCTCATCGCCGTGGTCGCCATCCTGCATGTGATGATCAACCATCCGCTCGCGGTGGGCGGCGCCCTGTTCATCGCCATGATGGAGCGGCGCGGCATCCGGCTCGGCGACCGCCAGTGGGACCAGGCCGCCTACCGCCTGCTGCTGTTCTGCTTCATCATCACCACCTCGCTCGGCGCCCTCACCGGGGTCGGCATCTGGCTGTCGGCCGCCCTGGTCAACCCGGGGGCCATCGGCAGCCTGCTGCGGGTGTTCTTCTGGGCGTGGTTCGCCGAGTGGCTGGTGTTCATCACCGAGGTGCTGCTGATCATCGCCTATGTCGAGACCTGGAAGCGCTGGGACGGGCCGCGCAAGGCCGCCCACCTGCGCCTCGGCTACGCCCTGGCGGCGTTCTCGTGGATCACCATGGCGCTGATCACCGCCATCCTCGGCTTCATGATGGAGCCGGGCGCCTGGCAGGCCTCGCACCGCCTGGTGGACGGCATCCTCAACCCGCTCTACCTGCCCCAGCTCGCCTTCCGCACCTGCCTGGCGATGGCCATGGCCGGGGCCATGGGCCTGGTGGGCAGCTGGTGGCTGAGCGAACGCGGCAGCGCCTTCCGCCAGGACCTGGTGCGCTTCAGCTGCCGCTGGATGGCGCTGTGGTCGCTGCCGCTGGCCGCCGCCTCGGCCTGGTACCTGGCGGTGGTGCCGCCGGTGATGCTGGAACGCGCCCCCACCGCCCTCGGCACCATGCGCGGCGAAGGCGCCTATCCCGCCATCCTCACCGCCATCGCGGTCCTGCTCGGCGCCAGCGCCTATGTCGCGCTGAGCGGCTGGCGCTGGCCGCGGGCGCTGCCGCGCTGGTCCTACGCCCTGCCCTTCCTCGCCCTGCTGGTGCTGCTGGCGGCCTTCGAGCGCACGCGCGAATTCGTGCGCAAGCCCTGGGTGATCGCCGGCTACATGTACGCCAACGGCATCCGCGCCGAGGACTACCCGCTCTACCAGGCCGAGGGCCTGCTGAAGCACCACCCCTTCGCCAGCGTGCGCGCCATCACCGACGCCAACCGCCTGCAGGCCGGCCAGGAGGTCTACCAGATCGCCTGCGCCACCTGCCACACCACCGCCCCCGGCGGGGTCAACAGCGTGCACGCGCGCTTCGAGGCCATGCTCGGCCAGGGGCCGTGGCGCAGCGCCGCGGTCGGGCAGATCATCGCCTCGATGCACGGCTCGCGCGCCTACATGCCGGAATTCCCCGGCATCCCGGCGGAACGGCGGGCGCTGGCCGAGTGGCTGGTGGCGCAGCATGCCATCCACCGCCCGGGCGCCGCCGCCCCCGCGACCACCACCCCAAGCCCCGCCGCGGCCGCCACCGCCGCCGGCACGGAGCGCTGAGCCATGGCCGATCCCATCATCCCGGTCGCCAACGACCTGCCCCTGGCGCTGCCGTTGCCGGCCCCGGTGCTGTCCATCCTGCTGGTGCTGCTGTTCGCCCTGCACATCGTCTTCGTCAACCTGATGCTCGGCGGCACCCTGCTGGCGCTCGCCTTCGAGCTGCTGGGCCTGCGCGATCCCCGCCACGACCGCCTGGCGCGGGTCATCGCCGGCACCGTCACCGTGACTAAGAGCCTGGCGGTGGTGCTGGGGGTGGGGCCGCTGCTGCTGATCAGCCTGCTCTACACCCTGCCGTTCTACGCCGCCAACCGCGCCACCGGCCAGGTGTGGTTCCTGATCGTGCCGATGACCGCGCTCGCCTTCCTGCTGTCGTACTGGCACAAGTACGCCTGGGACCGCCTGGCCGGCCACAAGGCGGTGCACCTGGCGATCGGCGGCATGGCGGCGCTGCTGCTGCTGCTCGTGCCCCTGGTGTTCCTGGTCAACGTCCAGCTGATGATGCTGCCGGGGCGCTGGCAGGCGGTGCAGCAGTCCGGCTTCCTCAGCGGGCTGCTGCTCGACGGGGTGCTGGCGCGCTACCTGCACTTCCTGCTCGCCACCCTGGCCGCCACCGGGCTGTTCCTGGTGTGGTACCTCACCCGCCCGGCCTTCGACCTCGCCGGCGAGCTGCCGGGCGAGACCCGCGCGGGGCTGCGCCGGCGCTTCTACACCCTGGCGCTGGTGGCCTCGCTGCTGCAGTTCGTGGCCGGGCCGCTGCTCCTGCTCACCCTGCCCCCGCAGGGCCTGAGCTGGCTGATGCTGCTGCACATCGGCCTGGGCGCCGGGCTGGCGGCCTGGGCTCTGTGGTGGATGTGGGGCGAGATCGTGCGCGCCGACGACGGCCCGGAGGCGCTCGGCTGGCGCTTCTGGCGCATCGTGCTGATGCTCGGGGCGGTGGTGCTGGCGATGGCCACCGGCCGGCAGCTCTATCGCGCCACCATCCTGGCGCCCTACCAGGCCCAGGTGGCGGAGCGCACCCGCGCCCACCAGCAGCTCAGCGCCCACTACCGCGCCCACCCCGCCCCGGCGGCCGAGGAGGACCCGCTCGCGGCCCTGCCCGGCTACGCCGCCGCGCGCCAGTCGTGCATGGCCTGCCATGCCGTCGACACCAGGCTGGTGGGTCCGCCGATGACCGAGATCGCCGCGCTCTACCCCGGTCCGGAGGGGATCGAGGCGATGCTGCGCTACGTGCGCCAGCCCACCCAACCGCGCAAGGTGCGCGACCGCGCCGAGTACCCGGCGACCATGCCGCCGGTGGGCCCCGGCCAGGCCGACGACGCCAGCGTGCGCGCCATCGCCGGATTCATGCAGGAGGCGGCCCGCCGCTGAACGCATCGCGGGGCGGCCGGCCACGGCCGCCCCGAGATGCGGGCCAGGAGGTCCTCGCCTGCGGCTCAGGGACGGGGGAGGCCGGACGGCGGCACCGCCACATCGGCGTGGCGCTTGCCCTTGAGCTTGACCACCATCGCGCCGCTGGTCCGCCCGATGACGGCGGCCAGGGCCCGGCTGCCCTGACCGACCGTTTGGCCGGGGGCGGTGCGCCGGAAGAGGAGCCACAGCCCGATGACGATGGCGGCCACCACCCCGGCCAGCAGCCAAGGGCCGCTGGAACCCTCGGAAGAGGCGGACGGTGCCGGCCTGACCTGCCCGACGGCGGGCGCCGGGGCGATCCCCGCCGCCGGCGGCGGGCCGGGCAGATCGCTCAGCAGCCGCGGATCCAGCTCCTTGACCAGGGCCGGACGGATCACGCGCAGGGTACGCACCACCGCCGCCAGGGTGCGCGGGTCGTTGCGGTTGAGCAGCGGCAGCAGCAGTTCGACCGCCTCGCTGGTGTGTCCACGCATCGCCGCCAGGGTGGCGACGGTCGGCTCGTCGACCGCCTGGTCGGGATCGGCGATGCGTTGGCTGACCTCGTCCAGGCGCTTCTGAGCCTCGGCCTGGTCGACGGCGTACCACTGCCTCCAGGCCTCGATGTCGACTCCCAGGCGCTCGCCGCTCAGGCGGGTGAGGGTCTCGGCCACCTGGGTGCGCACCTGGGGCGCGGCGTCGCCGAGCAGCACGGCGATGTCGGGCACGAAGCGGCGCTCGCCCCAGGAGCCGAAGCAGTCGAGGGCGGCGGCGCGCACCATCGGCTCGGCGCGGCCGAGGACGAAGCGCAGCTGACGGTCTTCGGCCAGGCGGCCGGGACCCATGCTGGCGAGGTGGCGCAGGGCGTCGATCGCCACCCGCTCCTCGTGCTCGGTGGCGGCCTGCAACACCACCGGACGGGCGGGGTCGCGCCCGGACTGGGCGATCAGGCGCAGGGCCTCCAGGCGCTGCTCCAGCGGCCCCTTGCTCACCTGGTCGCGCAGATGGTCGAGGGCGAGCGGGGTGGGCAGCGAGCGCAGCCCCCAGTCGACCTCGTCCGCCACCGAGGCGGGCAGCTGGATGGCAAGGGACAGGAGTAGGACGAGGGGGATACGACGCATGGCGGGGATCACTGCTGGGCGAAGCCGGGGTGGTACTGGTTCCAGCCGCTGGCGCTGAGCTGGGGGTCGAGCGGCAGGCTGATCTGGCCGACCGTGTCGTCATACCAGAAGTTGAAGGTGCCATTGACCTTGCTGTCGAAGGAGTCGGAGATGATGGCGCCGAACAGCGAGGCGGTGCCGTTCATCTTCACGTTGGCATAGGGGGCGTAGATCAGCCCGGAAAAATCTCCATTCCCGTTCATCGACCAGTCGCCCTTGAAGCCGCTGATGATCATCAGCTTGCTCGGCACCGGGGCGTAGCTGGCACCGGCCCCCGAGCCCGACTTCTGCAGGTAGCCGATGCTGTCGTTGGCCTTGATGTCGAGGCCGGAGGCGGCGGTGGCGTTGGGGCTCTGATAGATGATCACATTGGCGGTGGCGCCGGAGTTCCAGGTGATGTTGCTGAGGCTGAAGGCGTTGTCGACCCACAGGCTGATGGTGCCGGACCCGCTGATCTTGAGATCGCCGGTGACATTGGTGGCGCGGTAGTTGGTGCCGCCGGCCAGGGTGGTGGTGGTGGTGACGTTGCCCAGGGACGAGGCCCCGGCGGGGGGAGCGTAGACCACCGGCGGCAGGGCCATGTTCACGTCGTTCTTGATCTTGTCGACGGCGGCGGCCCCGCCGGTGGTGACGGTGTCGCCCGAGGAGGCCTGGCCGTTGCCCGAGGTCACCGCGGTCTTGGGGGTGATGGCGGCGCCGTTGCCGGCCCAGCTGTGGGCCGACATGTTGCCGGTCACGGTGTACTTCTGGCGGGCGAAGAACGCCTGCTTGAACACCTTGGCCGAACTGGTGCTGATCACCGCCTCGACGTGGGCGCGCCGGTACTTGCTCGCCCGCTGGTCGGTGTCGCCCTGGGTCGCGGTGGCGAACACCAGGAACTTCTCGAAGCCATCCGGCCAGGTGTTGCCGGCCTCGGTCTGCTTGATGCACACGATCTTGACCTGGACCCCGGCCCCGCTGCGCATGTTGCTGCCGCAGCCGGGGATCTGGGCGCCGCTGGTCATCGGCAGGGCGGGCAGCATGGCGGGCAGCCCGACGGCCAGGGCGGCGCTGTCGACCACGTCGGCGGTGGGCAGGGTGGCGAGGAATTCGTACTGCTGCTGGGCGCTGCGCGGCGCGGTGGCGCCGGCAGCCTGCACCACCTCGGGATGGGCGGGCATGTTCTTGAGCACGGTGGAGCTCTGCGAGCGCATCCAGTCGATCGCCTCGTTGGCGGCGGATTCGGCCCCGGCCATCAGCAGCACCTGGTCGCGCCGGCTGATCTGCTCCTGGTAGCGGCCGACGGTGAGGTCGGACAGGCTGATGGCCAGGCCGGCGAGGATGGTGATGGCCCCCAGGGCCATGATCAGGGCGTTGGCGGAGCGATGCATGGCAGGCTCCTCAGTACAGTTTGGAGCTGGTGGTGGTGGCCCCACCGACGGTGGCGGCGCTGACCGTGACATTGATCGGCTGCGCGATCACCCCCTGCAGGGTGATGACATGGCAGCCGCTGGTGGAGGAGCGGTCGGTGCGGCGCAGATTGGTGTAATACGGGGTCCCGCCATAGCTGAACGAGATGGTGCCGCCATTGGTGAGGGCCTGGGTGCTGGTGGCGAACACCGCGCTGGGCGGATTGCCGGTGGTGCCGGTCTGGTAGTCGGTGGCGATGTTCACCGCGATCGCGGCGGTGTAGAGGTCACGCCCGACCGGCGGCTGGATGTAGACGACCACCTGGCTTTCGGTGGTGCTGAACGAGCCCGCACTGACCGCGGCGGTATAGTTGAGGGCGTTGCCGAACATGATCTGCGGTCCGGTGGTGGTCAGTGTACCGCCGGTGGGGGCGCCCTCGGCGTAATCGGTATAGGGGCAGGAACCCGTGTAGGAGTTGAGGGTCGAACGCAGGAACAGCACCTGGGCCTGGCTGGTCTGGACGATGAGTTCTTCGCCGGCACCACTGCGGAATGAGGTCTGGATCCGCAGCCGCATGTTGAGGGTGTTGCCGATCTTGACGACCTGGAAGCCGCCTTCGGGCAGGCCGGTGCCGGGCGGGGTGATCTTGTCGCAGATCTGCTTGCTGGCGACCACCGCCCCGAACTTGTCGCATTCCCTGCGGGTGAGGGTGCCGGCGGTCTGGTTGTAGACCAGCTTGTGGTAACCCGGTTCATAGAGGGTATGGAACGAGGCGTGGTTGACCCCTTCGATCACGTCCGTCGCCGGGGCGATGCCGATCGACGTCTTGTACTTGTAGACCACGGTGTCGCTGGCGCAGTCGGGGTCGCCACCCGCCGCCACCGGCAGGATCAGTTCGGCGGGGTTGGCATTGACCGTGCGCAGTTCGAGCGCGAGATCATTGAGCACGCGGTTGGCCTGGGTGGTGAGATCGTTCTGCACCGTGATGCGGTCGTTCAGCCGGGTGCCGGTGGACAGGGCCTGGGCGGACAGGGCTCCGAGGATGGTGACGATCAGCATCACGATCACCACTTCGAGCAGGCTGAAGCCGGCGCGGACGGAAGCGGACGGCAGCGGGGATGGATGGGTGGCCATGATCAGATCCCCCGGTAGGTGAGCACGTAGTAGACCTCGACCGTGACCGGATTGCCGTTCTCGACCCAGGTGCAGCGGAAGCGCAGCGGCAGCTTGGTGTCGGCGCTGGTGAACGCGTTGGGATTGGTGGGGCTGAGGGTGGTGTCGTCGGGCGACGGGTTGGCGGCCTTGGTCACCGATCCCACCGCCGCGACACCCTTGGGCGCGGTCAGGCCCGGGACATCGAAGGCGGCGCCCTTGAAGTTGGTCTGCAGCGAGATGAAGGGCAGGTACTGGTAGGTTTCCAGCTGGGCCTGGATCTCCTGGAAGGCGAGTTCGGCGTTGCGCGCCGATTCGTCGACCGTGCGGGCGGTGAACATCGCCGAGAAGGCCGCCCCGAAGCCCAGCGCCAGCACGGTCAAGGCGACCAGGACCTCGAGCAGCGACATGCCAGATTGTATGATTCGCATGGCCGCCCCCACCTGGGACAGCATACCCTTGATACAGTCCCGCCGCAAGCCGCGCCCTGTGGGGTATTCCGCCTACACCCCGACCGCCAAGCGGAGCGAACCCAGCAGATGTTGCGTCAGCGACGCTTCAGAAGCGCCAACCGGCGATCGCCGCCGTGTGCCAGCCCTGGGCGTGCACCGCGACGCTGCCGCGGTTGTCGCCGGCGCTGTCGCTCCGGCTGTCGAGCCAGCCGCCCTGGGCGCCCACCCGCAGCGGGCCCAGGGCGACGGTGAGGGTGGCATCGGCGCCCCATTCGCGCACCGGGGCATCGACCTCCCAGCCGCCGGGGGCGGTGGTGCGGCCGCGGCCGCGGGCGAGGTTGCCGGTGAGCTCCAGATTGACCGGGCCGACCGCCAGGTACGGGCCGGCGAACACCCGGCCGCTGGCGGTTGCGCGTTCCCAGCCGCCACCGGAGCGGCGGTCGCCCACCACCCCCGCCCCGCCCACCACGCCGAGGAACAGCAGATCGACCCCCAGCGCCAGGTCGGCGCCGCCACGCCAGCCCTCGAAGGGGGCGCGCACCGGGGCCGGGGCGCTGGTGGCGATCTCGGCGTCGCCGCCCGCCCAGCCGGCGTTGACGCGCAGGTCGCAGACGTCGAGCAGGTCGACGGCGGCGAGGGGCAGGGTGGCGAGCAGGGGCAGCAGGGTGCGCAGCATGGCGCGATCGTCCGTGCTTCCCCCCCACCCCCCACCCCCAACCTGCCGCCCAAGGCCCAGCCCCCCCCGGTGCTGCCGCTCGACGAGACCGCGCTGATCGACGAGGCGGCGGTGGCGCTGGGCGCCGACCTGGGCGCGCTGATGGAATCCGCCGGCGCCGCGGTGGCGCGCGCCGCCCAGCGCCTGGCCCCGGCCGGGACCATCCTGGTCGCCTGCGGCGGCGGCCACAACGGCGGCGACGGCTGGGTGTGCGCGCGCCTGCTCGCCGAGGCCGGGCGCAGCGTGCAGGTGTGGCCGGTGGCGCCGCCCACC
>JAKLKR010000144.1:0-8280 GCA_023150565.1 Planctomycetota bacterium
CGCAGCCAGGCCGCCTTGCCGCCGCCGGCGGTGGGGCGGGTGGCCACCGCCAGGCGCGCCGGGGTGGGCAGCTCGCCGCAGCGCAGCGGCAGCGGGATGACGTGGTCGTAGTCGGCCAGCTCGCGCGGGCGGAAGACCTCCTGGGCCGAGCTGTCGCGCGCCGTGCGCACGGTCGCCTCCGCCACCGCCTCGCGCGCCGAGCGCTGGTCCTCGCGCAGGGCGGGGGCGCCGGGTTCCGGCTCCGCCGGCAGCGCCGCCGCCACCGCCGCCAGGCGCTGGCGCAGGGGGGCTGCGTCCGGCAGCGCCGTGCCGGGGTCGGGGGTGTCGGCAGCGGCCGCTGGCCTGGTGGCGGCAGGCGGTTGCTCGGACCTGCGGCCGGAGGCCGGCAGGACGGCGGCGGTACCGGTGGCCGGCGCGGTGATGGCGGGCAGGTCCGCCAGGCGCACCCCGGCCATTACCAGCGCGCGCAGCACCGCGCGCGCGCCGCCCTCGGCCGGGTCGGGGATGTCCCCGGCCGGCAGGGCGGCGAGCGCGGCGCGCAGCGGCACGGTGCCGGGGTCGTCGCCGGGCAGCCGCTGCGCCGCCGCCGCCAGGCGCTGCCAGCTGCGCGCCGGATCCGGCATCCCCGGGCGTTCCGCCTGCACCGCCAACGCCACCAGGGCGGGGGTGGCGGGCAGGTTGGCGACCGCCAGGCGGGCATGGGCCCGCACCAGCAGTTCGGCGGCGGTGGGCGGGGGGCCGGCGGCGGTCGCGGTGGAGAGGGTGCGTGTCGGACCAGGGGTGGAGGCCACCGTGGTGGGGGGCGGCGGCGGTCGGGACGCGCTGACCGGTGCGGGCGGCAGGGCTGCGGAAAGGGGGGGTGCCGGCCGGCTGCTGCCGGGTTCGCGGGCGGTGGTCAGCGGTTCTGCAGGTGGGATGCGCGTGCCGCCCGGGAGCGCCATCGGCGCGGCGGAGCGCGGCTGCGCCGGTGCGACGGCTGCCGGGATGGTCGCACCTGCGGACTGCAGGCTGGCGGTGGGCGGTGGGGTGGGTCCGCCGGTGGCGCGGGCGGCAGCCGGTGGTGCGGCGGCGGTCATCGCCGAGGCGGGGTGTCGGTCGGGTGCGGTGGGGAGCGGTGCCGTGGATCCCGGCTGGACGGCGGCTGACCGGACGGCGGCCGGTGGAGGCGGCGAGGAACCGGGCGCAGGGGCGGCAGCTGGTGCAGGCGCCGGGACCGGGCTGGCAGGACGCCAGCCGATGCCAGGGCGGGCGTGGCCGGGATCGCTCTGGGCAGTCGGGGCCGGCTGCGCCGGCTGTGCCGGAGTGGTGGGTCGGCCGGGCTGGGTCGGGGCCGCAGGTGCCGGCCCGGGTGACCAGGCGGCAGGTGTTGGAACTGGCGCCGGCGTGCTGGGCGCGGGGATTGCTCCGCGGTCGTTGCCTGGGGTCTGGATGACCGCCGCCGGACGTTGCTCGGCCGTACGCGGGAGGTCCGGTGTGGCCGTCGGGGCGCTCGCCCGCAGGCGGGGCTGATCGGCAGGCGGACTGCGCACCTGGATCGCCGGGCTCGCCGAGGAACCGGGGCGGGCGGCGGGGATGGGGGGCGCCGCCACCGTGGGGGTGCTTGAGACTGGGGGTGCCGGGGGTGCCAGCGGGGCGTCGCCGGTACGGACGGCCGGCGTGGACGGGAGCGTGCCCGCAGGTGGGGAGGAGGGCGCCGTGCCCGGCGGCCGCACGGTGGTGGCAGGCGCGCCATCCCGGGCCGGGATGGTGTTCGCCGCCGGGGCGATGGCGGCGATGGTGGTGGCGGTGCGGGGCGCGGCGGGGGCGGCCGCTGAGGTGACCGGGGCCGGGGCGGTGGCGGCTGCCGGGGCTGGGCCGGTGGCGCCTGCGAGGGTCGCAGCGGTCCCCGCCCTGCGCGGCAGCATCACCGGCGCGGGCTGGTCATCCGGTGCGGCCAGGGCGATCAGCAGGTCGCGCACGCCGGGTGCCAGCGCCGGCGGCGGCGCGCTGGGCGTGGTCCTCGCGGGCAGGGGGGCGGCGGCGCCGGGATCACCGCGCGCCGCAGTGTCCAACGCGCGCAGGGCCGCCAGCGCGGCCTGCAGCCGGTTGGGCACCAGGGGTGCGCCGGCCTCCTCGAAGGCCGCCAGCACCAGGCGGGCGGCGGCGGTGTCGGGCAGCCCGAGTTCCTGCAGCCGCCGGCCGACCGGGTCGGCGACGGGTCCGCCCTGGGCGTCGGGGGCGATGCGCACGCGCAGCCTGCCGTCGGACTGCTGCAGCACCTCCAGCCGCACCACGGTGTCGGCCGGCAGCGGGACGGCGCTTTCGGCCACCAGGGTGCGGCCGCGCACGGTGAGCGCCCAGGCCCCGGGTGCGACCTGTTCGATCACCCGCCCGCTCACCACCTCGCCGGGCTGGAACAGGGCGGCGAGGGTGCGCCCCACCTCGCGTCCGGCCTCGCGCACCGCTTCGCGCGGCACTGCGCCGGTGTCCGGGCCCCGGCCCGGTGAGCCGCCGGCCGCATCGACCATGACGGCCTCAGACCGCGTCGGCGCGGGTCAGGCGCGAGCGCAGCATGCCCATCACCCGGCCGTGGATCTGGCACACCCGGCTCTCGGTCACGCCCATCACCGCAGCGATCTCCTTGAGCAGCAGCTCCTCGAAGTAGTAGAGCTTGACCACCAGCCGTTCCTGCGGCGTGAGCAGGCGCAGGGCGTCGGCCAGCGCCTGCTTGAGGTCGTCGCGTTCCAGGTGGCGGGCGGGATTGACGCTCTCGGGGTGGAGGTCGGGGATGAAGGCCGAGATCGCCCCGTCGCCGTCCTCGCCGGTGGGGGCATCGATCGACACCATGGTCGCCAGGTTGGCGCCGCGTTCGATCTCGGGCAGCTCGTCCTCGGGCACGCCCAGCTCGGCGGCGAGCTCGGCGTCGGTGGGGGTGCGGCCATGGCGCGCGCCCAGCTCGGCCAGGGCCCGGCGCCAGTCGCGCGCCCGTTCGCGCGCCCCGCGCGGCACCCAGTCGCGCGCGCGCAGCTCGTCGATGATCTGGCCGCGGATGCGCATCACCGCATAGGTCGAGAAGGCGTTGTTGCGCGAAGGATCGAAGCGGTTGATGGCGTCGATCAGGCCGATCACCCCGGCGTGGAAGAGGTCGTCGCGGTCGACCGTGGGGGGCAGGTGCACCGCCACCCGGTCGACCACCGTCTGCACCAGCGGCAGGTGGCGCAGGATCTCCATTTCACGTTCATCCCCGGTGCGCGTGCCCTCGGCACGGCGGTAGGCCAGCACACGATCGCTCTTCATGCCTGCCATGCGATGGCGGTCTCCGGGTGCTCAGCGCGCCGCCGGGCGGGCGGGCGGGGGGTTCTTGGCCGTGCGCATGGCGGCGGCCTTGTCCTTGGCCTCCTGCTCGGCGGCCGCGTGCGCGGCCTGCTCCTCGGCCAGCTGGCGTTCGGCCATGTCGGCGGCCATGCGCTCCTCCATCACCGCCAGCACCTTGGCCAGCAGCCAGCGGCCCGCCCACATCGCCAGCACCGCGGCGATGGCGGCGCGCGAGGCGCAGGTCCAGGGCGTGAACCCCAGCCACAGGCCGGTGCCCAGCACGCCCAGTCCGACCCACAGGAGCAGGCGGGCTTGAATGGCCAGCAGGTGGACCTCCACGGCGGCTCCTTCGGTAGGCCAGCATACCCTGGCATCTCCGCCAACGCAAACCGGGAGCCAAGCGGGGAAGCCCCGACACCCACACCCAGG
Source organism: Planctomycetota bacterium (assembly GCA_023150565.1). GTDB lineage: Bacteria > Planctomycetota > UBA11346 > UBA11346 > UBA11346 > JAKLKR01. The sequence goes on from JAKLKR010000144.1 coordinate 3,724, forward strand.
CGCCGGCATTGGCCCCTGGTTTGCGTCTGCACTTGCGCACCAGCCGTTCCGGAGACATCCTATGCTAGCCATGCTCAGCGGACCCACACCGACCGATGCCCCATCCACCATCACGGTGAAGACCATGCTGCGCGGCGAAGTCGCCGTCCCGGCCGACCATGTCATCACCTTCGTCCAGCCCGTGCTGGGCTTCGACCGGCTCACCACCTTCATCATCTACCAGACCCAGTCCGGGCCGATGTACTGGCTGCAGTCGCTCGAGGACCCCACCGTGTCCTTCTGCCTGCTCGCCCCCTACGAGGCCGGCATCGACCCCGACATCGAGCTGGGCACCGAGGACGTCATCGACCTGGGCGCGCGCGACCACGCCGAGCTCACCCTCTACACCACCGTGGTGCTCGACGATGATCCGGCCCTGATCCGCACCAACCTGCGGGCGCCGATCCTGGTCTGCCGGCGCACCGGCCGGGCCAAGCAGCTGGTGATCAACGACACCCGCCTGCCCGTCCGCCTGCACCTCAAGGACATCAAGGAGGGGCGCAATCCCTTCCCGCGGCGCGGGTGAGGCTGCACCACCCATGACCAGGTCCACCCCGTGCTGATCCTCGCCCGCCGTACCGGCGAGAGCATCGTCATCGACGGGGTGGTCGAGGTCACCGTGCTGGAGGTGGGCCGCAACGGCCAGGTCCGCCTGGGTATCCAGGCGCCGCGTTCGCACCAGGTCTACCGCAAGGAGCTGTTCCTCGAGATCGAGGCCGAGAACCGCGTGGCCGCGCACGCCGACGCGCGTGCGGCACGCGCGCTCGGCTTCTTCGATGGCATGGGTGCGGGCGGCCTTGCCGCGGACGGGAATGCCGATCATACTCCTCCCCCACAGGGGGGATGACGGTGGCCTTCACGAAAGCGAGCTTCCAGGAGATCGTCGAACGCATCCATACCATCCCCTCGCTGCCCGAGGTGGTGACCCAGGTGTGCAGGCTGGTCAACGACCCCGATTCGAACGCCTCCGACGTGTCCTCGATCATGATCAAGGACGCGGCCATGGCGGCGAAGATGCTGCGCATGGTCAACAGCGTCTATTACGGCCTCAAGGAGCCGGTCACCGACATCGAGAAGGCGACCCTGCTGCTCGGCTTCAAGACCATCCGCTCGGTGGCGCTCTCGATCTCGGTGATCAACGCCTTCCAGCAGCAGAACGCCTGCTTCAACATGAAGGCATTCTGGGCGCACAGCGCGGTCAGCGCCTGCCTGTGCAAGATGATCGCGGAAAAGGCCCGTCTGTGCGATCCCGGGGTGGCCTACACCATCGGCTTGCTCAAGGACATCGGCAAGCTGGTGCTGGTCGAGAACGCGACCGAGGAGACGCGCGCGATCGTCGCGGTGGCGCGCGAGTTCAAGCTCAGCTTCAACGACGCCTCCCGCCACGTGCTCGACACCGACGACGCCGAGATCTCGGGTTGGCTGGCCCAGCACTGGGAGCTCGAACCGATGGTGGTCGAGACCCTGCGCTGGCAGTACGACATCAAGAAGGGCGTGCAGATGCCGCTGGTGGCAATGTGCCTGTTCAGCGAATACCTGTGCGCGCTCAAGAAGATCCGCGTCAGCGGCAACTGCGACGAGGCTGCCCTCGACCCGGTGGTGTGGCAGCACCTCGGGCTCGACAAGAATTCGCTGGTCGAACTGCTGACCCGGGTCAACGACGAGGTCGACAACGCCCGCCAGCTGATGTCGCTTGCCGCTGGGTGAGGGGGTTGCCGTGGCGTGGTCCCTGGGTTGGGGACCACGGACGGCCGCTTTCGGAGCGTCGACGCCCACGTCGACGGAGCCGCTTGTCCACCGGGACCATGGCTGCATCCCCGTAGCATCGATGCTCTGGTAGGAGAGGGGGCGCCACCCCCGTAATGTCCCCGGCCGGCATTGTTGTCACGCAAATGGGTTCTTATTGACCTGTTCACGCGCACCCGCTATCACCTCGGCCACCCGAACCCCCGAGGTCCCCATGGCCAGCCCCGACCAGTCCGTCTCCACCGTGGAAGCCACCCTGCGCTTCTTCCGCACCGGCATCGCCTGCTTCAGCGAGGCGGATGCCGGCTTCGCGCCCCAGCCGGGCATGTTCACCGTCGCCCAGCACATCGCCCATACCGCCCAGACGGTGGACTGGTTCATCGAGGGCGCCTTCCACCGCGCCGAGGGCTTCTCGATGGACTTCCCCGCCCTCGAGGCGCGGGTGCGCCAGGTCGCCACCCTGGCCGAATCCCTGGCCTGGCTCGACCGTTCCTTCGCCGCCGCCGCCCAGGCGTTCCGCACCAACGCCGCCCGCCTGGGCGAACCCCTGCCGCCGGGCATCATGGGCGGCCAGCCGCGCGGCTGCGTGGCCGGGGCGCTGATGGACCACACCGCCCACCACCGCGGCGCCCTGGCGGTCTATGCCCGCCTGCGCGGCAAGACCCCGCCCATGCCCTACGGCGAGGGCTGAGCGCCGGCCCTGGGGCTGGCAACCGCACGGGCGCGGGCCACGCTCCGCGCCCGTGCTGCACTGCCAGTCCCTGCGCAAGAGCTTCTACGACCCCGCCCGCGGCGAAGTGCGCGCGGTCGATGGCATCGACCTCCACCTCGAACCCGGGGTGGTGGCGCTGGTGGGCGCCAATGGCGCCGGCAAGAGCACCCTGCTGCGCCTGATCGCCACCCTGCTCACCCCCGATTCCGGCCGCCTGCTGGTCGACGGCATCGACGCCGCCGCCGATCCGGCGGCGGTGCGCCGGCGGCTGGGCTACCTGTCCACCACCACCCGCCTCTATCAGCGCCTGACCGGACGCGAACTGCTGCATTACACCGGCGGGCTGCATGGGCTCGATGGTGCCGCGCTGGTGGCCGCGGTGGCGGTCCAGGCCGATGGCTTCGCCCTCGCCGAGTTCCTCGACCAGCGCATCGAGGGCCTGTCCACCGGCCAGCTCCAGCGCCTCAACCTGGCGCGCGCGCTGCTCTCCCAGCCGCCCCTGCTGGTGCTCGATGAGCCCACCACCGGGCTCGATCTCGCCGCCGCGCACGCGGTGGTCGAGGCGGTGCGCGCCAGCCGCACCCCCGGGCGACTGATCATCGTCGCCACCCACGTCATGGCCGAGGTCGAGGCGGTGGCCGACCGCCTGGTGGTGATGCGGCGCGGGCGGGTGGTGTTCGACGGTCCGCCCGCCGGGCTGGGCAGCGGCGCGGCCTTCGCCGCCGCGGTGCTGGCGCTGGTGCGTGCCGACGACGAGGCGGCGGCATGATCCCGCGCGGCGCCCGCCTGGTGTTCCTCAAGGACGGCCGCGAGATCCTGCGCGACCGCCGCACCCTGTTCGTCAACCTGGTGCTGCCGGTCCTGCTTTATCCGCTGCTGATGATGTTCCTCATCCAGGCCACCCAGCTCGCCCGCGCCCACCAGGCCGAGCCGGCGCGGCTGGCGCTGATCGATGCCCCCGAGGCCCTGGCGGACCAGGTCGCGCGCGCGGCCAAGGCCTCCGGCGATCCGGTCCAGGTCGAGGCCCCGGCCGAGGCCGCGCGCGAACGCCTGCGCCAGGCCGCCGGCGCCCTCGCCGGTTCCGGCGATCCGCCCGCGCCCAAGCGTGCCGAGGGTCTCGCCGCCCTGCGCGCCGCCAACCTGGCGGCGGCGGTGGTGGTGCTGCCGGCCGCCGCGCCGGCTTCGGCCCCGGCCGCACGCGCGGTGGTGCGCCTGGTGGACGGGGCCAACCCGCGCTCCGGCGAGGCGGAGCGCGCCTGCGAGCAGGCGCTGGCACGCTGGAAGCGCAGCCTGGTCGAGGAGCGCCTGCGCGGTGCCGGGCTGGAGGCGGCGGCGCTCGAACCGCTCACCGTGGTGGTGCCGCGCCTGGCCCCGCCGAGCGAGGAGCTGCGCACCCGCGTCGCCGGGCTGGTGCCGATGCTGCTGGCGCTGCTGGCGGTGGTGGGGGCGTTCTATCCTGCCGTCGACCTGCTCGCCGGTGAACGCGAACGCGGCACCCTGGAGACCCTGCTGGTGCAGCCGGTGCGGCGCAGCGACATCTTCCTCGGCAAGCTGCTGGTGGTGGCCTGCGCCGCGCTGGTGTCGGTGGTGCTCAACCTCGCCTCGCTCGGGCTCACCGCCGCGCTCGCCGCTGGGCAGATCCCAGCCTCGGCCGGGCTCGACCTGGGCGGCATCCTGGCCATGGGCGCCGGCTCGCTGGCGCTGTGCCTGGTGGTGCTGCTGCCGCTGGTGGTGACGGTGTCGGCGGCCGCACTCGCGCTCTCGGGCCTGGCGGCCTCCTCCAAGGAGGCGCAGAACTACCTTGCGCCGCTGATCCTGGCGGTGCAGGGGGCGGCGATGGTGGCGCTGGTGCCGCATGCCGCTCCCACCGTCGCCCTCGACCTGGTGCCGGTGACCGGGGCGGTGGTGGCGCTCAAGGCCGCGCTCGAACGCCCGGTGCCGCCCTGGGGCCATCTGCTGCTGGCGACCCTGGCGAGCGGGGCGGTGGCGGCGGTGGTGGTGGGCTGGTCGGCGCGCCTGATGGACGACGAGCGCTTCCGCTATCCCGCCCTGGTGCGCGC
>JAKLKR010000144.1:8290-8725 GCA_023150565.1 Planctomycetota bacterium
GGCTGGGGGCGCTTCCGCCGCTGGGGCGCGCGGCCCGCCGCCCCGGGCGGGCTCGAGGTGCTGGCGGTGTACGCGGTGGCGGTGGGCGGCATGACCCTGGGCGCCGGGCTGATGGGCGGACTGCCGGCACCGGCGCGGGTGGTGGCGCCGCTGCTCGCCTTCATCGCCCTGCCCGCCCTGTTGTTCGCCTGGGTCGGCGCCTTCCGCGCGCGCGAGACCTTCTTCCTGACTGCGCCGCAGCCGCGCCAGCTGGTGGGAGCGGTGGCGCTGCTGCCGGCGGCGCTGGCGCTCTCACTCGGGCTGGGAGCGCTGCAGGGGCTGTGGATGCCGCCCCAGGGCCAGGGCGAGGTCGAGCGCGCCGGGCTCCTCCGGGTTGGGGAACCTGACCGTCGGAAAACGACCGTCGGGATCGGCCTGCTCGGCCACGAGGTGGAG